>DATNNZ010000092.1:0-21218 GCA_035601575.1 Chthoniobacterales bacterium
CTGGTTGGCAAGGGGGTGCTCAATTGCATGTGTGGCGCTTTCTCTGATAAGTGGTTCGACGTCGCCAAGCGCTGCGGAAAATCGGCGACTCCTTTGCAGGTGGAGTGGGGCCAACCGATTGATCCGCTAACAGTTGATCGCGAGCTTGCTACCGGTCGATTTGACGCACTCACCTTGATTCACAACGAGACGTCGACCGGCCTCGTTAATCCCTTGCCGGAGATCAGTGAAGTGCTCAGGAAATACCCCGACGTGGTTTTTATTGTCGATAGCGTCTCCTCTTTTTCGGCTCAGCCTATTCCGATGGACGAGCTTGGAATCGATCTCCTGTTGACCGGCAGTCAAAAAGCGCTAGCTCTGCCGCCGGGACTCTCGCTTCTCTCTTGTTCGGAAAAAGCATTGGCACGCGCCGCCACTATTCCGGACCGCGGTTATTATTTTGATCTGCTTGAATTCAAGAAGAACGCTGATGAATTCATGACTCCGAGCACTCCAGCGATCCCGCACCTTTATGCGTTGCGGTCGAAGCTGGAGGACATTATCGAGGAGGGTTTACCGGCGCGGTATCAACGGCATCGCGAGACCAACCAGCTCGTACACCAATGGGTGGTTGAAAATGGATTCGAGTTCTTTGCCAAAGAAGGATTTCGATCAGTTACACTTACTTGTGTTCGCAACAATCGTGAGATCGATTTAGCCAAGTTTGTTCAGCGCCTTCGGCAAGAATTCGGTTTCCAGATTGATGGGGGGTACGGGAAGATCAAAGGCAAAACATTCCGCGTTTCCAATATGGGAGATGAAACTCTGGAGACGATGCGACCCTTGCTCAATGCCATGACTCGTTGCCTTTAGAGCCGGCGGAGGCTATTCTCGTCGTAATTACAATGATCCTTAGCTAATCGGAATCAGCCCACGCCGAATTATCAGTCAACTCCGGTTTATTCCCTATATCCTGGCCGAAGAACGCCGATTACTTTTGCGAACCTGAGGCGTTTGAGATTGGATCGTGCGCTGGGTTTCTATTATATAAGCAGAGCATTATCCGGCCAAGTAGCATGCCAATCATCGAGCGTTACCGACAATATGAAATCGCTAAACGCGCCGACGGTACCCTTTGGGAACTTGGGGCAGGAGCAATGGGCGTCACCTACAAGGCTTTTGACACGAATCTGCATCGTTACGTTGCCTTAAAAGTCATTAACGACACGTATTTGGGCAACGCCACCGCCAGAGAGCAATTTTTGCGGGAGGCTCGTTCGGCCGCCGCTTTGCGCCACCCCAACGTCGCGTCGATCCACGATCTGGGCACGGATCACGATTGCCATTTTTATGTGATGGAGTTGATCGACGGCACAACGGTGAAAGCAAAAGTCGAATGCGATGGTTCGATGACTCCAAAGGTTGCGCTGGGAATTATTCTACAGGTCGCTCAAGCTCTCGCGGCGGCGGAGAAGCAGAATGTGATTCACCGCGATCTGAAGCCGGCTAATTTGATGTTAGTGGAGGATAACGACGAGTTCGCGGTCAAAATCATCGACTTTGGTTTAGCTAAAACGACACGCTCGCTCGGTGAAAGCACCGCCTCATTCACAATTGGTGACGGATTCGTCGGCACGGCGGAGTACGCCAGTCCAGAACAGATCAAGGAAAACGAGCTCGATATTCGTTCCGATATCTACTCAGTGGGAGCCACGCTTTTTTACATGCTGGCCGGTCGGCCGCCATTTACTGGTTCCCCGGGCGAAGTAATGAGCAAGCAACTTTACAAACCGGTACCGTTGGAACGCCTCGTCGGCGTCCCAGCTCCGATGGTCGCATTGGTTGAAAGGTTGATGGAAAAGGAACCGGAACGCCGTCCGGCCAATGCGGTGGAGTTGCGGATTTCGGTCGAACAATGTTTGGAGCAGCTCTCGCCTTCAACCCTTGCCCGGCAACGCGCGAGCGAAGATCAAACTATCCTCTCGATAGGCACCTCCGCTGGATCATCGGAGAAAACGGCAGCGAAAGAGCGCTATAACCTACTCAAACGTCTCGATCAAACACCACAAGGCGAACGGTTTCTTGCTCTTGATAAACAAACCGGCCATGGCGTGGAGGTTTTTACGTTCAATCATAATGCCCTGGCTAATGCAGAGCTAATCGCTGCGCTTAAGAGCGAGCTGAAGACGCTTCGGAACGCACCACATCCCCTGCTCCGCGCGGTTTTTGCCTTCGAACAATTTCAGGACTGGGCACGCTTAGTCCAAGAGTCGTTCGCTGGTCTCCCTTTGCTAGCGATTTTACGAGTCCGCAAAGCGCTGTCCCCGCTCGAAACCAATTTACTGCTTACTCGTCTGGCGCCACTGGCAGATTTCGCTCAGCGGTACGATCTAAAGCAGGTCGATCTCAAGTTGACCGGGATTTGGTTAGGCGGTTCACGGGGCTCCACTCCGCGCCCGGAAAACCCTCTCCCGTCTTGGGACCCGCTTGAGATCAAAGTTGATCCCATCGATCTCTCCTCATCGCCATCCCTATCGCGAAACTCGCAAAGTGAAGTCACGGCAATTAATCCGATCATAGTCGGTGGACCGCGAGGGAGCTACTTGCGTCAGCTTAGTTTGCTGGCGTACGAACTGCTGGGAGGACCGCGACAGCAGGTTGAAATGTCAGGACGTTGCCCGCCCCTGAGCTTGCTTAAAGAAGATGCAAATGTAGTCCTTCGGCGCGGAATCATCGATGAATTTGCCTCAGCCGCCGAGCTGGCTGCGGCATTTAACCGCACGCTGCCAGCTGGAACCGGCCGAGAACCGGCACCGGAAATTCGAAGTAACGAGCGACACGATCTGCCGAGACCTACTGTGCTCGAGACAGCGAAGCCGGCTGAACCAGTTGTGGAAAAAGTCAAACCAGAGCCACCGGCTATTGCAAAACAGCCGGAACCGGCGGCGCACCCGCCCTCCGTAGGCACCCACGTCGTTCCCGACCAATATCCGACCATCCAGGCGGCGATCGATGCAGCAGAGGCAGGTACTACTGTTTTGATCAAACCTGGAGTTTATCGGGAGGCGCTTAAGTTCAAGGAAGGGATCGAGCTGCGCGGCGAAAATCCGGAGACCACAGTGGTTCGTTGGACAGAAGAGACCGGCGTATCGGTCGGCCAAGTGCGCGATTTCTCGTTACTCGCAATCGTTGATTGCCAGTTCGGGACGGTACGCGATCTCTCGTTCACCTACGAACAACCAACAGAAAATCTGGAGGAGACCCCCAGATTTCATGCGATTCATATCCTGAACTCCTCCGTCACAGTCCAAAATTGCCGGGTAACCCGGCTTCCAAGCTCTGGAATCGGCGTGTATGGAGGGCGATCATCGCCGGTGTTGATCGAAAATCAGAGTCGTTTGAACCAGGGAGCCGGGATTGCGTTTCAGGATGGAGCCCAGGGCAAAGCCTCACAAAATATCTGCGAACAGAACGACGAGAGCGGGATCTTGGTGAGCGCAGCCGGCACAACGCCTGAGTTGGTAGAAAATCGATGTCGCGGGAACCATCGCAGCGGAATCATGTTCAGGGATGGCACCCAAGGTATCTCCTCGCGAAACGTGTGTGAACAGAATCTTGAGCACGGAATATTGGTAACCGGCTCAAATACCGCTCCCCTGCTCCTCAACAACCAGTGCCGCAACAATCAAGCCGCCGGTATCTATTTCATGAATGGGGCAAAGGGACGCGCGGAAAACAATATTTGCGAAAGCAACACGTGGTGCGGCATCATGGTGATTGCCTCGGCGCCTTATCTTAGCGGAAACGAGTTCCTCCGGAACTCGCAGTGCGGCTTGGCCTACGATTCCAAATCAAAACTGTCGCTCGGCAAGAGAAACGTTTTCACGGACAATCGGCAAGGAGACTTGCTCACTAAACCGATTATTCGGGATCGCTAGGTAACGGTGACTAGCACATATAAGGCCGTATAGGGCCTATACGAGCTATACGACATATCAGGTGGCGGGCGCAACCTCTCACCTCTCACTGTTTACTTCAGCCTTCCGCCGCTTCGCCGGCGCTCACGTAGTCACCTTCAACGTGCACAATCTCGATCAGATTCCGAAAGGGATCCCAAGTGAAGAAACGCGGCCGAAATGGCAATGCTCGTGCCTCTCTGATTTCATAACCGGCCCTGGTGAGCGCTGACCGGTAGCGGTCCAAATCGTCCACTTCAATACAAAAATGATGGGTAGGATCCTTCGGTAGCGGAGTCGTATCAGGCACGGTATGCAATTCGACGCCTCCCGCCCCGGTATGAAACCAGATCCATCCAAGCGGCTTCGCCACCTTCGGCACGGGCTTTTCCTTAAACCCAAGAACATTGATGTAAAAGTCGCGCAGCCGACCCTCTTCGCCGGGCGGGAATGTAACGGTCACATGCTGCAGTTTGGGTAAGACTAAATTGGTTGCGGTCATGGGCTAACCTCCGACACTGCGTTCGCTGCGCAAGCCGTTCCGTATCCTGCGAATGGGTAGCGAGTTCGCCACCGAGGACGGATTCCTTTAAGAAGTAGCGACCGGCTTCCCGCGGAAGCGACTCACGGTTTCCGGCTGAGCTATTTTACAGCTCGTCGGCGGTAAGCTGCGCAATAACAATTCAAGGTCGCTCACGACCATATTGCCGATCTCTAAGAACGCCTCCGGCATTCCGCCTGCTCGATGGGCCGAGAGCAATACGTTCGGAAGATCGCGGATTGGATGATCCTTGGAGAACGGTTCATCTGGGAAAACATCAGTCGCAACCCGGAGATGGCCAGACTGGGCTGCTGCCGTTAAGGCGTCGAAATCGACGACGCCGGCCCGACTCATCAGCACAAAGATTCCGCCCGGTTTAATCAAATCAAATTCGCGTTTGCCTAAAAAACCTTGGTTTTCCGAGGTCACACTGGCGAATACAAAAATAGCGTCGGAAGAAGAGAGCACTTCGTCCAGGCTCGCCGGCGCGCATTCGTGCTGCACGATCTCTCGTGCGGGCAGCCAAGGGTCGTAGACTTTTACCGGGCAACGAAATGGCCTGATCAAAGGGCGAAACGCCCGCGCTAAGTCACCGAAGCCAATGATGCCGGCTCGGCAGCCAGTAAAGAGCGAGAAATCTCGATTGCTCGAAAGACCATAGACCTCTTTTCGTTCGCGCAATGCTCGGTCCGCCTGGCTGACTCCTCGCGCGAGATCCAGCGCAAATGCCAAAGCCATCTCAGCAACCGAAACTGCGAATGCCGGACTAGCGATCAGTACTCGGATCCCACGCTGGAAACAATATTGATAATCGATGTTTGGCAGAAAATTACCTTCGACATTAAAAATTGCTCGCAGCTTAGTGGCTCGCTCCAGTCTCTCCCTTGGCAAATCGGATTGGCCGATCAGGATCTCTGCCTTTGGCAGCGCCTCCTCCAACAGCGCGGCCGGCATCGGACCGCGGTCGAAGATGGTGAGATCGGCAATATCAGACAAACGGCGCCGCGCTTCCGCATCGAAGATCATCTCCATCGTGCGCGGTTGCGGATCGATTAGAATATTTAGTTTGCTCATAAACTCACCTAACTAACGCTAGTTCACTTTATTTGGCCTCGAAGATCAACCGTGGTGGCTTAATCTTCTTGGAACCAAACAAACATGGTACGCCCTGGCCGCGGCTCGATCGACCAAGCAAGGTCCACAAGATCCGATGGGACTTAGCGGTGATACTTAATCGAGTTGATCGCGCGCGAGGTCTTGCACCGTCCGGGGTAAGATGAAAACGCGCCGGACATGCGACGCGTTTTCATCCTGTTATCTCTCAGATTGGAATTGCAGCATCATTCCGTCTGAATCCTGACCTCCTGCGTGCCACCGGAGTTTGTTTGCACATGGATCTCTTCGCCTCGGTTCGTGGGTACGATCTGGAACGCGGCAGGCGAACCATTCAGGCTCACCGTCTTGACCTGGGTTTTGGCCGGCAGGGTGTATCCGATGGTTAAGCTCCAGCCAACCGGAGCCGAAACCGTTGTGACATAGTCTACTCCGGCACGCCGCACCGAAACCGCGATCTGCGAAGAGCCGACGTGCAGATTGTCGACCGAAAGCTCTGGCCAGGAACCGGGTAGGTCTGGCACGACCGACAACGATTTTGCGGGAGCGTCCGGCTTGATCCCAAGGTACAACTCCACCAGCGGCCAATGAACGCCATACGAAGACCAGGCTTGCATGACCATAGCGCCGCCGAATGGCGGGAAGTACTTGTAGTCCGGACTGTCGAATAATTCCGGTAGCGCCCCGGGCTGCTCGACGTCCAATTCATTAGCGATCAAGTTGACGTATGTTAGGGATTGATCCATTCGCCCATAATTGGCCTCGGCGATTGCCATTACACCGGTGTTCACCGCAGAGGCTTGACGACTGCCTTTGATAGCCGGGCTTTGACCTTGCTGATAGAAACCGGTCGTTCCGGTAAAAGTAGAAGACTCGAGTTGGGGCAACGCGATCGAGGCGTCCTCAACCGGAGCGATACTTGTCTCCATCGGGGTCGCGTTTATCCAGTAGAGTTGTTCCAGTTGGGTGATCGGTAGTGTGCCAAGCGCCGCTGGGGGATCTGTCGGCACCTTTTGATTCAGAGCCAGCGAATCGGCAAAGAGCCCCTGGCTCGAGATCCACCAGTCATTTGTGAAATGGTTGGTCAGTGCGCTGGCTTTCTTTACGGCCCAGTCACGCGTAGCCGTGTCTCCTTTGCTATCCGCCATTTCAGCCAGATCATTCAATGCGCGAATGGTGTAAACGGCCACATCGAGCTTGATCGCGCCCATGCCGGTAGCTTCAACCATGCCGGCGCCTTCAGGCCAACCATCCGGATTTAACTTGGCGGTAACCAAATTAGTGGTGATGTAGTTCAGTCCCGCCTTGATGAAATCATAGTTGTCGTCCCGAACGGAATTATCGCCTGACCAGCGCCAGAGGGTGGCAGCGGCCGTAGCGAACTCCGCCGTTTCGTTTACATCACCGTTTTGTGCGTTGGTACCAAAGTAGATCGATCCGTCCGTGACGATTTCGTGCAGGACTTTGCCGGTTGTGCCGTTCACCAGCTGGGAGACTTGGCGAATCGTGGCTAAATGATTCTTTGCTTCTTCCCACAGCCCAACTGCGGCCAATGAAAAAGTGCTATATGCACCGTCGGTCCCGAAAAACCAGGGATAGTCCGGATATCCAGCTCCAAAGCCTGAAAGAACGGGAAATGTGGGCGTGAGTGGGGACGGGTACACTGTTCCTTCCAGGGTATCCCGGACCATCATATTGCGAACCGTTCTCCGCATATCGGCCAAGTTCAGTTTACCCCAATCAAAGGCAGCTTGTATTTCTTCATCTGGAACATGGATTTGCGCCTGGGAGAGCACTTGCTGGCGCTCGGCGATTTTCGTGCGGAGCAGGCCATCCGGCGATGCCAGACCCAGCGTTAGGGCTCCGGAAGCTTCCGCCTGATCGACATTCGATCCGGCGATGGCAAACCAGACCGTGGTGCTGGATTTCCCTTTGAGTGTGACTTGATATTTCAGCGTTCCAGTTGCGCCGTTGCGCTTAGAGGTGTTCGGGGGAAAGCCGGCTCCAAGTGATTGGAAACCCGTCTCTCGATCCTGCGGATCCAGGGCCGCGCTCACGAGCGCATGCCATGCTGGGCGGCTAAGCGTAGGTTGCTCAGGTTGAGTGAACTGAAGCGCTCCCAGTGTCGAATCAAAAGAGACTTGGTCCGGTAGATGGAGTGATTCGGAGGTAGGCGTGGTCCCACTCCATGGAAAAGCTGGAATTAATTCGCTTTCGGCTTCGATGGCCAGTGTGAAGCTGTTAACGCCTGGATTCGAGTTGCGGAGCTGCACTCCGACGAGCACGACTGGTAATCCATCGGGGGCAAACTGCGTCTCACTGATCTCGAGCCCGTCGGTTGGGGGTAACTCCAACCGGACATAGCCGCTGCCACTCACGAACTTCGCGGCGGCAGGCAACAGGTTGTCATTCAAAAAGAATTGGAACTGATGGAGGAGCTTAATCGGGTGCGCCCACACGCCGCCCATTTGCCCCGTAATGTGCCAGCCTATACCGTTCGGATTCAGGCTGACATCCGGAACCAGGCTGCCGTCCTGGACGCCGACGACGTAGGCGCGATCACCGGCGGCCACGTAACGCTTCATATTCAGGTTTTCGTCGGTTTGCCTTTCGAGGGGCTCATTCTTCAACGGAATCTGTCCAGCCTGGGTAGTCGGCACGGACAACAGAGAACCAGCTATCAGCATGGTCCGTATGCTTAATCGCAGTTTCATTTTTGATTTCCTTTGTTGTGTCGGGTTGCACCTGGGCTTCCTGCCAAGGTGGGGAGGGAAAACCGGCTTTGGCTTATCGGCAGACCGAGCCGAGGGGTGAGAGAACTTCTTTTGCGGGGGAGTTGTGTCAGAAGTGTCGCGGATCGAACCGGATCTGTTCTTTATCGTTAAAGGTAGAGTAGAAGGTCGATCATCCATGATTCGTTTCCTGGTCCTTATGACCGCTTTTGTGCTCGCGGAACGGCGACCGATTCCCGCACGATCAATTCAGTTGCAAGCTCTTGAAATTCCGCGGTGTACGGTAAGTCTCCAGTCACAATCGCTGCCGCCACCTGCCCCTTGGCCCGAGACGGTTGACGAACCGTAGTCAGAGCTGGAGTGGATCCAGCAGCTTGCGGGATATCGTCGAATCCGATGATTGAAAGGTCTCTTGGCACTTTCAACCCAAGCCGGGTTGCAGCGTGCAACGCACCGAAAGCCATTCGGTCACTCATAGAGAATATCGCCGTCGGTCGCCTGCGCCTCGCTTTCAAAAACTTATTAGTCCAGTAAGAGGCTTCCGCGTCGTCGTTAATTCGAATTTCGTAGATTGGTACCGTCGCGGGATCGATTCCGGCGGCATTCAACCCATCGACATATCCCAAGAGGCGTTGCCGCGTGACGGAGGCGCGGCATCTTTTGACTCGGTCACCGTTTACCAGTCCGGAGAATCCGTCGGGCAGCATCTCCAATGACAGGATGGCTATCTGGCGATGACCAAGCTCCAAGACGTGATCAGCAATTTTCCTCGCTGCATCCCGATCGTCGATACCCACCGCGGCAATTGCCGCAAGCTTGCCCATGTCTACGGTAACGGTCGGCAACTGTCGTCCCAGGACGCGTTTGATGATCGAACTATGGTCCGGAATCGCGTAGAGAATGAAACCGTCGACGGCTACTTTATCGATCGCCGTTATTCGGGAGATATCCTGCACAGCAGGTAGCACGGTTAATCCGTATTGATGCTTCTCGCAGATCTCAGAGATTCCGGCCATGAAAGCAGATGCGTTGGTATCCTCGAAGAGGTGAGGGATGGGATCGGGGTTAAACAGAGCGATGGCGTCGGCGAGTCCGGTTCTGAGCATTCTGCCGGAGGGGCGCGGGCCATGGTAGCCGGCGCTTGCGGCGGTAGAGAGAATATGCTGCCGGAGATCGGCAGATAACTCTTCAGGCCGATTAAAGGCGTTTGATACGGTCATGGCCGAAACGCCGAGCTGCTGAGCCAAAGACTTAAGCGTCACCCGATCACGGATGGACAACCTGGGATGAACTGAAGGATCTTGAGGCACGGGGGAACCAGGTTCTTCTAGCTCCTTTAACGTTAAAGTCAAGATTTTGTCCGCCACTCGCAATAGTCAGAGCAAGCCGGTAACGCCGGCGCTACCGGCGCTGTCAGCGTTGACGGATGACTCCGCTGGATGTCTCATAGGTAAACTATGGCCCGTGTCGATGAATTGCGGTTAATGGCCAAGATTGCCACGCTTTATTATGAGCGCGGGCTTAAGCAGAGTCAGATCGCGCAACAACTTGAAATTTCTCAGGCGACAATTTCGCGGCTTTTGAAGCGCGCTCAGGAAGAGCAGATCGTTCGAATCAGTGTCCGGGTACCAGTGGGGGCTTTCCCGGAGCTGGAAGATCAAATCGAGAAAATCTACGCGATCAAGGAAGCCGTCGTCGTTGATTGCCTGAGTGAGAACGACCAGATTCTGCGAGATTTGGGTGCTGCCGCAGCCTTCTATCTAGAGACAACCCTCAAGTCGGGAGAGGTTCTCGGGATTTCATCCTGGAGTTCGACGCTGTTGGCAATGGTGGATGCGATGGACCCGTTTCCGCGGCATTTTAAGGCGCAGGTCATTCAGATCCTGGGCGGCAGCGGTAATCCTGGCGCGGCCCACCACGCAGTCCAATTAGTCCGCCGTCTGGCCAATCTGGTGAACGGCGAGGGTCATTTTCTGCCGGCTCCAGGGGTCACCGGTTCACCGGAGGCGCAGCGGGCCTTTCTCGAAGACGCCTATGTAAAAGATGCGCTAAAACGGTTTGACGAAGTAACCCTCGCCCTGGTCGGAATTGGTTCCGTCGATCCTTCGCAACTGCTCGCTTTGAGCGGTAACGTGTTTTCTCCAGAGGAACTCGATCGGTTGCGCCAACAGGGCGCAGTCGGCGATGTATGCCTCCGCTTTTTTGATGTGAACGGCAATCCGATCGAGAATGTGCTCGATAATCGGGTGATCGGGATGCAGTTAGAACAGCTTCGTAAAGTGGAGCGTTCGGTCGGAATCGCTGGCGGCAAACGAAAATTTGAGGCGATTCGCGGCGCTCTCCGGGGCAAACTAATCAACGTGCTGATCACCGATCGTCGAACCGCCGAGCGCTTAGTCGAGAATCTGAACGGCGAATCGCGCGGAGCTTGACCGAGAATTCCATTATGCCAAATGGTCGGTCAGGTGAACGCACCAGAACTCACTACAAACACCGTTTCTTCGAGAGGGTGATGGCAAGCGCACCCGGCGCCATCCTGGAAGTCGGCTGCGGACGTGGTGCCTTTCTGAAAGAGGCGACGCAACGGGGATGCAGAGTCATCGGCCTCGAAGCAGACAACGAACTTGTGATGGAGCTCCAGAAAGCGGGGATTTGCGCACAGCTCGGCCGTGCAGAGGAATTACCGTTTAAGGATGCAAGCTTCGATGTTGTCGTTTTCCAGTACGTTCTCCATCATTGCGAAAACCGCGCCCAAGCTTTAGGAGAAGCAGTTCGGGTTGCGCGGCGTGGCGTGTTCGTTCTGGAGGCTTGGTACGATGAGGCGATCCCTTCTCAACGCGTAGCGCTAAGCTTTGACCGGTGGTCAAAAACAATCGACCGTCGGACTGGAATCGTGAACAACGAATTCCCGAATGCGAACGATCTGCTAGCCAGCATTCCGGGTGCGAAGCAGTTCTTAATCGAATACTCATATCAACTGCTCCTGCGGCTTATACAAATGGACACAGTTCGCAGTCTGGGCGAAGCACAACTCGCGAGGATCGGCGATGATCCTATTCTTCGCCGCCAGCTTGAAGCCATTCTTGACGAAGCCAGGCAGTTCGGAATAAGCGATGATGGCGCTTTATCTATGCAGATCCGCAATAGTTGAGCCTTTAACATCGCGACCGTTTTTAGCCGGGGCTCGATTGAGAGAAGCATGATTAAGCGCATCCCTTTCAATCAACGCCGCGCCTTTGCCACCGCTGCCTGCCAGCCTGCGTAAAGGTCTTGCCGTCGTTGCTCAGTCATCTTCGGTTCGAATCGATCAAACTCGCGCGGCAACTGCGCTATTTCATCAATTCCCGACCAAACACCGGCCGCTAGCCCAGCGAGAAATGCGGCCCCGAGAGCCGAAACATCCGGAGAAGTATTCCGTAACACCGGGCAGCCCAAAATATCAGCCTGAAACTGCATCAGTTGGTCATTGCGGGTCGCGCCCCCGTCGGCCAACAACGCTTCCAGCTTGTTGCCCGATTCAGCCTGCATCAGGTCGAATACATCTCGAATTTGATAAGCGATCGAATCGATCACTGCTCGAGCAACTTGCCGGCTGGTGGTCCCTCTAGTAAGACCACAAACGATACCCCGAGCCGCCTCATCCCAATAGGGTGCGCCCAAGCCAACGAACGCGGGCACGACGTAGACACCTTCGGTATCAGTTACCGATTGAGCCAATTCAGCAACTTTTTCGGCCGGTTTTTCCGCGCCCAGAAACTGACCAAACCACTGCACTGCCGCTCCGGTCACAGAAATATTGCCTTCGAGCGCGTAAGTGATCTTGTTCAATCCCCAAGCCACGGTAGAGGATATTCCTCGCTCGGAATTTCGCGGTTGTTGCGTCGGCGTCATCAAGGATGAACCGGTACCGTAGGTGGCTTTGATCGATCCAGGCTGGAACCCGCGCTGCCCAAACAACGCCGCATGCGAATCGCCAATGAGACTGCCAATTGGCAGCTTCGATCGAGTCTCACCCAGAATTTCTGATGAATGATGAATCGTCGGGAGACATACACTTGGGATCTCGAAAAGCTCCAGCAGTTCATCATCCCACTGGACGGTTTGCAGATTAAGCAATTGGGTGCGGGCCGCGTTGCTGACATCCGTAGCATGCACAACGCCGCCGGTTAATTTCCAAAGCAGCCAACTATCAACATTCCCAATGCACACTTTGTCTTTACTGATTCCTTTGCTCTCAGTCGCTTTCAGCAACCAACGGGCTTTGCTGGCGGAAAACAGCGGATCGACCGTCAATCCGGTGCGCTCTCGCAAAAACGGTTCGAGACCACGATCACGTAATTCTTGACAGAAATCGGCCGTCCGCCGGCATTGCCAAACGATTGCGGGGCCGAGCGGTTCGCTGGTCTGCCGATCCCAGACCAGCACGGTCTCACGCTGATTCGAGATGCCTAATATATTCGGCACATTCGGCGCGATCTGCTTTAAGCAGGAATCGATGACCGACTCAACCGCTTCCCAGATCGCCACCGGATTCTGCTCGACCCAGCCTGACTTAGGAAATGCAATCTCGACCGGCACCGAGGCGCGGGCCAAAATTCTGCTATCACGATCAACCACGATCGCCTTGGTATTGGTTGTTCCTTGGTCGATTGCCAGGATCAGGTCGGGCATGGGGAAGAAATTGCGGAATGCGAGAGTCAGGAAAGAAGATCGTTAGCGACCGACAACATGTTTCGCCACCAAACCGAAGAGCGGTCCTTGTACGCCGATGACCCAGTCAGCCAAGCGAATTCCCGCTTGGCGTTAGCCGGGGCCAACGCCGTACGAGCAGTCGCAGTGTTCTCAAGCTGCGCGGGTGACATAACTTCTGATTACTCGGACTTATTCGCGCGAAGCCGGCGGGCGGTTTCCACTAAGCCGGAGCCGGAGATGCCATAATATTGAAAGAGTTCCATCTGACTTCCAGTCATGGTGTACTCGTCCGGAAAGCCGACAATCTTGAATCGTGTCGATTGCCCGTGTTCCAACAACAGCGAAGCGCATGCCTCTCCCAATCCTCCGGACACACTATGTTCTTCCACCGTTATCAAACAGCCGGTCTCATTCGCTGCTCGCAAAACGGCCGCTTCATCCAGCGGCTTGATCGTATGAAAGCTCAAGACCCGGCAATCGACTCCCTCCGCCGCCAATAACTCCGCGGCCTCCAACGCCGGCGCCACCGTTTCCCCGGAGGCTAAAAAGGCTAGATCCTTGCCATTGCGGACCAACGAAGCGTGCCCCAGTTCGAAGCGAGAATTAGCGCGAGGTAAGTATGGCATCACCTTCTTACCGAATCGTAAATAAATCGGTTTATCGAGCAGCAAAGCTGCTCGAACTGCCTCGCGGGTTTCAAAGTTATCGGCCGGCGCAACGATCGTTATATTATGAATTGCTCGCAGTGCGGCAAAATCGTGAAGGGAGTGGTGAGTGCTGCCGAGTGCTCCGTAACTAACCCCGGCACTGATTCCGACAACCTTGACCGGGCGATCAGAATAGCAAACATCGTTTTTTATCTGCTCCAGAGCTCTCGCGGTCAGAAAGCAAGCTGGAGAAACCGCGAACACCTTTTTTCCGGCCGCTGTTAGCCCGGCGGAAATTCCAACCAGATTTTGTTCGGCAATTCCGACCTCGATGATCTGCTCTGGTACCGCGGCCGCGAAGGGAGCCAGCCGGCCGGATCCGCGCGAGTCGCTCGTAACCACTAGTATGGACCGATCCGCTTTCGCTGCCTCCATCAGCGTCGCCACGAACACATCAAGATTTGAAGAGGTCCCTTCCATTACGCAACGGAGGCCTCCGCCTTCTCTAATTCTCGAATGGCTTCCTCGAATTCCTGGTCAGTCGGCACTCGGTGATGCCAACGAACGGAGTTCTCCATGAAGCTGATGCCGCATCCCTTTTGCGTTTTAGCCAGCAACAGACTGGGTTGATCAGCAACGAACGGAACCGATTCCAAATGAGCCAACAGTTCGGGAATGCTGTTCCCGTCACACTCGCGCACGGCAAATCCGAACGCTTCGAACTTTAAGTGAAGAGGCTCCAATCGGACGACTTCCTCCGTGGGACCGGTAATCTGAAGCCCATTACGGTCTATCACTACAACCAGATTATCGAGCCGGTAATGCCCGGCGGTCATAGCCGCCTCCCAGTTCGACCCTTCTGCCAGCTCCCCGTCGCCCAGCAATGCAAACACGCGATAATCTTTACGATCTATCTTCGCCGCCAACGCAGATCCGACAGCGAACGACATGCCGTGGCCCAGCGCACCGGTGTTTTGCTCAACCCCATTTACGTGCCTGGTTGGATGGCCGATGAAGTTAGACCCAAACCGATTCAACGTATCCAGCTCAGACTCTGGGAAGAACCCGCGATCGGCCAAGACCGTATAAAGAGCCTCGACGGAGTGTCCCTTGCTCTGCACAAACCGGTCGCGGTCCGGGTCCCGAAAAGTAGCCGGGCTCAGGCGCAGGATTCGGTTGTAGAGCACGTTGAGGATGTCGATACTCGAGAGGCTGCCGCCGGTGTGTCCGGCTCCTCCATGTTTAATGATGGAGAGAACGGTTTTTCGGTATTGGATCGATTTAAGTTGAAGCTCTTGGAGGTTGAGGGAAGGACCCATGGATTTGCATGTATATGCATGCACGTGTAATTATGAATCAGGTTGCATGGCTCCTGTCTTATTGTCAAGGCATTCGTCGATCGAATTTCGGTGCATTGTTTGACAAAAGAAACGGCAGATGATAGCAAGCAGAGTAAACAGACGAAACTGCATATTTATGCAGAACCGCCTCCCTTAGCCCTGTGCCCTCCCCTTATCCCCCTGTTTCGGCTATTCGCTCGCCGGGATTCCGTCGCTGGCTTCCGCTCGTTGTTGTCGCCATCGTAATCCTCACTCTCCATATCTGGAAGCCTCCATTTGTGGTCCGTCCTCTTCCCAGCACCGCATCCGGAAGCAGCACCACCGCCGGAGCACCCATCATAAATGCCGTCGCCGCTTTTGTTGATCCGATTTGGGACAGCAATATAGTCCCCGCCTTTATCGAAAAAGCGATGGACGCAAAGGAGCTATTGGCCGCGATACAGACGAACCCGCACCAAGCCGGGGAGAACTATGGCCGACGGGAAGCGACCCGCTCGACACCTTCGGCAGTCGCGCGGTGGTACAGGTTCGCGGACTGCAGAATCTGCTGCAATTTGTCTGTAAGAATGGCTTCGAACATCACGCAGCGATGACCACGGCACACGCTGCAGCCGCTTTGCATGAGTCATTCACCACCTATTTTGGATGGGAGACCCTTTGGCATAGGGCGTAGGGGGTGGTGGTGCGCAAGCCCAAGACTTCTTTGCCAAACTAGCAGGCTCTGCCAAGAAAATGATCCGCAGATTTCGCCGATTATTCCCCATCGAAATCTGTGGACTGCCTGTTTCGCGCGGCCCAAAGCATCCCTCGGAGGATCAACGTCCGCATCGGAGCGACGTCAAATTCTGCTGCAGTGTGACCCAGCGAACAGTAAAAGACTTTGCCTGCCCCGTGACGCCGCTTCCAGAGGACCGGCATCCCCACACCTTCAATCCAGGAACAGTGCTCGCCGCCAAAGGTGGTGGTCGCAAGCACCTCGTTGCTTGGATCGACATGCATATAATATTGCTCGGAGCAGTAATTGAAGTCTTCAATCCCACGCGTGATCGGGTCGTCTCGTTTGGCGATGGTGACGCGGTAAGGGATGATATCGCCCGGATGCGCTACCCATTGACCTCCAACCATGAACTGGTAGGCGGGCTCATTGCGAAAACTGTCGGCCATACCGCCATGAAAACCGGCTAATCCGGTCCCGCGCACGACAGTTTCGCTGAGGGTTTGGGATTCCTCGGGAGTGATTGTCGCCATGGTCACAATTGGCACGATCAGATCGAAACGCCCAAGATTAGAATCCGCAAATGCCGAGGTCGAATCGGCAACGTCCACTCTGAAGCCTTCTGTCCCCAGAAGGCGGGCAACGATGTCTGCACATTCTCTTGGCTGATGGCCTTCCCACCCGCCCCAGACAATCAAAGCTTCTTGCACTTCAGGTCTCCCATAAGAAAATTTCTTTCGGCGCCACGATCTTTTGCCGGCATGGGCAGCTTGTCCGACAGTAGTGGGTCCTCCACAAGAACGACGGACGATAAGTGCCGTTTCAATTTCACTCTCCTCGGCTGGCTCGATCGGGTCGCTCCAAGCGCCACTCGTCGTTCACCTTTTGGGACGACGTATTCTGCGTTAATCGACCCCACCGCACCAAGCCAAAAGCACCCAGGGCACCGATTTGTTTTCCCTTAACCTCGAATGAACGCCAATGGACGCGAATAACTGGATCTTAATTCGTGTTTATTCGTGTCCATTCATGGTTCACCTTTTTGGGCATGTCCATTTGTGGTTCAATTCTCCGCTGAGCGCGGATTCCGGGATGTGAATTGCTTGTTGGCAAGAAACCCCTCAAATTGAGAGTCCATGCGGCGATCAGAGAGTTGGCGGCACCTGAATTTAAAAAAACTCGCCGCTCAATGGGCCTACGCCAACGGGTTTCGATGCATCGGTATTGAAGTGCGGGCTCCGCGATCGCGGTTTCGGGTGGACGTGGCGGCTTACCGACCTGGTCGAATGAGTGAGCCGCTCGTTGTGATTTTCGAGTGCAAACAGAGCCGGCCCGATCTTTTGCGAGATATTGCCGAGATTGACGCCATGCGGCACAAATTACGGGAGCTACAGCAACGACGAGCAAAACTGGAAGAACTTCTGTTGACTCATTATCCTTCGCTCCGAGCGGGCGAAAGTTTGCTTCCGGAGTGGGATACATTCGCCGGCGAATTTCTTGCCCATGACGGTTATCAACGCCTCCTCGCGGGCATTATTCGTATCCAGAACCAGCTTCAAGATTGCACAAAGTTTGCTTGGATCACCCGCTATCGGCTGGCCAACCTGCACTATATGGTCGCACCGGAAAAACTGATGACACTGGATGAGTTACCTCCTGGCTGGGGGTTGCTGGAATCAAATGACGCCCCTGGATTACGGCTGCGTCAACCGGCGCAATTCATGCGAACTGATGGTCAAGCTCCTTGGCTCGAACGCATTGGTCAATCGGCAACTGCGCGATGGCTGAGACAAGAGGGCTTAGTTGGAAAATTGCGGTGTTTTCAGCCGACTCTGAATCTGTGATGTCCGGAAAACAGGACCTTAAGACACTCCCGTCGACCACTCGCAGCCGGAGACATGCCATTAACTTCTGGTGAACGAAATACGGCGTTTCTTACAGTGAGGGCGCCAAAGAACTACCGACCTGTGAGCGTAGAGATGCGAGGCGTTGCCATAGCTGAATTTTAGACACGCTCCTCATGCAGGGATCAGCCGCTCGGCACGCAGCCGGTCGAACAGATCAAGAAAAGAAGCGGGTGTGGACCGGAACGCGCAAAAGCCGCGCACACGGCTCTCCGTCATGTCGTTTACACATTCCAGCGTGCGGCCCAGGTCGCCGTCCGTATGCCACCACGAGACCAGCTGGTTCACGTCTGGCTCCGCGAGTCCGTGCTTCGCAGCAAGCGCCTTCCAACGTTGCGCTGCATTGTTCATTCGACGCTCCAGCGGAAGCGTTCCACCCGTCGGCGGCCCTTGCCATTCCACGCCGAAATACGCGGCAATCTGCGGCCAAAGCCAGCGCCACCTAAACAGGTCGCCGTTCGAAATGTTGTACGCCTGCCCATGCGCCGCAGGGGTGCTCGCGGCCCATGCAAGCTGCTGCGCGAGCATCCGCGCGTCCGTGACATCGGTCAGCGCGTTCCACTGCTCATGAGAACCCGGAAAGATGAACGGCTCACCGCTCTCGCGATTCAGCGAGGCATATACAGCGAGCGTCTGGCCCATATTCATCGCGTTGCCCGGCGCGTAGCCGATGATGGTGTGGGGGCGATGCACCGTCCATGCGAAACCGTCGGCGGCAGCTGCGCGAAACAGCACGTCCTCCTGTGTGTAGTAAAAGTTCAGCCCTGGCAGCCGCGGTGTGTTTTCGCGGAAGGGAGTTTCCGCCGCGGTTTGCCCGTACGCCTCAAAGGGACCCAGGTAGTGCTTCGTTCCCGTCACAAGCGCCACATGCTGCAGCGGCTTGCCTCGTAGCGCGGCGAACAGGTTCTCGGTCATCTCGCCGTTCACCGCGACGTTCTCCGCTTCGGTCGACTGTCGAAGCCACGAACAGAAGAACACATGAGTAGGCGCAATGCCGGCAAGCGCGGCAACCAGGGCGCCGCGATCGCACAGATCGCCAGCAAGCGGAATCACACCTCGGGCCGAGGACGGCCTGCGCGCAAGCCCGTACACGGTCCAGCCCTGCTCCACGAGCAGAGCCGCCAGGTTGCCACCTACGATTCCTGTGCTGCCCGCAATCAACGCTACGCGACCTGTGTTCATGTTCTTACCCGCACCTGTCACATGGTTCTTTCTCTAAGTATAGAGCGCGAAAACGCCCCTGGAACAAATGGCTGCGTTGGTTCAGCAGCCCCTATCACTTCGCGCGGCAATTCAAAGCGGCAACAGGTTTACCGCCGCAGCACTCAATCCGTCACTGCCCCGAGCGAAGCGGATTTGACTTGGCTGGCGTACTTTGCGAGCACGCCTCTGGTGTAGCGCGGTTTCGGTTGTTTCCACGCTTTGAACCGCTTGCTGATCTCGTTTTTTGAAAGAGCGAGATTGACCGTTTTTTTGTTGGCATCTATCTCGATCGGGTCGCCGTTCTTAACAATGGCCAGGGGACCGCCGAGATATGCCTCCGGAGTAATGTGGCCAATGACGAACCCGTGGCTCCCTCCGGAGAACCGCCCATCGGTGATTAATGCTACGTCTTGGCCGAGTCCTTTACCCATAATCGCTGAGGTGGGCGCTAACATTTCGCGCATTCCCGGTCCGCCTCTTGGTCCTTCGTAGCGAATAACGATGACATCCCCTTTTTTGACTTTGTCGTCCAAAATCGCCCGAAGCGCCTTCTCTTCCGACTCGAACACCCGTGCCTTCCCCGCGAACCGGAGCCCCTCTTTCCCAGAGATCTTGGCGACAGCGCCTTCCGGAGCCAGGTTCCCGTAGAGAATGACGAGATGACTATCTGGTTTGATCGGATCCTTGAGGCTACGGACAATCGTTTGCTCTTTGGCGTACGGCTTCACTCCGACAAGGTTCTCCTTTAATGTTTTGCCAGTCACCGTGAGACAGTCACCACGCAGCAATCCTTCCTCGAGCAAAGTCTTCATGAGCGGCAAAATGCCGCCGATCTGAATCAATTCTGCCACCAGATGCTTGCCGCTCGGCTTGAGATCGGCCAGGACCGGCACGCGCTTTCCGACTCGAGTCCAATCGTCGAGCGTCAGTTTAACGCCGGCAGCGTGGGCTATTGCTAACAGGTGGAGGACGGCGTTAGTCGAGCCACCAAGCGCAATCACGACAGTCATCGCGTTTTGGAACGATTCTTTCGAAAGAATGTCGGAGGGACGAATGCCGTGTTTGATTAGCTCGACGACTGCTGACCCGGCCGCTCGGCAATCCGCCAGCTTCGCTTCGGATACAGCGGTCTGGGCCGAACTATTAGGTAAACTCATACCGAGTGCTTCAATCGCAGAGGCCATCGTATTCGCCGTGTACATGCCACCGCACGAACCCGGTCCGGGAATGGCACAAGATTCAACTTCTTCCAATTGCTCGCTGGTGATTTTAGCGCTGGAATGCGCACCAATTGCCTCAAAAACGGAAACGATGTCCACCAGACGATCGTTGAGGCACCCGGGCAAAATCGTCCCGCCATAGACAAAGATCGAAGGACGATTCAGTCGCGCCAACGCTATTAGACAACCCGGCATGTTCTTGTCGCAGCCGCCAATGGCAACTACTCCATCAAAGCCTTCGCATCCGGTAACCGTCTCAATTGAATCGGCGATGACTTCACGCGACACGAGAGAATATTTCATGCCTTCAGTCCCCATCGAAATGCCGTCCGAAACGGTGACCGTATTGAAAATTAGCGACTTCGCATCGGCAGCGTCAGCGCCGGCTGCTGCGGCTCGAGCTAGCTGATCAATATGTACGTTACAAGGAGTCACCTGACTCCAAGTCGAAGCTATCCCAACGATCGACTTCCCGAAATCCTCTTTTTTGAAGCCGACCGCATAGAGCATAGCTCGGCTAACGGCACGTTCGGGGCCGTCGAGCATTTCGGCGGAAAACTGGCGTGGAGCGGGAGGGCTCGCTTTCATCATTGCAATCTTGTAGCCCGGAAAATAGCCAATAGCCAAAAAATTTCGGTGGGCAATAGGAACGCCGGGAGCGCCGGGAGCGCCAGTAGCGCCAGTAGCGCCGGTAGCGCCGGTAGCGCCCGGTAGCGCCCGGTAGCGCCGGCCCGAAGGGCCTTGGGAACTTAGCCCAGGCTTCTATGAAGCCGAACTTGTCAAGAGCTCGCTGCGAAAAAGTTTTTTTGAAAGTTTCTGGTTCATTTGGGCCTAGATGAGGCAACAACTCGACTGTGACCGGCTTTGGTGCTTGATCGGCGCGGTGCGAGGTACGAGCACCGTAATGATCAAACACCAAAGCCAGTTACTCTTTTAGCGCAGCGCTACGGGGGAGCTGTGCTTTGTAGCTTAAGGAGTTATTTTCTCTCGATCCGGAAGATCCTGCTTGTCTTGGCCCATCGCTTTGGGTGCTACCACCAGGTTCTTCACTCCCATTGCCACCAATTCTCGATGTAACCAATAGCCGCTGGCTCCGGCTTCGTAACAGCTGTGGATCTCCCAGCCCTCTTTGAGCTTTTTCTCCACCCAGCTCCCAAAAGCCTCGTGGCCCATTTT
>DATNNZ010000093.1:0-5889 GCA_035601575.1 Chthoniobacterales bacterium
AAGTTTGAGGCTTACGGTGCATCCAAAAACTACCTCCGCCCCAGGATGCTAGGCTCGGAAAAGTCGCTTTGAGATCCTCCTTATAGTAGTGGCCGAGATAGCTGTTGCCCATCAGCACTTCGAACTCAGAATTAAAGGTCAAGAACGCCTGCAGCAGGTATTGCTCAGCCCAAAACCGGAACTCCTCCATTACCCAATCACGCCGGTACTCAAAAGGCAGGAAGATATCGTGGACGTGCACAATGACCCCTGGCTTGAGACGCGGCAAGACTTCCAAGAATAGAAAATTGACGTCTCCGCCAATTTTCACGGTATGAGAACTGTCGATGAACAGGATGTCGCCATGAGCGAGTTTTGAAAAGAAGTCAAGATCGACGTCTTCGACCCTTTTCTCGATTAGAGAATGCAACCCGGGAAAGCGCTGTTTGAGAAATTCTCGAGGAAATGGCTCGATACAGATTAGGCCTAAGCTTTTATTTTTTGCGATGGCTTCGCCCAAGACCAAGGAAGAGAAACCGCTGCCCACTTCGATGATCAACCGTGGTTGAAAATGGCGGACCATGCAGTAAGCAACCAGGGCATCCGTGCCATCAAAGAGGCCGTTATTGAGATGAAAATGCTTTGGGCCCCCAGGTGGCTTGGTCGGAAACTGCTCATATTCGTCCCGGAATTTTGGAAAGTGCGTTCGCAGTAGATCGAGCTGCAGAGAATCGTTCATGTCGATGCCCACGAGTTTGCTCGGGTGATTCCATAACGTTTCGGGCAAAGTCTGTGTATTGGGGATCGGTTGATAGAAGTGCACCGGCGTCACATGAAAACCGTGCCGTTCCCAGACCTGAAAAATCTCATAAAATTCTTCGCTATGCAGACAACGAGGCGTGACTGTCGCAATGAATTGCGAAAGTTCTGGCATGCCGATATTTCCGCGCATCACTTCATCTGCAAGCTCTCGCAGAGCCATCGAGGCCGACTCGAGGTCGCGCCAAACCTGCACTGAATCAATGGGCGTATCCGGCTGACTCGCGGCATATAGGCGGAAATCATATATCGTCGAATCCACAACCCAGGGGATTTCCGTCTGTCCGGACGGGCCCTGGCTGACCAGCTGTTCGTGACCGCCAGAGGTTGAAACGCGCACCTCCGCTCCAGCGGGATCGTTCGTTTCCCATGAAATCACAACACAGCCTTGCCCTAAAGAGACGGGATTTGGATTCGCGCTGATTTTGCCGGTGATCTTTCCGGTCCGCTCCATGTTACTCACTGGTAAGAGCCAAGATCAGCTTCTCGCTGCGATAGCAATGTCTGGCTGCTCAACCGCTCCTGATGGCACCAAACTTCCGAGATGGTCGTCGCTAAATAAAAATTCCAGCTTCTTGCGTGCCGCGTCGGTGGAGTAGAGAGCGCGTGTTTTCCTGATGCCGTTCTCAGAGAGCCGCTTCCAAAGTTCTTCCGATTCGTAGAGCTCAATTAATGCCCGCGCAAAGTCTTCCGGCTCGTCCGCAACCAGAATTTCTTCACGATCACTGAGCGCCGTTCCCTCCACAGCCAGCGAGGTTGCGACCACCGGCACGCCAAAAGCCATGCTTTGGTTGATCTTGCCTTTTACGCCTGCCCCAAATCGGAGCGGCGCAACGGACAGTTTTACGCTATCAAAAAAGGGACGAACATCCGTCTGCAATCCGGTGACAATGATCCTATCAGTCGCCAAAGCAACTATCTCCGGCGGCGCCTTCTCCCCAATGATGTAGAATTTGGCATCGCGCAGATGCTCGCTCATCAGCGGATAAATTCTCCGCACAAAAAAGAGAACAGCGTCAATGTTTGGTCTGTGTTGGAAACCACCAATGAATAGCCAGTCTCGCCGAAGCGAGAACGGTGTCTTCGATCCGGGTACATCCACAATATTCGAAACCAGTTGAATAGACTTGTTAGGCCATTTCTCTTGGAGCAACTGCTGTTCGACGCTGCTTACCGTCCAGGTCTCATCAGATTGATCAATCAATTCATACTCCAGTTGCTGCGTCTCCTGCGCCTTCCGCTGCACTTCGTGGTCCCGAGTTAGACGTGCCTCGCTCCCTTCACGGAGGAAATGAAGATCAACCGTGTCAAAAATAATTCGGCTCTGCGGTGCAAACAGGCGAACGTCGGTGATGTGTTTGCGAGCAAAATCACAGCGGCTTAGCACTACGGCGTCAAAGTCGGAGCCGTGCGAAATGAGGTAGTCGCGCACCTTTTTGATATAGGGGTGATAAAGAACTTCGATTCCGCGTTTTTGCAGCTCCCCCGCGTAAGGACGAATGTTTGCCAGATTATCTGGAATGAAAGTGACGCGATGACCAAGCTCGTGGAGGAGCTTGAGGATTTGAAACATCCGTAGCGACCCTGAATCGCGATCCGGCATGGGAAGATGGTGGTCAATCACCAGAATGTTGTTTCGACCCGGCGCCGGCTGTCGCAGGAACGTCAAATCGCCATTGACTGGTTTTGCCATCAGTTCAACTGCCCACCTTTTCGCAAATGTCGAGCGGTTGATATCCTGATGTTTTTTTGTGCCGGTTGCGAGATCAGTTCCCCCGGTTGCTCCCTCGTAGTGGATGACCTCGCTTAGCGGCTGATATAATACCTTGTAACCGGTCCGGCGAACCTTGAACGACAGGTCGGTATCTTCGTAGTAAGCAGGCGCGTAGCGCGAATCGAAGCCACCCACGTTCTGAAACAGCGATTTGGGAATCATCAACGCTGCCGCTGAGCAATAATCTACTTCGCGGAGATAGTTGTATTCAGGTTTTTCAGGGTCATCGGACTTGCCAAAGTTCCATCCCGAGGCATCCCGCCATATAATACCGCCTGCCTCCTGTAAACGACCATCCGGGTAAACGAGTTTTGAGCCGACAACACCTGCTTGCGGTTCTTCGGCAAAGGTATCCATCAGCCCACTCAGCCAGCCGTCCTTAACAACCGTGTCATTATTCAAGAAAAAGAGATATTTGCCGCGCGCCTTTTCCGCACCGCGGTTGCAGGAGGCGATGAAACCCGAGTTCGTCTCGTTGCGCAGATAAACAATACCGCGAATCTGAGGGACAAGCTTAGCGGTACTGTCCCTGGAGCAGTCGTCCACGACAATCACCTCGAAACGCGGTCGTTCTTGTATAGTCTGCAGCGAAGCAAGACAGGCGTGTGTAAATGGCAGCTGGTTGAAGACCGGAATAATGACGGATACATCAACTTCCTCGTGCGCCGGAAAATGAAGAGACCTCAACGGCAATGAGGGAATAGGCGCCGCCGGAGCTTTATTCGACACATCACTTTCCGTTGCAGCAGCTTCGTCAACCGAATTCGTACCTTCCGAATTACCAATCTTTTGATGCAGTTGCGTCGCGATCCCGGGAATCTTCGGGACCTGGGCGGCCTTGATTTCATCATCGATCTTCGCGATTTCCGGGTGCGCAACGCGCCATTTGGAATAGGTGTTCACAATCTTTTCAAGGTGTCCATAACCGGGCGACACTTTTCCGTGAGACAGCTTTGCTTTGAGCGTCGCCCCGGGGTTGGCCAATTTCCAACGGCGGGAAGTGCGCAGCCTGCGAGCCGCGCTTTCCACATCCTCAAGCAGGTGCGAGAGCCTTCTCGTATTCCACAGCTGCTTGCGTAACCGGTCCGTTAGCTCCGCGATGTGTTTCTCGTCTTGTGCAAGACTTACGCTTTTGTCATGAAGCAGACGGTTCATTTCCATTATGCGATGGCGCAATTCCTCTACTTCGGTCTTATGCTGAGCTTCCGTTTGCGCAAGATGGGTACTGAGTTCCTCTACCTCGGTCTTATGCCAAGCTTCCGCTTGCGCAAGATGGGCACTGAGTTCCTCTACTTCGGTCTTATGCCGAGCTTCCGTTTGCAGGAAGGATTCCCGAATTTTCTCAATCTCGCGTTGGTACTCCGCGCGCTCTTTTTCGTGGTGGAGGCTAAATTGGCGAAGCTCGCGCTCGAGATGCTCGGCGCGCTCTTTTTCGTGATGGAGGCTAAGTTGGAAGAACTCGCGCTCGAGATGCTCGATCCGTGCAATTTTTTCTGGAACGGAAGCATTCAGCCGGCTAACCGATCCGGGAAGCAAATCGGCTTCTGCCGATTTCGCAGTTCGCGGAGCCTTCGTTATCCTGGCTTTGTTTCCTTTCTTCGCCGATGCACGGACGCCTCGATCGGTCTCGGCAATCAAAGCGCGATAAAGGTCGATCACTTCAGCGGAGACACGAGCGTCGATCAGTTGGTCAATCGTGAAATGGGTGTGGCGCCTTTGCGTTGTTATCAGCGCCGCCGCGCTGTTTACTTCCCCATCGGGCAAACCGATGAACCGCACAATTCGCCGTAATTCCGTTCCCGCGTCTTCGAAAAACAAATCGTAATGAGTAACGAGCCGCTCTTGCTCGCTTGATGTCTCGATCACGCGTCGGTTGTAGATTTCCCAAAGCCGCAAACCGAACGAATAAGACGTTCCGTTTCGCTCCCGCATCGAGTACGCGACTTCAAGCGGATTACGCACGATGATGAGTGTTTTCAGTTTAGGCAAAAGGTCCTGCCAGAACGGCAGCGTCAAACTGTTGCGCGGATCCTTCCAGCCCCAGACCGTCGCGGAATCAAATCCTTCAACCAGCAACTGCGCTTTGGTACGCAAAGGATCAAGCCGGGCATGCTTAAAGTTCTCGTCGGCCTTCGGCGGAAGATCCCAAGCACCGCCCAGTTCATTGAGCACTTCGTCGTTGAGTGCCACGAAGCGAAGATTTTCCCAAAAGCCATCGGGGTTATCAGCCTGCGCGGGCATCAAATCGCTTTCTGGGCCCAAGTAGAGGCCGCAAGTATGCAATAGCTTTGTGAGCATCGACGTTCCTGAGCGATGCGCGCCGGCGATGCAAACGGCGGTATTGGCGGTCGATGGGTCCTTCAAGTGTTCTCGCTTCAAGAAGCAGACAAATACTTATGTGGAATACACATGCGTATCATAGATGCCGCACACGGTAAACTCCAATTTGAACAAACAGTTTCTTCCGATCAGTTTGTCCTGGCAACGAGCCGACCTCGGCCAAGTACTTGGAAGCTCTTCGACGTTTAACCGGATATAGGCTCGCCTAAGGGCAAGTCCGAAAAATGATGGCAATGGTCACTTGTTCACGTCGATTTTCGAATTCCACGTGAGCGGTATTTTATCGCTCCACCACACCTCATACCCGGCTTTAGCAAAAAGGGCCCATGTTTGGCGGGGATGCCGCCATTTTAACGGAACGAAACGGAAACCAGCCTGAGCTGCGGCCTGCGCCATCGTCTCCAGGCGATAAGTGACGCAGCCCGGATAAATCCAGTCATCTCCGTTGTAATCTTCGTTTCCGATGAGGAAGGTAGCGAAGAGCGCGCCGCTGCCTTTTAAATTATTGGAAATATCCAGGAGCCAGTTCGCGATCTGGGCACGAGAGGCGTGGCTAAAAATCGACTGCGCGACCGCATAATCCGCTTGCACCGGGTCGGTCGCGGACAAAGTCGATTTGAAAATGAAAGATGGTGCTTTGATCCGAATCAAATCCTCGCCTATTTCGTGCTTGATGGCTTCATTTACCAGCCACTCATTCGGTTCGACACCGATGTAGTTACCGAAATTCAGGTAAGGAATGAAAAGACGGCCCGCACGCAAAGAGCCGCAACCCACATCGATCAGTTTATGGTGCTGTCGCAACCCTGCTGTCGTAAGCAGATTAAAAGTCATCGCTGCAATCAGATCGTAATCCTGTGGTGGTCCGACATAAGCACGGTAGTGAGAATCGCCGGGCGTGAGACCGATACCCAATCGATTGAAAATTGGAGCAGTCCTCATTAAAAACCACTTTTAATATCTCACGGTCTCAATGT
>DATNNZ010000094.1:0-6805 GCA_035601575.1 Chthoniobacterales bacterium
CTCCAGTTGCGGCCTGGACAGCCCTTGATGATAATCCACCGGAATACCTTCGATCCTTTTCTCCGGGCCATTGAATCGGTCGAGCTTCTATTCCGATCTGACCGATATCGTTATCGAGTTACGCTGACCCGTTTTGCAGCCAAACCAGAAGCGAAGAAAGGCCATTCAGTTAGGCTTAGGACTCGTAAGCGGAACTAGGTTGGTCCTACCTACAGCAAAAGAAACCACCAGAAGCATGTACCAAGAGAACCACCCATGAGAAGATTGGCGACCTTATTTCTAGCGCTCTGTACGGTTACGGCCAGCGGCCAGGAGCGGCAACCCATTACCCACCTGACCACCGAGGAGCTCTTGAAGTTTTACCAGACGCTACCTTTTACCACCGTTTTGCCACTTCCGGAAGGACCAGTCGAGATTGGGGGCAAGGCGAAGCAGCTTACGATCGGCTTCTCCCAAACCGGCTTCAATCATCCCTGGCGGATCGCGATGCTTGAGTCGCTGCAAGCGGAAGCTGCCAGGCATCCGAACATACGCCTGATCGTTACGGATGGCCATGTTGATATTGCCAAGCAAAATGATGACATCCGCGATCTTCTTACCCAGGGTGTCGACGCAGTAATTATGAGTCCCGTAGAGTCTGCTGGTCTTGTGCCTGCTGCTCGGGCGGTGATGCAGAAAAATCTCCCACTGGTCGTGCTCGATCGCGATGTACCGAGCGATAAGACATTGTTCATCGGCCAGAGTAACGTCACCATGGGAGAACAAGTTGCGAAAAGAGCAGCTGGGGAACTTAAGGGCCAGGGCAACGTGGTAGTAATCACGGGACTGAAAGGTTCTTCCCCGGCAGTAGATCGCGACAAGGGCATGAACAATGTCTTCAAGAACTTTCCGGGAATCAAAGTCCTGGCTCGCGGAGATGGTCAGTGGATACGAGAACCCGCGGTCAAGTTGATGGAAGATTGGCTTACCGCTTTTCCAAAAATAGACGCAATTTTCTCTCATGCCGAAGAGTCTTCCTGGGGAGCGGAGTTAGCGATCGGCCGGGCTGGACGCTGCCAGGACAAGATTAAGATTTACACTTTCGACGGCTCAAATGCCGGCTTCAAATCGGTTAAGGATGGAACGTTCCGGGCTGATGGTAACTACACTCCATTCATTGGAGATATCGGCCTCAGAGCGGTGGTTTATGCCTTGATCGGAAAGCAGATAGCCGGCGCACAGAAATATGAGAATCCGGGTAACGAATTGAAGCTTCCCGATTCGCCAATTGTCGTCCCGGAAAACGCCGATCAATGGATTGGCAAAGGCTGGGGCGACTTCGCACCTCCTCCAGATCCCTGCAAGTAGGTATTCCAGTTCCTCGGGTTCGACTAACTGCAGCGATTCAACCGATCTTTCCAGAAATAGCAAATGGAAGGCCCTAATCGACCCTCTTCCCGCCCAGCTAATTCCAGTTCGGTACCGTTGCTTGAGGCCCGATCGATCAGCAAATCTTTTGAAGGCAACCTGGTTTTAAGCGAGGTCGATCTTGCGCTTTTTCAGGGCGAGATTCATGCCGTGGTCGGGGAGAATGGCGCTGGAAAATCGACGCTAATGAAAATCCTGGGCGGCGTTTACCAAGCAGATCAAGGCCGCCTCTTTTTGTCTGAGCACGAGTTTCGACCTCGAACTCCAAAAGAAGCGATCGATCACGGAATCGTTGTGATACATCAAGAGTTTTCTCTTATCCCTCATCTTTCTACCGAGGAAAATATATTTCTAGGCCACTATCCGATTACTCCCTTCGGCACGGTCGATCGTAAGAAGATGCGTCGAGATACGCTCACTCTCCTGCGACGTCTTTCCATCGAGTTGGAACCTTCTCGCGCCATTAGCCAGCTCAGTGTTGCTCAGCAACAAATGGTTGAGATTGCCAAAGCTTTATCCCGCAATCCGAAAGTCCTTATTTTGGATGAACCTACGGCGGTACTCGACGACGAAAATGCGAAAGTGCTTTTCAGGGTGCTCAAACGCCTTCGTGAACAAAGGCTTGGGATGATCTACATCTCACATCGTCTGGAAGAGATATTTGGAGTGGCTGACCGGGCGACGGTTTTGCGCGATGGAAAGTGCACCGGCACCTCGCCGGTCGGCGAGATTAACCAGGGATGGCTGATTAACCGAATGATCGGGCGAAACTTGCTGGTTCATGAGTCTCGTCCATCGACACTCGGAAAGACTGTGCTTCGTGTCCAGAACCTAAGCCGCAAGAACCACTTTTATAATGTCTCGTTTTCAGTTATTCAGGGTGAAATACTCGGTCTGGCTGGTTTGATAGGAGCTGGCCGCACGGAAATTGCTCGGACCGTTTTCGGATTGGCGCAGGCCGATGCGGGTTCGATTGAAGTCTTCGGCAGGAAAGCGAAATTTCGTCATCCGATCGACGCGATTAAGGCCGGTCTGGGGTATGTTACCGAAGATCGAAAAACGCAGGGGCTCTTCCTCAATCGTCCAGTGATTGAGAACATCACCATGGGAAACGTTCAGCGCTTCTTCAAATTTCCGATGCTGCGCTGGGACAGGGAATGGCAATTTGCCCGCAACATGGTCTCAACTCTGGACATTCGGGCGACCAACTTGAAGGCTGCCGTTCGAACTCTGAGCGGAGGCAACCAGCAAAAGGTCTTACTTGCCCGATCCTTAGGTTTGCAACCCAAGCTGCTTATCCTGGACGAGCCAACTCGGGGCGTGGATATCGGCGCCAAGCAGGAGATTTATGCTGTGATCGAGAAGCTAACCAAACAAATGATTGGAATCCTGCTGATCTCTTCGGATATGGAAGAGCTTCTCCGTTTATCCGACAAGATTGTCGTCCTGCGTGAAGGACATGTGACTGCCAGTCTTACTCGCCAGAATGCCACTGAGAACGCTATCGTTGAGGCGGCAGCAGTCGCTCCAGAAAAAAGGCATCGTTATGGCTGACGCTGTAGGTCCATTCCGCAGGAAGTTCCTAGCCAATCTTTTGCCAATTGCCAAACAGCAATTGGGTATGGTCTTTGGTCTGCTTCTGCTGTTGTTGGTGGCCACCTTTGTTTCAGAAAGGTTTCTGACGTTTCCCAATCTACTGAATGTCTTGCGACAGGTGGCCATCGTCGGCATCTTGGCGATCGGTCAAACGTTTGTTATCTTGACCGCTGGAATCGATCTCTCCGTGGGATCCAGCCTTGGGCTTACGGTGGTGTTCCTCGCCGGGCTTTTGCAGCATCACGGGTTGCTAACCTCTATCCCGCTCGGCATTTCAGCGGGTGCCGCCATGGGTTTGATCAATGGTCTAGGTGTGGCATACGCCAGGATTCCGGCTTTCATCATGACTCTCGGAATGCTCTCATTCGGCAGAGGGATAGCTTTTATTTACACCGGCGGAACGCCGATCCCTATCATTGACAACACGTGCTACTATATCGGTAACGGATATATTACCGGAATTCCAATTCCTTCACTGATTCTGCTTGGCACTGTATTGCTAAGCATCTTTGTGCTAAACCTAACTCCATTCGGACGGTGCATCTATGCCATTGGTTCAAACGAAGACGCTGCCCGCCTGTCTGGCGTTCCGACCAGAAGGTACAAGTTACTGGTTTACCTCATTTGCGGTCTCTGTGCCGGGATTGCCGGCTTAGTCTACTCATCTCAGCTCAGCGTCGGTACTCCGATCGCCGGGGAAGGCTATGAGTTGGATGCGATTGCCGCTGTCGTGGTCGGAGGCACTTCCCTTTTCGGCGGCGCGGGATCGGTGATACGGACTTTCGTGGGCACACTTTTTATTGGCGTATTAGCTAACATACTCAATTTGGCGGGCGTCGACCCCTTCGTTCAACAACTCGCCAAAGGGGCCCTCATTGTTATCGCTGTGTTCATTATGAATCAGATCGAGCGGCGCTGAGAGGTCGCAATCCTTTCTGAAGCTGTAACCGGCATAACGGAGAGATCGCATGAAGCAATCAATTTCCGGAAATCAGATCAGTTCAGTTCTGAAAAAACTGCAGCCGCTCGTTGATGCTCATATTACTCCAGAGCGGCTGCGTCGATACGTAACCAGCATCTCCAGTGTGGCGACTCCCTCGACCGCGGCGAGTGCCATCCGCAATCCAATCTTGAAAAAACTTCTTCGGGAAGACGGCGCGTTTGCCGGCGGCTATCTTCATTTCCAGGACAATTTCGCCAACACCGGTAGTACTGCCATCTTAACGGGCTCTAATGATCCCGGGAAAGCGCTATGGTACTTCGCGCACCTGGATACGCTGAGTTACCTCGTTCAACCACAGCAAGGCACGCGCTATCCTTTGGTTCCGTTTGGCCATCATCTAATAAGAGATGGCTCCCGCCGCGCAATCGCTTATCGCTTCGACCTTTCAAAGTGTGACTATTTCGTCGTGGCGAATGGTCGTTTAGAATCCGCGGATCAACGTCCCTTTTTCGAGCCGGAGAACAGCTCCACCCAACTCAAGTCCGGCGATCGCGTTGTCTTCTCGGCTACTTACCAGGAGGACCCGATTTCGGGTGATTTATCTGCTCATATTGACAATGCCGGTGCCGTCGCGGCCCTGGCGACGGCCGCTCCGGTTTTAGCTGCAGCACGAATCGAGGCCTTGCTAGCTTTCCCCGACGAAGAAGAAGGACCGCTCGGATCCGGAAATCAAGTCATCGGTCGGGGCAGCGCGCGAATCGTTAACCTATTACCTGTTCCAGACCTCGTAATTGTTTCGGATGTGCAGCAAGCTGGTGGCGAAGCGCAGGCCGACACTCGAGGCGGCATCGAAAATAGTACCAGATTGGGGAACGGTGCCGTCCTGGCCGAGTTCTCGAGCTTCGCTCGTGGAGCGGTTACTCCTCCTCATTTGTATGCACTGGCGGTTAGCTTAGCTGATTCCTTGCGGGATTTTGGGGTGAAAATTCAGGAATCAAACAACGCCTACACTTCGCGCAGTGATGATGTGAGCGCACTGCTTAAGACACCGAACGTCCTACTCCTGGGATTTCCCGGCTTCAACCGGCACTTCGATCTCGGAACGCCCAGGGCGAATCTGCACGATTTGGTCAGCTTATCCAAAGCCTTCGTGTATTTCGCGGTACTAAGTTCTGAGCTTCGCCGGATTCAGGACCAACTTGCGAGAAAATAGGCATGATCGATATTGTTACCGTCGGATGGCTTACGATAGATGATATTGTCCTCCGGGACTATACTTGCAAGCCGGGGACCATCGGTGGTGGGGCTCTTTATTCCGCCATTGGAGCTCAAATCTGGCACGATCAGGTAGGCCTACATTCGGTTACGGGGACCAAATATTTCAGCTCCGTTGTTCATGAGATCAGGCAACACGGGTTGGATACCGCCGGAGTGAGAGCCATTCCAGGTAGCGGTCTCGAATTGTGGCTTCTACATGAAAGCGTTAACGAAAAACAGCAGATACCAAAACTAACATCGTCGACTGCCGACCAGATGGACGCCGGGAGAGGTCCTTTGCCAGAAGCTTATCGTACTGCTCGCGGCTTCCACATCGCTCCCCAAACGCCGCAGGGTTCATTTGAAAATGTGAATTTGCTCAGCGCCCTACCCTCTAAGCCGATCCTCACTCTCGATTTATTGGCGGACGCCTACGTTGATGCGGCCCGGTATCGAGAGCTCAGTTTTTTGGATAGGATCACGGCCTTTTTGCCCAGCAAAGAAGAGGTGGAACGTATTTGGCAACCGAAAAGTCTGAGCGATTGGATCCGAACCCAATCGACAACCTACTCGCGCTGTGTAGCAGTTAAAATGGGGGCGAACGGGTCTCTGGTCTGTGACGGGTCGGATCGATCCGTTTACCATGCCCCGGCTTTCACAACGAAGGTTGCAGATACGACCGGATCGGGAGACAGCTATTGCGGGGGGTTCCTGGCCGGCTTGGTTCTTGGTCGTCCAGTGCTGGAGTGCGCGGCAATGGGCACCGTATCTGCCTCTTTTAACGTCGGATTTTGCGGCGCCCTGGCCACAAGAAAGCCTGATTCGGGCGAACGGGACGAGCGTTTCCAAATGGTGTTCCAACAAATCGAAGAGTATCGCCATTGAAGGGTTACCAGACGACGGAGCGAAGGAGGGATCCCAAACAAGGTCATTGTTTCAGTGCGCAAAAGGCTTCGAGTTCGTCCAAGAGTTTCCGAATCTGGTCAGGGTTACGCTCATTTTGTAAGTGTTCAAATTCTGTTACGGACCGAACCGTGAAGAATTCGAAAAAGCGCTTTGTCGATTCCGGTCCGACATCGGCTACGATGGTTGTCACTTGCAATGAATCGGCTCCTGCGAGCGTTAAGACGCGGTCTGACATCGGCGCCAAAAAGTACCCAAGGCGCCCCAAAATGCCCATCAAAGTTATTATACATAAAAGGGGTTGAACGAAGCCGCTACGCGGAGTCGGTGAGTGGCGGGCGTGAGCGGTAAAGTGGTGGTCGGCATAATGGCCAACCTATGACACCATTACGATCCAAATACATCCGGGATCTGGCCATTCGTGGTCGGGCTGAACGCACTCAGGAAGCCTATACCAGGTACGTCTGTGATCTGGCGCGCTACTATCTCCGTTCGCCAGAGCTGATTTCTTATGAGGAGGTCAGGGACTCGCCGTCAGATAGAGGATAGAGATAAGTAAGGAATTTCGACAGAGACCACCGGAGTTACGCTGCCGACGGTGCCCAGACCGATCTATTTAGTGTGCCAGTCGCGGGAAATGCCGGCATCGTCACCAAAGGCAATGAGGGACGGAAATTGGCATTCGGGATGGCAACCAGG
>DATNNZ010000095.1:0-4726 GCA_035601575.1 Chthoniobacterales bacterium
TGGCTTTATTCGGTGTCTTTCTATCTACGCAAGCTGCCTGGATCTTGCTGGCCGAAAGATATCGACTGAACCACATTCGGCTTCCTGTCGACGAGAAGACTGCCACCTTAGCGTTCGCCGAACAAGACAAGATCAAGCAGGCAGCGTCTCTCGCGGTTGTGCGAGGTGATCTATGGGCAGAAAGCGCGTTTACATATGGCGGCCAGCTCTGGATCAATCAGGCGATGGAATTGGATGCTGGCGACCGATTCAACACGGAGGCACTAAAGACTCTGACCCGGGCTCTGCGATATTCACCGCATCGGGGGGACGTCTGGCTCATGTTCGCGGCTCTGGCAGATCAATGCAAATGGTCGGGATATCAGCCGAGCTTGTTGCTCAAGATGTCCTATTACACGGCACCGAATGAACTTGCCTTGTTTCCATTGCGCCTGAATGTCTCGCTTCATGCCAAGGGAGTGATCGAAGACGCAGAGCTTCAGGATATGGTCAGGCGAGACATCACCGTCGTTCTGACCCGCGCGCCCGCGCTGAGGCCAGCACTTGTTGCCGCCTACAGGTCAGCATTGCCGCAAGGCAAGGTATTCGCCGAACGCGTGATTGCCGAGATCGATCCGGGCTACCTCGGCGTCGTACGCGCCCGACATCCGTGAGCGCGTTGCAACAATCACGTGAAATGCCGCCCTATCCCTCACGGACTTAATCAAATACTACGGACGACGGCGGGGGCCGAACGTTGGGCTCGGCAATACCCACGTGTTCGAGCACATTAGGAAGATAGGTACCTCCAAGGTAGCCCATCGGGTCCGAAATCAGACTTCCCAGTGACCAAAACCCCCATGGAAACGCCCCACGCGATCCTTACCCAATGCACTCAGTTGAAACGAGCGCCACCAGGGCCAAAAGCGTTCGCACAGCAAAGATAGTCCCGTAAGCGACCCTTGGGCAGGAGGTGAAATGCGACCGAGGATACTAAAATATTCCCCTCCTCGGGCATAACGTTCCCGAGGCCAGGAGACAAACGGCTACCGGATGCTTTAGGGCTGGAAAAATTAAATAGAAAATAAAACTCTTGCAAAATCAAATGAGATTGGATAATTAATTAAATATTAACCATTTATTTCCTTTGCCACTGTTGCGTGTCCAAGCACCTCCGATGAATTTTGTGAAGCAGCCCATAGGTGTGGATATATCGGACGTCGTTTCCGTTCACGGTTTAGACGAACAGCCGTACGGAGGGCGCAAATGGCCGATCCACTATGATTCCGTGGAGCTGCTCGCGATCGTGGTCGACTTCGCAACGATCGTTTTGGCTAGCGTGTTTTCCGGTCTTTTATACCATCTTCAAGAGTTCGGGACGCCCGCCGACGTCGGCAAGTCTCTCGGCTCGGGAGTTCTCGTCTCGGCGCTGTTCATTTCGTTGATGAAAATCCGCCGAATGTACAGCCCGACCGAACTACTGGTGCTGCGCAATCAGATACGCGCGGTTTGCCTGGCTTGGATAAGCGTATTTCTTCTGCTCGCCAGCACGGTGTTCGCGCTGAAAATCGGAAGTGAAATCTCGCGCGGCACCAGCATGCTCTTCGCCATGTTCGGCCTTATAGCGTTGATTGTGGATCGGACCGCGCTGAGAGATCTACTCCGGAAAGGCCTCGCCGAGAGGCGATTCTCCGGTCGCAACATCGCCTTGATTACCGACCACTCCCAAATGGGCGATGACAGCCTAACTCAAACTCTTACAGGCCTCGGCTTCTGTGTGAAGGGTAACTTTATCTTTCCACCTCCAAGCACGGACCCCTGTCATCGGGAAAGAATAGTCGCGACAGTGATCGAGCGCATTCGCGGCTCTGACGTCGAAGAAATTATGATCGGTGCTGATCCGCACCGTTGGTCCGAGCTGCGTACCCTCGCAACCGAGTTGAGAGTTTTGCCATTCCCAGTCAGCTTCATTCCCGTCGGGGCAATTTCGGAAATACTCAGGCGACCTTCCCGGGAACTCGGGAACGCCATTTGCGTCGAGTTGCAGCGCGGACCACTGACTTCGTTTGAGCATGCAGCAAAGCGATGCATTGACATCCTGTTCGCGGGGCTAGGCTTATTGGCCCTCCTGCCGCTACTCGCGATCGTGGCGGTCGCCATCAAACTTGATTCCCCGGGACCGATCATATTCAGGCAGCAACGCTGCGGTTTCAACGGCAGATGCTTCCAAATTCGCAAATTTCGCACGATGTCGGTCCTCGAGGACGGCCCCTTGGTGATTCAAGCACAGTTTGCCGACAAAAGAGTGACGCGGTTGGGTAGGTGGCTGCGCAGGACGAGCATAGATGAATTACCCCAATTGCTCGACGTGCTGGACGGCAACATGTCTCTCGTGGGGCCACGGCCTCATGCGCTGGCCCACGACAATCAGTTCGACAAAATCGTTCGAAAATACGCGTTCCGGCGCCGTGTAAAGCCTGGATTGACAGGGTGGGCCCAAGTGAATGGATGTAGGGGACCAATTCCCACTTCCGCGTCGATCGAACGACGCGTCGAATACGATCTCTGGTATATCGACAATTGGAGTCTTTGGCTGGACTTCATGATTCTGCTCCAGACTCCCATCGAAATATTACGTGGTCGCAACGCCTGCTAGCGCGTTTCGCTAAGTGGATTACTGGTTTTGCGATCAGAATGCGTGCAACTTATTGAAATAGAGCATTTTCTTACGGCGCCACAACCGCGGCGGGAGGTCCGCGCCAATCTGCGGAAGGATGGAAAAAGTGAGTTAGGGACGTGCAGTGCGCGGGCCAAGAAGCGTACTTGATCGACGGCGCATGCACGAATTGGGCGGAAGAGTACTTCAGCCGCGTGCGCCGCGCTGAAATCGGCATCCACCATCACATTGCTGGCGCTTATCTCTTCCTGTACGCGCAGGAAAGTTCATGGCGGGAAGATAACCGCCGCGTCTCGAATGGCGATCAGGTGAGCCGTGTAGCGGCTCTGGCAATGAAGCGCGAAGACCGTCGATTTCAGCGGCTATTGGCAGGGGCACGTTCAATGATCCACCCGAAACCCAAGAAAGCGGAGAACGTGACAATGGACACGCGGCCCTTCGCAATAGTCATGCTCCCTCCTTCCGAGGCGGGGCACGGGATAGCGCTAGTGGGACTCAGCCGCGATGGGGCGTTGGATTTCAGCCGTAACTTCCTTTTTACGTATCGTCCGACGCGAGAAGCGCAGAAATCATACGCAACCCATTTAGCTAATATGCTCAGATTCCAAGTCCTAGAACTCAGCGAGTGATCTGCCACCGCGCAGGGCTGCCGTCGTTCAACCCGCCAACGCCCTCCGCGGCGGGGCGCCACTGCGCTGGTAGGCAACAAGGATAGCCGCCCGTAGGTCTATGGTCTACTTACGGTGCCTGAGGGGCTTACCGGCTATCAGGGCTTCGGCAATCTCCCTCGCCGTCATCGGAGTGCTAGCCCGGCGCATCACGTCTACCGCGCCCCTAACGAGCGTCCGCGCTTGAACCAAGGGTTACTCTTGTTGCGACGCTTAGTCCGCTCATTTGGGAGCTTCGCCACTGCGCTGGGCTGCCTTCTCTGGTGCCTGCACGCCCCTTCCGGCATGGTTTCTGAGCGACGATTAATGGTCCCGATCACGGTCCGCGAGTGCGGCCTTGTCGGGCCTCTTTATATTGGCGGCGAATAAGACCAGGCATCGGCAATTCGCGAAACAAGAAAAACTGATCGAAATCTGACCTCACGCCCTCTGGCGTCGCCCCTTGGAGCCGCCCGCTTCACGAATTCTGAAATCATCAATTTTGCGACCGGATTCCATGGCGGCGACCAACCAGCGCGGCTGCTTCCCGCGGCCCGACCATGTTTCCGACGGCGTCTGAGGATTGCGATACTTCGGAAAGACCCTGGGGTATTTGCGCCGAGCCTTACCATCAGCGTTGTACGACTGCGGAGCATCCCCGCGCTCGATGGCGTCCGGGCCACGATTGAGAATTGCCAGGCGCTTCTCTAGTTCACGCTTTTCCGAAGTGATCCTTGCGGACAGGATCCTGCTAATCTCTTCGTGGAGCGACCAGAGGTCATCAACAGACATGGCTTCCAGATTAGTCTTCTTCATCGACATACTGCTGTCTTGTATGGTTCAGCCTAGGCGGTCGAAACTCATATTACCCGGTAATGTATTATGCAAGTGGTCTGGCTGCGCCTTTCTGGAGTAGTCGAGCGCACGTGCGAGCAAAAGCGCCTGTTCTTCCGTGGGGTTATGAACAGAATCTAGCCTCCGCCTTTACCCACATGAATTTTACCCAGCGCAGTCAATTTTGATAACGAAACCGAATTTAAAAACAAAACTCGCTGAAACAGCTGGCAGCATCGCCTAGGACAAATGATCTGACCTACGGTTATGGGAGCCTTGGCATCGCCGAATCGCTCCTCCGGGCCGGTCAACCCATTGAAAATTCATAGAAATTCTATTTAGGAATGAATCAGGTCGGGGTTGATATTAAATTTGCCGAAAGGTAAATTAAACAATGACCACACATCTTTAATTTGGGCTTTTTTCTCCATATATTAGGCGTGCGCCCAACATAAGAGATGATTCGGTATCCCGGTTTAGAATGCGCGCCCTTGAAACTGCGGCGGCATTCGAAAAGATTACCAGCGGGCGCGACGGTGTAAGGACGGGCTCATTTAAAAGTGCCGACAGCCCGGGCCTATGTCGAGAA
>DATNNZ010000096.1:0-30206 GCA_035601575.1 Chthoniobacterales bacterium
GTGGATCTTGCTCCCAACGGAGTAGAAGCTCTGAAGTTATTTGATCAGAACGAATACGATGCGGTCCTGATGGATATTCATATGCCCGAATTGGACGGCTATGCGACAACCGCCGAAATTCGCCGGCGCGAGGGGAAAGGAAAGCATATCCCGATCATAGCGATGACCGCTAATGCCTTGGCGGAAGATCGCGAGAAATGCTTAGCGGCCGGAATGGATGGTCACCTGGCTAAGCCGGTTCAAGCGCGTGCCATGCTTCGGGCTTTGGAGCAATGCACAGCCAACGCAGAGGAGGCAAATACCGAGCTACTTCCTCCGGCGACAAATCTCCAGTCAATCGTTGATGCGGGCATGGGTGACATTATACCGCGACTGATTGAGATCTTTTTGGAAACTGCTCCGCTCGACATCGAAAAGGCAGTAGCCGCGGTGCGCAGCTCTCAAGCCACCGATCTCGAGGAGGCCGCTCACAAATTGAAAGGAAGTTGTGGTAACTTGGGGGCTGCGCGGCTACGCGATCTTTGCCAGCAGCTGGAAAAGCTCGGACGGGACGGATCTCTACAGGATGCACCTGAACTGCTAGCGGCGGCCGAAGAGGAATTCGCTCGGGTGCGAACGGAGCTCGTCGTCGCGCTCGATCGCCAATGGGTCTAGATGAACACAAATGCATAAATGGCACTCGGCAATTGCGGAAGTCTCTGTGGTCTGATCATCAATTGTCCTGGATCAAAAGAAAAAATGAGCCTCTCTCAATCAGAATCTGAGGACTGGCGTCGATCTGAGCCGCGTATCCCGATCGATCTGGGCTCGGCTCCATTTCTGGGTTCGCGAGAAAGCGGACAACCGAGTTTCGCCAATCTTCTGCGCGATGTGAGTTCCAGTGGAGTGGGCGTGATAGTTCCGCTCTGGGCTGGAATGGTGCCTTTGGAGATCGGCGAAGCCGTTAATTTTCATCTCCCGTTTCAGCTTAACAAAAGATTTTATAATCAGGGTGTGATCCGATGGCAAAAGATCCTCGCAGAAGGACAGATGTGCGGCGCTCATCTCGAAAAGCGGGTTCCGCTTCGTTACCCAATTTATGTGGCGTTCGAAACCGGAGATATCCGCTTCGCGGTGGAAGATTTCGGAATCCCTAGCGTGGAAGATTTGATCGAGCAGATTCTCGAAGATGCATTTTTTCTGAAGAAGGGCATCGGCATTTACTTTGAGCATCTTGCGCCCTACTTCACCCGGCACGGCCGTCTACGAGCAGAAAAGGAGTCAGGAGCGAGCGAGATTTGGTGACCCACATTCGCCGACGAATTCAAGAGAACGTTCGCACGCTTGAAGATTTGAAAAACACGGCGAACAAGCGCGCCACGGATTCGCCGTTCCCGAGCATAGCGGAACTGGAGTCCCTTCGGGCTGCAATTGCTTTGGAGCTGAACCTCACGGTTTTGAGTGAAAGATGGTGATTCAAGCCAGTAATCTCCACTCACCTGAATCTGGGTTTGACTATTCCAGACGACTTCAGCGCCCGATTGAAAGTGTTGTCGTTCGATGTCGGAGGCGCGGCCGATGCCTTTCTCGTGCCAGAAGGTATACTTGCTAAAGAGAGCAGGACTTTGCAGGATGCTCTGATTGCGCTCCAGCGCCTGGCTCGCAAGGTTGTGCAGGGGGTCAAGCTCCAGCAATTCCTGATAGCTCGCGGCACTCTCAAGCGAAAGGCCCTGGGTCGCCTCGACCTGGGCAAGATCGAACCGGGCTTCTTCATTGCCCGGTTGTAAAGCCACCAGTTCGCGGTAGGTATGAGCTGATCGAAGGAATTTCTTGTTCCAATCCAGCCATTTGGCGCTGCTCTCAAGCCACGTTGCTTTCTGCAGGCGGTAGACCGGCTCTAGATCAGCAAGCGCATTTTGGACCGCAGGACGGGAAGCAGCAGGCAACTGACCTGAATCGAGAAGCCGGCGCGCCTGCTCGTACTTTTCGTACGGCGATTTCCCATTATCTGAGACGCGCTTGAGCGCCCCAAGTACAACTTGGTCTTGACCAGAGCGCTGCAAAGCTTCAATCAGCTGTTCGTCGACTGGATGCGCATAGATTTCTGCGTAGACCTCACGAGCCAGTCCCATCCGTTTGCTCCAGGTGGCGACCCGTGCCATTTCCGTCCGGGGTACCGTGTCCGCAGGATTCAACGCGCTGAGATCGCGATAGGTTCGGATCGCGTCATCATATCGGCGCGACCAACTAAGAACCCGGGCCAAGGAAAGAATGATCTTTGCATCATCAGGAAACTCGTCGTGCAACCGGGAGAGAAGTTCGATCGACTCGTCGTAACGATGCGCAGTCGTGAGCGCTTGGGCTAGGGCGATACGAGCCGGGAAATAATCCGGATCCTTGGTTAGAGCTGCCTGATAGACGGTAATCGCCGAATCCAGGTGACCATCCTCCGCGTAAAGTCCCGCCAGAGCAGTCAGATCCGCCGCTGTCAGATCGCGTGACGCGACCATTCGCTGGACGAAGCCATCCTCCGCCGCGTTTTCAACAGTAAGGAGATAGCGAGTCCTGACGTCCCTCGGATCAGACTCCTGAGCACGTCGAAAATATTCTTTGGCGCTGGCCTCATCTTTTTGAGCACGAGCCAACCTGCCCAGTCCAATCCAGCCGGAGAGGCGACCCCCAGGAAGCAAACTTAAGCGGCGAAAATCTTCTTTTGCCTGGTCATAGCGGTGCAGCCTGCGCAGAGCCTCCGCGCGCAAGTTCAGCGCCTCGATCTGTTCGGGATTAGTGTTGAGGACTACGTCGGCGTCAGGAAGCACAGCCCGAAAGTCCTTTTCGATCGGTTGCCAACCAGCATTTCGCCAGGCGCTCGAGTAGTCTGGGGTCCTTCAGCTTCTGCGCGGCCCGCTCATAGAATGCTGCGGCGTCGAGATAATGACCGCTATCAAATGCGGTCTCGCCCTGGCGGAACGCGACCCAGGGCCAGTTGAGTTGGCGAAAAAGCAAGGAAACAGCCAGCGCAACCAAAAATATGTAAAGCGCCAGCTTCACGAGGAGATGAGGGTAACAAGCCTCATGCGCACCCGAGTCATTTGGGGAACGGGTACAGATGTCGAACGCAACGCGGGGGCAGATTTATTCGCCATAGGTTGGCGCGTGCTGGCATAATAATCATAAAAACCATGATTACTGTAAGGACTTCGCGATTGCTGAGGAAGGCGACCTCTGCACTTACTGCTAGAGGCCGGCTATCGACTCCCAAGCTCCAGACCAGTCTCCGGTAGACGCTCTCGATCCGAAATATGACCTGACGGCGTTGCGTGAGCGGGAAAAACCGCCGGCCTGAAATGCTGATCGATTCAACCATTTACATCGATCTGCTTCGCCGCGGTGAGGACATTCTTTACGTGCTCAAGCCCTCCCTGTTAAGCGGCCAACTCGAAGAATACCCCAACTCCGGGAACACCTACTCCAACGCCTAGCAACAGCGGCGGAAATGCACGGAAGCCCCGCATTCCGGCTCCTGGGCTGAGAATTCTGACTTCTGGCTTCCGCTCCGGTATTCTGTATTCTTGAGTAAACGCCGTGCTCCGTTTTGATATCCTGACTTTATTTCCAGGCCTTTGCCAAGGCGCATTCACCGAAAGTATTCTCGGAAAAGCGCAGGAGAATCGGCTCATCGAGGTTCACTGCCTGAACATTCGCGATTGGGCGACCGGCAAGCATCGACTGACCGATGAACCACCGTATGGCGGCGGACCTGGTATGGTAATGAAGCCGGAACCGATCTTCGCCGCGGTGGAAGCGATTCGGACCGATCGCTCCCGGGTGATTCTTATGTCGCCGGGCGGACGCCGCTTTAATCAGACAATCGCGAAAGAGCTGGCCGATGAAGATCATCTGATCTTTATTGGTGGCCACTACGAAGGAATCGATCAGCGAGTGGCGGAACATCTGGCGGACGAAGAATTGTCAGTGGGTGACTTCGTCCTAACCAACGGAGCGATCGCAGCGGTACTGGTCGTCGATGCCGTGGCCCGTCTGATTCCCGGCGTACTGGGGGACAGTGACTCGGCGGCCAATGATTCGTTCAGCGATGGTTTGCTCGAATACCCGCAATACACTCGCCCGAACGAGTTTCGCGGGTGGAAAGTGCCCGAAGTTCTGCTTTCCGGAAATCACCGAGCGATTTACCAGTGGCGTTTGGAGCAAGCCAAGAAAAAGACGGCTGAGACCCGGCCAGATCTCATCGATGAGTCGAATTGAAGGAAATCACGCCGTCCATTGTTTGAAGTAGATGGAAAAGATATGATCTTTATTTCTGTTCGGGTAGCGAATATTTAGCGGGCCGTCCTGACGGCCTGCTGATTTGTCACCTCAATTCACAGGTTACCATGCCCCTCATTTCTAAGTCCGACGGGCTGTCAGGGTCGATCCGGCGATTCATGCTCGGATTCGTCTTCAGCGCAGGAGTAGCGGCGCTTTTGCTGTTTCTGTTTTATTTTATTTGGTCGCTCTCATTCAACCTTCAGCAGGTCGGACACATTCCGGAGCGTTCCTGGATTTACGACAAAGATGGAAACGTCTACAGCCGACTGTACGGCGAAAATCGGATTCTGTTGGAGTCGAACCAAATCTCGCCTTTGTTCAAAAAAGCCTTGTTGGCTCGGGAAGATTCCCGCTTTTTTGAACACCACGGAATTGATTTGGTGGGAGTGTTTCGCGCAGTTACCAGCAATCTTACTCATCTCACTCTTCTGCAAGGGGGCAGCACGATCACCCAGCAGCTCGCTCGGAATAGTTTCGATCTCGGCGGCAAAACTTTGAGTCGAAAAATTCTGGAAGCCTTTGTCGCCGTCCGGATCGAGCAAACGTTCGGCAAAGACCAGATTTTCGCTTTTTATACCAATCGTATCTATTTCGGATCGGGTTACTACGGACTGGAGACCGCTACCCAGGCCTACTTCGGAAAACCGGCGTTCAGCGTGAACCTGACCGAAGCGGCTACGCTGGCCGGCTTAATCCGCAGTCCGAATCGTTATTCGCCTTTGAAGAATCCGACTGGAGCGACGACTCAGCGAAATGAAGTGCTGGATCGCATGGTTGAACTCAAAATGATCACGGCACCGGAAGCAGAAACCGCGAAAAGCTCGCCGCTGAAGATCGCAGGCAAGCGTTCGTCGGTACCTCAGCAGAACTACGCGATGGACGCGCTCTATCGAGAGCTGCAAGGCATCGTGAGCCAAGACCAGATCGACGCCGGTGGCCTCCGGATCTACACCACCCTTGATCCAGTTCTTCAACCAGCGGCCGAGTCGGCGATCGACAACTGGCTGGAACAGGTGGAGAGAAAATCCGATTATAAGCACCCGCGAAAATCCAGTTATACCGATGCCGAACGCGGAGCGGAAGATCCCACTCCCTATTTGCAAGGGGCAACTCTCGTTCTGGATAATCGGAGCGGCGCTATCCGGGCGCTGGTGGGTGGACGTGATTTTCGGGACAGCAAATTCAATCGGGCGCTGCAAGCATATCGACCGATCGGTTCAACGTTCAAACCGTTTGTTTACTCGGCAGCTTACGAACAAGGATTGTTTCCGGGCACTCTGATCAGTGACGATCCGTTACAGCCGGGTGAAGTACAAACCGCTCCGCGCTGGGCACCGAACAATTCGGACGGAACCAGCCGAGGAACACTCCCGGCTCGAGATGGCCTCATTTTCTCGCGAAACACCATGACCGTCAGGGTCGGTGAAAAGGCCACGCTGGACAAAGTGCATGCGCTGGCAACGCTGGCCGGCTTTGCGCCAGACATTCCGAAGGTGCCGGCGATCTATCTCGGAGCGTTCGGATCAACCGTGAAAGATGTCACCGCCGCCTACAGCGCTTTTGCGGCTGGAGGGGTTCGACGGGAGCCTTATCTCATCGAACGCATCGATGACCAGGAGGGAACGATTATTTATCAGGCACATCCGCAACAGCGACAAATCATCTCTCCGGCCATTGCCTGGATGGTAGCACAGACGTTGCGCGGCGTGATCGAACGCGGGACGGCAGCATCAGCAAAATCACTCGGACTAGACCGAATAGCTGCGGGAAAAACTGGAACAACCGACCAGTACAAGGATGCATGGTTCGTCGGATTCACTAACTCGCTGACCTGCGGTGTCTGGGTTGGTTTCGATCAACCGCAAACGATCGAGCAAAAAGGGTACGGCGCGGCGCTGGCGCTTCCGATCTGGGTCCGGATCATGGAGAAGGCTTCGCGCCAACAGTATGCCGATGGAGAATTTCCTCCGCCGGAAAAGCTCGTACAGGTCCAGCTCTGCTCGGTTTCAAACCAGTTGGCAACATCCGATTGTCAGGCCGCGGGTACCACCTACCAAATCTCGTTACCGCAATCGATGTGTCCCCAACAAAGTTGTTCTGTTCATCAAGGCCGGCTCTTGAATCCGGATGAGGAGCCGGGCAGGAACGAAGGCAACTTTCCGCAGCGTTTCTTTCGTTCACTCAGAAATTTGTTTGGGAGGTAGTATTCATTCTCGCTTTAGGCTCGAATGAAATGACAAATAGCAGGTAGCAGATAGCAAATAGGAAGTTGTTCGCGGCGCGTCTTCGGTACAAGCGGCGACTGTCCGGTTGGAACACACGACAGTGAAACGATCAGTCAGGCCCGTCGAAGCGATCGGTTCGAATGAACCCGACACCCAGTCGCCACATTATTGTCCGCAGTTAGCCGTTGGCGGTTGAAAGGGACGACGTCCCAACAAAGTCGAATGCCCATCGCTCGGAGGGGCGTTGCTTGCGACGCCCGGAAACGACCCACGAACGACCCACGTCTCGAGATCATATGCCGGTGTGCTTGCTCTATCAGGGGTCGCTTCCGGGAGCCGCAAGCAACTCCCCTCCGACGTCTGGGGTGCTCACCACCTATGGTCTGACTGCTCCCAACATCGTAAGCAAAAGCAGTGCGCCACCGGCCAGCAGGCTAAACGACCAGACGAGATCGACATTGAACCACGATCGGCGCAGCACGGCCAATCCGATGCAATCATAAACCAGCCAAGCGATAGTTCCGGCCACGGCGAGATGCGAGATGGTATGAACGAGCACAGCGCCAGCGGCGAATGGCGAGCTGGAAAACAATAATCGAGTTTTGCCGTTCAGCGTTTCTCCGCAGGTTGCACCGAGCAGGAGCGGTATCAGCATCACGCCAGCACCATGTGCGCTCGCCATGATCCAGGACCAACTGGTTAGATCCCAGAAACCGACACGCATTCCAACCCAGATCGGATGCCGCGTGCGCCACAATCTCCATCCACCCAGCCCAAGAAGAATCGCACCGCCACCGAGTTGCAACCGGCTGACCGGTACCGCGGTGCCAAGCACGAAGAGGACGAATACCACGAGTCCAATCGCCAATGCGTGGCCAAGAGCAATCGGGACCAAGGCTCGGAAGACTGCCCCGCGCGAACGTTGCTGCAACCCTAACGCCACTGCGAATAACCATCCCATCGCGGGATTGAGTCCATGCCACGCACCCAGCAGAACCAGGGTCAACCAAGGCCATAGGCCGAAGCTCATGAAAAGAAAGGCTAATCAGGATGGATAACAATAGGAATCAGAAGACGTGTCGCCGCCATCAAGGTGCACCTGGTGCAGTCGATGCTCCTTCGAAGTCGTAAAGAATTTCGGATCGAGATGCATGGAACCATCTGATCCCGCGTCCGCCTTAACAAGCCAGGTGCGAATTCCTTCCGGATAGAATTGCTCGTCCCAGGCCGCGTAGAGAGAGTTTGTAAAGTAGACTCTTTTGCCATCGCGACTCACCTCCACCATTTGCGGTCCGCCGTTCAGACGAAGATTGGGGTCCCGCGGATGCGGCGCTCGCCGGACGATTCCCCCGATCTGGAGGACCGAGATCAGCTTGGGGTTATCCGGAACCGAGACATCGTAACGGCGGAGCTCTCCTGTTCCCCAGCAGGAAACATAGAGCCATTTGTCATCCAGCGATAAATTCAAATCAGTAACCAGCGGCGGGACTGCCTTGAACCCCTGCAAAAGTGGCGGCAGCGAATCGGGGTCGGCCGATTCGGCCGGGATTTCGATTATCTTTTTCGCTCCCCATTTTCCATTGTCTCTATGCCATAACCAAATGGAAGCCGAGAGATCTTTGAGAGAGATAACGACACCGGCAAATCCGTAGGTGCGATTCGGATCATGCGATGGTCGTAGTTCCAGGACCATCTGATGCTCCTTACCAAGATCAATTACCTGCTGGTGCTTGCGCTCCCGGAGACTCCAAACATGCAGTTGATGACCGTAGCCGCTGTTCAGCAGATGCTCGGGTTGCAGCCCTTGTTCAATTCTGTTCGGAATTCCCCACTCGCTGCTAATTAGGGTGTCGTGACCCAAATGCCACCAGAAATCGTAGGCCAATTCTTGAGGTCCACGATCGACTTCCCAGCGGCCCAGCACGTTGAAGTCATAGTGATCGATAAGGAAAATTCCACCTGGCCCAGTCCCATCGGGTGCGCCCAGGGCGCTGACGTAAATACCTTCCGGACCGCAGTGGACCGTATGTGGTCGGGAATACCCAGTGCGCCTAAAGACATCCTGCGGTTCGATAGTTTTAACGATCTCGAGGTTTCGCGGATCCGGTTTCGTATCGATAACGTGAATGCGAGAAGACCGTAATCCGGGCACAATGAGATATCGCCGCTCCACATGTGGATGCGGAGCATAGGGACACAAAGCCGTGCTACAGGCGTTCCAACCGAAGTGATGCAATTCGTCGCCGATGCTCGGCAGATCCAATCGTCCGGCAACTTCGCCATAGGACTGAGAGGCAGGGTCGACGTCAATTACCAGGAGCGCATCGCCGTGCGATTTCTGATCGGGAGCCAAGGCCGCCACATAGGCGTAGCGCTCAGCCGGAGCCTCCATTGCTAGCCTGGCGGTGGGATAAAATGTCGGATCAGTGCTCCATCGATTTTGGTGGAACCGAATACGGTTTGCGGAATGCTCGGATGTAGACATTGGGGATCTCCGGTACAGGAGAGGTTGTCACGGCGAGCCCTGATTGTCTAAGTTTTAGTATAGATTAACCTTACCCCTTGACCATCGCCTAACGGGCGGCCGCCTTTTTATCATTTCATACCCAGCATTGACCGAACGTTCGCGCGATAATCTCTTTCTCTCACCGTGGACACTCAGCTAAAGGTATCGTCTGTTTAATGCCAACCAAGCTATTTAGAAAGTTCCGAATGACTAGAGTCGTGGCGTGCTTCCTCGTCTTTGTCTTCTTCGCCGCGTTTCAGGCATGCTCTAGTTCATCTTCTCAATTATCTCGTCAGCAAATCGCCGCGTATTCGATTGCCACCGGCTTCCTAACTCTCTGTGACGATGTCGATTATAATAGCGCTTTAGGTCTCTATGCGCAGCCGATAAAGTCACAACCAGAAGGCAGAAAGTGGGTTGCTCGGATGCAAGTCCAAAGGGCACCTTTTGGGCCTCCGATTCGGCGCTATTGGGTTAACCGGCGCGGCTTGAACGAGCCGCTACAGACGACGTTCCGGTTTAGCACCTCTTTTTTAACTGCGCCGCAGGTGGACGAAGTTGTCTCGGTAGAAAGAATCTCTGGGAAATGGCAGGTTTACGATTACAAATTTCACGCGCTCGGCAAGCATCCGTCGCCTTTACCGACAACAACACCAACGCGGAAACACACTCCACCCGCCTCACCCCACCCGTCGCCTTCGTGGGAGTCAGAGGCGCCTTCGCCAGAGCGATCCCCCTCGGAGCCGCCTTTGCCGGCCAGGACACCCTAAGCGCATCATCCAAGTATTCTTCCGGCTTTGGCCGACGACTGATACGGGACGGACCACCTATCGTCCAAAGTCGAGGTAGGTGTATCCGCGCAATCCGCGCTCGTATTCGTTGAGCAATCGCATGGCCTCGTTCGGCTTCAGACGGTCCGACTTGATCGCAGCGTCGACCTGGGATTTTACGAGCCGGATCAGCTCGTTCTTATCCCATTGCGTTAACGAAAGCACGCTGCCGACCGTACTACCTTCAATAACCTCTTCGATATACCAGCCGGACTCTTCATCTTCATCGAGAAACACGTGCACTTCATTTACCCGCCCAAAAAGATTGTGCAGATCGCCCATGATATCCTGGTAGGCGCCCATCAGAAAAAAACCCAGGTAATACGGTTCGCCCGGGCGAATGCGATGTAACGGCAGCGTCTCTTTAACATCTTGCAGGTCGATGAACTTGTTCACCTTCCCATCGGAATCACAGGTGATATCGACTAAGGTACCATTGCGATCGGGCGCCCGTTGCAAGTGATGGACCGGCATTATCGGAAAGAGTTGCCCCAGAGCCCAATGATCGAGGAGCGACTGAAAGACTGAAAAATTACAGAGATACTGATCGCCGAGTGCGATCTCGAGTTCTTTGACTTCTTCCGGCACATATCTCATGCCTCGACAAAAATCGACGACCGCCTCGGTGACTTGCCAATAAATAGATTCGATCTTGGCTTTGCTTTCCAAATCCAGCAGGCCAAGCTCGAACATCGATTGCGCTTGTTCTTTGATCTGCTGGGCATCGTGCAGGTTCTCCATTCGGTTCTGCTTGTTCATCGTTCGATGAATTTCGACGATGTCGGCCAAAAGCTTCGGATCCGATTCCTTGATTTCGAATACCTGATCGCCGGTCGTTTTCTCGATCGAGCCAAAGGACTCAACAACCAACACCGAATGATGAGCGACTATCGCCCGGCCGCCCTCGCTCACAATGGTCGGATGCGACACTTTCTCCGAATCGCAAACGTCCATAACGTTGTAGACTACGTCCCGCGCGTACTCCTGTAACGTGTAGTTCATCGAACTGTCAAAGGCGGTACGGGACCCGTCGTAATCAACTCCCAGTCCACCGCCCACGTCGATGAACTCCATCGGATGACCCATTTTCGCTAGTTTCGCGAAGAATCGCGCCGCTTCTCGGACCGCTCGCTTAAGCACTCCAATATCTGGAACTTGGGAACCGACATGGAAATGCACTAACCGCAAAACATCTGCCATCCCCTCCTCTTTCAAATATTGGCTGGCGGCAACGAGATCGGCGGTGGAAAGCCCAAACTTTGCGTTTTCTCCGCCACTGGTCGCCCAACGGCCGGAACTCTTCGACTGAAGCCGGACACGCAGCCCAAGAATCGGGGAGACATTCATCTCCTTGGAAAGCTGCACAATCTGCCGGATCTCTTCGATTTTCTCCACCACCATGATCACTTCTTTCCCTAGTTTCCGGCCAAGCAGAGCAATCTTGACGTAGGTCATGTCCTTGTAGCCGTTGCAAATAATCAGGCTTTCCGGATCGCGATGAACCGCCAATGCTGCGATCAATTCCGGTTTACTTCCAGCTTCCAAGCCAAAATGAAAGGGCGCTCCGGCATCGATGATCTCTTCCACCACTTCGCGCAGCTGGTTAACCTTAATCGGAAAGACCCCTTTGTAGACGTTCTTATAGGCGGCCTCCGAAATAGCGGATTGAAATGCCCGATTCACCGTTTCGACGCGATGACGAAGGAGATCTTGAAATCGGATCACGAGCGGGAAGGTCATTCCCCGATCGCGCGCCTCCTGGATGACCTCCATTAGATCGATGCTGGAATCGTCTTGTTGGGTCGGCATCACTTGGACATTCCCGGACCGGTTGATCGTGAAATAACCCGATCCCCAACGGTCGATGTTATACAGGGAAACGGCGGACGGAATATCCCAACTGTCAGACATGTGTCGCGCAAACTAAGTGGTCAGTTTCCAAATGCAATTAGCTGATGCGAATTTAGAGAACAATTGCGCGAAATCAGAGTTCCTCTTCGGCTTCGCCCTCCGCCGGCCCTTCCTCTTCCATCTTTCGCAAGATCTCGGTCATATCTTCCACTTCTTCCCAAACTTCCCGACTGACGTAAATGGCAGCCCCCTGCTGTGTCGCCATCGCGATGCAGTCACTCGGTCGGGCATCGATCTCGATGATTTTACGCTGATGCAGTTCGTTTTCCGCGCTCAATATCATTCGAGCAAAGTAAGTACCGCGCTTGAGATCATTGATCACGACCCGCTCGATCTGGGCGCCCAGGGCCCGCAGGACATGAGCGAGCAGATCATGAGTAAGCGGACGCTCTTTGTGGGCCCCTCGCATAAACATCGTGATCGCTTGGCCTACCCCTTGGTCCACGTAGATCACGAAGACTTTCTCGCTATTGCCGACGAATACTGCGCAACCCCCGCTGGTCGGGATCACGGCCCGGACTTGTACTTCCACAACGGGTTTGCTCATAACCGGAACGTACTCGCGGTTGCTGGAAATCGTCAACGCCTGGGCGGAGTACCTTCCTCCAAAATCTCAATTAATCGTTCTTGCACCGCTGCGTAAAAATTGATCTGCAAAAGCACCAGGTCACGCCTGGAAAAGGTCTTGGGGGTATGATTAAACGATAGTTCCGCCTCCGTAAAATCATACTTGGTGGCGAGGACCAAACGCGCTTGGTTTAACGCGTTGAGCCACGACTCGGCATGGGCAAGCGGCACCACGAGATGGCTAATCTTGCCCGGCCGGCGAGTCATCGCAGTAAGATCTTCTTCGACCAGTTTACGTGCGCTCAAAAACAGGTGACGCAGCTCCGGCCGCACAAACTCGTCCCAATCTTTGACCATTCCGGGAGTCTCTTGAGTCATGGGGGAAGGATAGAGACGCTCTTCCGCCCTTTCTTCGCCTTCCGGGTCACCGGCAGCCGGGATCTGTTTGAGCAGCTCAGCTTCGATCGACTCAATCCTGGAGAATTCTATCGACTTGTCCTTCCACCGGCGAATCATCATCCTTCTGCTCTCTCCAGAGTCGCATGGAGCAGGTAGCCGTGCAATTGCTGTACGTAGAGCTCCGCCGTTTCGCGATCTCCCGTCCAGACAATCGAGCGGCCCTTATGGTGAACCTCCAGCATGTGGTGCCGGGCCCGATCCACCGAATACCCAAACACCTTTTGAAAAACCATGGTTACGTAACTCATCAGGTTCACCGGATCGTTATGAACCACGACGTTCCAGGGGGTGGCAATCTGAGTAGCTGATTTTGTTTGCTCGAGCGTTTCAGCCATGGAGCTTTTCCGCCAACGGGTTGAGACCTTCCCGGTAGTAGTCATTTACGGTTCTGGCGGCCTCGGTAAACAAGTTCTCGATCTGGTCCCGATCCGGAAGCTCTAGCATCAGTTCAAACAAAATATAGGCAAAGATGGTCGAGCGAGCGGGAATCGAAAACGCGATGGCGCGAACTGCGAAAAGCGTAACGAAGTGCCCTGGAGTCTCTCCGGTGCGAATCGCCTCTTGCAGCCGGGCAACCATTCGATCGCCCTTAGGTGGCCGGACCTGCAAAAGCCGCTCGGCGGCAAGTTGGCTCCGGTGAGAAAGCGATGAGCCGAGCAACTGTTGAAGTGCCTGATCCAGGAATACGATCTCGCGCAAGGAATGTCGCACCGCAAGGTCGACGACCTCGGCCAGGTGAGGGAGAATCAAGGGTTCGAACTGTAATGTCTGCCAGCTTCGCCAATTGCGCTCGGGATCAGTACCGGCTCGCCACAAAACACCTTCGGTAAACGCTACTCCAAGCACGCAACGGTCAATCACCCGGATTAAGTCCTCGATGCCGGTACCCTCGTAACTTTTGCCCATGAGGGTAGTCCTATCACGAGTTTGGACGGTCGTCGATCTTTGGAAGGGCCGGGCGATAGCGCCGGGAACGCCGGGAACGTAGCCTGATGCTCCAGCCTCAGTCATTCAGTCAGTGATTGGTGATATCAGCGGCGACTGTCCCCTGAAGTTAAACGGGTGATGAACGATTCCCGAGGCTTGAGTATCGGGCTACGTTCCTGGGGTTACCGCTTACATGCCGATGAACCAAATCAGCTCGCCCTTTTCGGGCTGAACGCGTTCTGCCGGCAATCCACTTTTCCCGTTAAGAACCTGATCGATAATCCCTTTCTTTTTGGGATCGTTGACGAGAAACGCGATCCGGCGAGCGGCATTGATCAACGGGTAGGTAAAAGTAATTCGATGGTTGTTGAACTTCGGAACGAAATTGCTTACCACGTTGCGTTCCCGCTCCTCTAGCGCCGCAGTACCCGGAAACAGCGAAGCGGTGTGCCCGTCGTCACCCAAACCGAGCAGGATTAAGTCGTGACGATAACGCTTTTCCCCAAACTTTTTGGCATAGTGTGCCAGAGCGGTTTCATAGTCATTGGCAGCTTCCTCCGGTGGAATTTCGCCTTTGACACGCAGCACTTCGCCTGGGCTGGTTACCAGGAGGAATGACTCCGATGCCATCCGATAATTGCTCTCGCCATCGTCGGGAGGCACACATCTCTCGTCACCAAACGTGACGGTCCACTTACTCCAACGGCAATCCAACAAAGAGAGTGCCTGGTAAACAGGACGTGGCGTATTTCCGCCACTTAAGCTCAGTCGGAAATGGCCGCGCTCATCAAGAGCATCCCGTGCAGAGTCAGCGATGAATCGAGCGGCCTCTTCCACAAAAGAGCGGGTACGAATAATCTCGGGTTTCATAGGAACTTCACCGGAAGGAGGAACTCCAGTCTACCAACACCCGCTTTGAGTTTCGGTAAAGTGACTTTTGCAAGACTCGCTTTGCGAAACCGGATGGATTCTTCCTCACCGCCAATGAGCGCAACGACAAACCCGCTGAAGTCCGGTTCGTGACCAACGAGCAGCAGCGAAGAGTGCTCCGCGAACGCTTTTAGACCGTTGAGTGCACCCTCGGTGGTCATTCCAGCTGTCGCGAATCCACAAACCTGCACTCGATCGGCGACCTTCAGCTCATCCGCGACGATTTTCGCCGTCTGCTGGGCTCGGACCAAAGGACTCGTAATGATTTTTTCCGGATACAGATCATTTCGCGCACAAAATCGGCCGATGGTCCGAGCTTGTTCGCGACCTCGTCCGGTCAATTGACGTTCGCCGTCTGAAGCTGCTTCTTCTTCCGCCTCGGCATGACGCAACAGATAGAGGTTCATCGTGTGGAGGATTATAACAGTGCACTAAGTCTGCAGAATTGGTAGCAGCGCCACACAAGGATTTTCACAGAAGGTAACAGCTGGTAGGGCTATACAGTCCGGGAAGACTGTGAGCCTTGGGCCGGGCATTCGTCCGGCTGACAGGTCCTCAAGGCTCACAGACCTCATCTCGCCGTCGTTCGAGGTGTGCCGCCGTCGCTACGCTATGGCGCGCCCTGGCTGTTCGGTTGACGTAAACCACAAAACTAGCCGCGACGTAGGCTTGGCGGAGTCGCGTTTCGCCCTACCGCAGACGGGCCAAAGCCTTTCAGAAAAGCCACTTCGATCGCAAGGCCTTCATGAACATTCCGGGAAAGATGTTCCCGCAGCTCCTGGAAAACGCGAACCCTCTCTAAGAGATCACTAACCGGGATCTTTTTGGCAAAACTGACGGTCGCTTCGCGGTATTCGTCCAGGTCCCTCTCTCTGCCACCCTGACCCGCCCGCAGCGCGTCACCGAACCATTCCAAAACTCTTTCAACGTATGCGGTTCTCGCCTGGATGTAGCGGCTCTCAGTAAGCACCCCAAGACGGCCCGCTTCTTGTTCCAGCCATTTTCCATCGGTTGAGTTCTGGTAGCGCTCCGATTCGCGTTTGAGTCGGTCATCATGCTCCGTCTCAATGTCGTCCCGAAAGCGCGCAAGTTGGTCCTGAAAGAGGCGAGCCAAGGCCAAGCTCGATCCAACTGTCCAGGAACGTTCGCTCGTAAGTTGAGACACTGCATCGAAAAGAACGCGTTCCGCTACTCCGAGCGGCCGCCGGCTCGGAGAACGTAAAGCTAGAACCACACACCGAGAGCGGATCGTTTCCAGGAGCGCTTCTGGCAACGAGGTCAAAAGCAGGAGCAGCGACCCATTGGGAGGTTCCTCCAGAGTCTTGAGGAATGCGTTAGCCGACTGGGGCATCATCCGGTCCGCGTCCGCAATCACACCAAATTTGAGCTTGCCGGTCGTCGAGCGCATTCGCAGTTCTTCTTCCAACGCACGAATCTGCTCGACCAAGATGCGTCGGGATTTGGATTCCGGTTGAACCAGATGGAAGTCGGGGTCACGATCCGCGTCACGAACTTTGTTAACGGTACGATAGAATTCCTGGGCCAGCGCTAACTTCCCGGAGCCGTCGGGACCAGTAATTAAAAATGCATGAGCTAGTCGGCCGAGCTGATGGGCACGGACCAGGTACTCAGAGGCTTCAGAGGCTAAGAACGGCATTGCATTCTTCCCAAATGATTTCTTCTATCTTGTTTTCCGGCAATGTTGCGTCGACTAGGCGAATTCGATCCGGCTCACGCCGCGCAAGCTCCAAATATCCTTCGCGTACCCTTTGATGGAATTCGTCAGGCAATTGTTCCAGCCGATCTGGTTGATTGACAGGGCGTACCCGCCGTAGTTGGCGTTTCCGCATCGTGGCCAAATCCAAATCGAGTAAGAATGTCAATTTTGGCCGGATTTCGCCCAGCAAAAACCTCTCCAGTTCTCGAATAAACTGCCCGCTCAGCCCGCGAGCATAGCCTTGATAAACCGCGGTCGAATCAGCAAATCGATCGGAAACGACGATGCGACCTTCGGCTAATGCCGGTCGAATGATTTCGCTGATTAATTGCGATCGGCTGGCGCCAAACAGCAATAATTCGGTCATATCATTGAGGCTATCGCTTTCGCGCGCGTGCAACAGCAGTTGCCGGATCGCCCTACCGACTTCCGTTGTTCCGGGGTCGTGCACAACAGAAACCGGTTGCCCGGTCACTTCCAGCTTCCTCGCTAAACGCGCCACCTGCGTCGATTTACCGGACGCTTCTCCGCCTTCAAAGGTGATCAAGATGCCGGACATAAGAGGGAAACGCGGAATGCGGATTGTCGATTGCGGAATGAATCACGGAATATGGGGAGTTACACCTTAGGTTCAAGACATAGGTGATCCTCCTCTGAAAGAATACTGAACACCCACCATGCCCCATTCCGCAATCCGCATTCCGCATTTCCTCCCTTGCTTCTCCTCAGCCCGGAGCCCATGGTATGCGCTGTCATGAACCAATTCTGGTTGGTGAAGCAGGAGCCCACTGCTTATTCCTGGGATCAATTTGTCGCCGACGGGAAGACTGATTGGACCGGAGTCCGTAATTTTCAAGCGCGTAACAATCTGCGCAATATGAAAGTGGGCGATGAAGTCCTCTATTACCACAGTGTGAACGGTAAAGCGGTAGTTGGCGTGGCCCGTGTGACCAAAGAAGCGTTTGCGGACCCGACCGCCGCGAACGGTGATTGGTCGGCAGTTGAAATAAAGCCCGAACGAGCCGTCACCCCACCCGTAACCCTCGATCAGATCAAGGCCGAACCCAAGCTGCAAGGCGTACTATTGCTCAAACAATCCCGTCTATCGGTGATGCCGCTGACCAACGAAGAATTCCACGAAATTCTGAAGCTAGCGAGTGGCAGATAAGAACGCAGAACTCCCGGCGTTCCGACTTGGCAGCAGGCGTCACCTGAGGCATTGTCGACGCAGGTTTATGCCAGCAGCGTCTTCCCGTCGTGCCCGCTCGCCCGTGACAACCCGCTCCGGAAGGTCAGCTGCCCAATCTCGAAGAAGTCCAATTACGTTTTGGTGGTTGCCGTTGGCTGTGCGAACGATGGCCTGCTTGGGAGTCGTGGCTCTCCTCGCCGTGGTCGCTTCGTTGCTGATGAACGGAGGTTTCGAAGATCCGGATCCGCGAAGCAAAATTTTACGGTTGTCCGCCCAAGATATTGATCCGGAGACGACCAACTTAACGAAGACCCTCCTCCGGCAAAACCAATCGGATCAACGAATCGGTCTCTACCTGTGGACGAAAGCGGCGGCTGAGTTTTCTGGCGACGCTTTGAACCAGGTCAAATCGGGACTGACTCACGGCCAGATCGCAGCGCCGCTCTTGGCTCTGGCCAAATCGTTAGCGGATGATCTCGATCAGCAAAAAGTGGCAGCGTTTACTCTTTGGTTTGTGCCCGAGGAAGGAGCCGCGTCCGGTACAGTGCGACTACAGCTGGATGGAGTGGATCTAGGCGAGTTTCCAGTAGGAAATCAACGGTATGCGATCACTCTTCTCGCCAGAACCGGCTCAATTGAACACCTTCAGATAACCGCTGACCAAACGCAGACCGGTCCAATCGTCTATCGAGCCGAGACCGCGACTACGGAAGCGGTAACCAGACGGTTAGCCTTAGGGAAATCCGATACCTGGAGCATTGCCGTCCGGTGAGTCAGAGAACCGAGGAATGCCAAACTGGCGCCGTTACCGCTTGACGCCCAGCGACACGCACCGAACTAGTTTTGCTTTATGAAGACCTTGGCCGAAATAGCCAAATCACTGGAGGGACATTTACATGGAGACGCTTCGCTGCAGATAGACCGGGTGGTTCACCCAGCACTCGCTAGCGGCCCTCGCGATTTGGCGTTACTGCTTTCTGCTAGTGCTGCGAAGTATCTCGCTTCGGGAGAATTGGTGAGTGCGGTTGTGCCGGAGGACGTGGATCCAGCTCGAACGCCCAATTGGATCTCGGTCAAGCGCCCACGATTGGCTTTGGCTCGGCTAACGGAACTCTTCGAACGTCCGGTCTACTCACCTCCGGGCATCCATCCGACCGCGGTCATAGAATCGAGCGCCAAAGTGGGAAAGGATGTCGGCATCGGTCCTCATTGCTGGATTGGACCTGAGACGGTTATCGGTGACGGCACGCGGATCGTAAGTAACGTGAGCATTGGCGCCAATGTGGTGCTGGGGAAGAAATGCCTGATCCATGCCGGAGTTTCGATTGGCGATCGCTGCGAGATCGGCAATCGCGTGATCATTCAACCGAATGCCACAATCGGAGGCGATGGCTTTGCCTTTGTCACGCCGGAGCGCGGGAGCGTGGAAGATGTGAAAGCCAAAAAACAGATCAACAACTTCAACACCGAAATCGTGCGCATCAATTCGATCGGAAATGTCATAGTCGAAGATGACGTCGAGATCGGTTCCGGCACATGCGTTGATCGGGGGACCATGGGAGAGACTCGAATCGGCCGCGGTTCAAAATTAGATAATCTGATTCAAGTCGGTCACAACGCCTCCATTGGTCAGAACTGTTTGGTGGTCGCCCTGGTTGGCCTGGGCGGAAGTTCGCAGTTGGGTGACCGCGTGGTAATGGGTGGACAGTCTGGTTTGCCCGATCACATGTCCGTTGGCGATGATTCGGTGGTTTACGCCCAATCGGGAATCAGCGAAAATATTCCTCCACGGAATCTGGTCGGCGGCACCCCGGCGGTGCCGCTTCGGGATGCTCTCCGCCGAGAGATGAGCGCTAAGCGGCTGCCCCGAATGTTTCAAGAACTCAAGGAACTCAAGCAAAGAGTTGCTGAGCTCGAGTCGCTGGCGAAACAAATTGATCCCGAAGCCGCTGCTCGGCAAAAATAGCCAGGCTCCGGTAAGGCATGCGGGGCGTGTTGACAGGGATCAGTGGCTACGTACCCTTGAACGCTCTCATGAAGACGGTCTTTTCCTCTCCCGACGCGCCGCCCGCCCTCGGACCGTACTCGCAGGCGATCGGCGCGGGACCTCTAATTTTTTGCTCCGGCCAGGTGCCACTGGAAGCTGCCACTGGCGAAATTGGTGGGCCCAGATGTGGCCGAGCAAACAAAGCAGGCGCTACTCAATCTGGGTGCGGTCCTGAAAAGCGCCGGTGTATCCTACGCCAACATAATAAAGACCACCGTTTTCTTAACCGATCTTTCCCGGTTCGCAGATATGAACGCAGTGTACGCCACGTTTTTTCCTGAGGCTCCGCCCGCACGATCCACCATCGAGGTCTCCGGCTTACCGAGAGGCGCCAAGGTCGAGATCGAGGCGATCGCAATCAAACCGTCGTAAACTGTGGAAGAATCCATTCTAGAGATATTTAAACGGACCGGGTCTCTGCTGCATGGGCATTTCGTTCTCAGTTCCGGATTGCATAGCCGCGAGTTCTTCCAATGCGCCCTGGTCTTGCAACATGCGGACTTGGCGTCCGAGATTTGCGCGTGTCTGGCCGCCAAGCTGGCAAACAGCGGTGCTGATTCGGTCATCTCTCCAGCCCTCGGGGGAATCATTGTCGGTCAAGAGGTGGCGCGCCACTTGAGGAAACGGCATATTTTTGCCGAGAAACAAGATGGGAAACTGGTTCTCCGGCGTGGTTTCCAGATCCGCCCTAAGGAGAAATTCATTGTGGCAGAAGATGTTGTTACCCGTGGCGGCAAAGTGCTGGAGACGATCGAAATCGTGCGTTCACACGGTGGCGAGGTGGTAGTGGTGGGTTCGATCGTAGATCGAAGCGGCCAAGACAAACCGGATTTTGGGTGTAAATTTGAGAGTTTATTGCAACTTCAGGTAGAGACTTTCGCTCCGGACCAGTTGCCGCCGGACCTAAGAGACGTACCGGCGATCAAACCTGGAAGCAGGTAGGAGGAATGGCCTTATGGTGAACTGGCTTCTAAAGAAAATCTTAGGTTCGAAAAATCAGCGCGAAGTTCGACGACTCCGCCCATTGGTCGAACAGATCAATCGGATTGAGCAGGATTATCAGGCGCTCAGTGACGCAGACCTTCAAGCCAAGAGTGCAGCCTGGAAGCAAGAATTGTCGGCGATTCACGATCCGGACCTCCTGGCCAAACGGTTGAACGCGCTCTTACCCGAGGCGTTTGCTGCGGTCAAAAATACGGCTCGTCGTCTTTGGGATAAATCGTGGTCGGTCTGCGACCAACCACAGGTTTGGAACATGATTCACTTCGATGTGCAACTCATCGGCGGCATCGCGCTCCATCAAGGTAAAATCGCAGAAATGGCAACCGGCGAAGGAAAAACCTTGGTTGCTACCTGTCCCCTCTACCTCAATGGCTTATCCGGACGTGGTGTTGATCTTGTAACGGTGAATGATTATCTCGCTCGCCGTGATGCCGAATGGATGGGCGAAATTTACAAGTTCCTGGGGCTAACGGTTGGCTGTATCCAGCACGATCAGTCGCCTTCGGAGCGCAAGGCGCAATACGATTGTGACATCACTTACGGCACCAATAGTGAATTCGGATTCGATTATCTGCGTGATAACGGGATGGCGACTTCGAAAGACCAGCAGGTTCAGCGTGGTCATTACTTTGCCATCGTCGACGAGGTGGATTCCATTCTGATCGACGAAGCGCGGACTCCGCTCATCATCAGCGGTCCAGCGACGGTCTCTTCCCATCAGTACGATAAGTTCAAGCCGATTGTTGAACAATTGGTCAAGCGTCAGACCATGTTATGTAACCGGCTCGTTTCGGAAGCCAAAGAAGCGCTGGAACGCGGCGACCTGGAACAGGGCGGTAGAATACTTTTCAAAGTCAAACTGGGCCAGCCGAGGAACAAAGGGTTGCTTCGGTTGATGGAGGATCCGGAAAATCGCCGAGCGCTCGATAAATCGGAACTTTCCTTCTACCAGGACTCTCGCAAAGAAGACCTGGTCGCATTGAAGGAGGAACTCAATTTTACTATCGACGAAAAGCACCAGGATTCGGACCTCTCCGAAATGGGGCGTTCTTACCTCAATCCGGACGATCCCGATGCTTTCGTATTGCCCGACCTCATTAGTGAGTTCACCGAGATCGATTTAGATGAATCGCTGACTCCGGAACAGAAGGAAGAAAGGAAGCGAGCCCGCCAAACCTACTGCGACAGTCAGGCGGAGCGAATTCACAACATTTCTCAACTCCTGCGAGCGTACTGCCTGTTTGAGAAGGACGTCGATTACGTGGTTGAGGAAAATAAGGTCATCATTGTTGACGAGAACACCGGCCGTAAGATGCCAGGCCGGCGTTGGAGCGATGGCTTGCATCAAGCAGTCGAGGCCAAGGAAGGAGTTCAGATCGATCGGGAGACGCAGACGCTGGCCACAATTACCATCCAAAATTACTTTCGATTATATGACAAACTCGCCGGCATGACCGGAACTGCTGAAACCGAAGCCAATGAGTTTCACGACATCTATCGGCTGGACGTGTTGGTCATTCCCACTAATCGACCAGTAATCCGCAAAGACTGGAACGATCGAATTTATAAGACGCGCCGAGAAAAATATAGCTCGGTTCTGGAGGAGATAAAAAATGCGCACGGCCGTGGTCAACCGGTGTTGGTGGGTACGGCTTCGGTTGAAGCATCAGAACTGCTTTCCCGCATGCTGAAGCGGGAAAAGATCCCCCATAACGTTCTCAACGCTAAATACCATCGTCAGGAAGCCGAAATTGTCGCTCGGGCGGGTCAGAGCGGAACGGTCACCATATCGACGAACATGGCCGGGCGCGGAACTGACATCAAACTGGGGGACGGAGTCGCCGAGTTGGGCGGACTCTATGTGGTCGGCACAGAACGACACGAAATCCGGCGTGTCGACCGGCAGCTGCGTGGCCGATGCGCGCGCCAGGGCGATCCAGGATCATCCCGATTTTATGTGAGTTTCGAAGATGATTTGATGCGTAATTTCGGAGCTTCGGAACGGATGACTGCAATGATGGAACGCTTTGGCCTGAAGGATGGCGAAGAACTCGAGCATCCGTGGCTCAATAAAAGCGTCGAGACCGCGCAAAAACGGGTCGAGCAGAGAAACTACCAGATCCGCAAACGCACACTCGATTTTGATGACGTCATGAACAAGCAGCGCGAAGTGATTTACACATTTCGCAACGAGACGCTGGAGACATCCGAACCGCGCAAGCTGATTTTCGAGATCGTTGACGAAATCGTTCCCGAACGTGTCCGTGAATATCTGCAACCGCCAGACGGCTCTGATCCAAATCCGGAAGGATTATTGCAATGGCTCAATACGACATTTCCGCTCGGATTGAGCGCGGCCGCTGCTCAATTGGAAACTCGAACGCTCGAGGAGAACGAGAAATTCGTTGTCGACAAGATCAAGAAATCCTACGAACAGAAAATCAAATTGGAGGAGACCGAAGCGGTTGCGGGTCTCGAACGTTATATCCTTCTGAACGCGATCGATCGTCTCTGGCAAGAACATCTGTATGCGATGGACGGCCTGCGCGAAGGCATTTACCTGCGCAGCTACGGACAAAAAGATCCTCTGATCGAGTATAAGACCGAGGCATACGAAATGTTTAGCCAACTGATGGCTGGTATTAAGAGCGAGGTGCTGAGCAATTTGTTCCGCAGCACAACCAACCTCATGGCGTTCGAGCAGTTCTTATCGACTTTGCCGGTCGGACTCAATCTGCCCGGCCTTGGTGGTCCAGTACCCGCCGGCCCAAGTGCCCGTTCCATGCCGCGACGCGAGCAGATGGCCGATGACCGGGAAATAGCCGACCAAAACGGAAACAACGACTTAGAGCTGGTGATTCCGGCCGTTCGGCAGAGGACAGTATCGGTCGGCCGCAATGAACCCTGCCCCTGTGGCAGCGGCAAAAAATACAAAAACTGTCACGGCCGCGTGGCGTAGGCTCGCCCAGTCGTGGCCGAGTGGGACGGTCGGGCTCGCTCACCAAAAGATAGCCTAGTCCGTAGGGCTAGCAGAAAGATCGCTCCGTACGCGCTGGAAAGATTACATCAAATCCATTTAACGTTCTCAACCCCAACAGAATCCACGTTTTTGCCACTAGCTCGGAAGCTCTGTCGCCACCAGTTCGACGGTCTTAATTCGCGCGAGGCGACCAAAAAAGTTGCCGGAGCTCTGTCCCTCATCTATATATGTTGTAATAACACGGGAGATCCAGGGCAAAGAGAGTTAGTGAGCCCAGGAATCTAGTGGGCAATACCGCACGATTTCCAGCTTCGTTTTTAAGTCAGAAACATTGCGGTCGCCTGGCTGAAGGGCAGCTCTACTAGGCGCTCACTTCGCTCCAGGCCTGATTCTCCTGGAAGTTTTGGTGAAGGCCTTGGGTTTGAAGGGTTAAGTTCCGCCCAAACTGTTCTTTCTCAGTGTGCGTAGTGCATGCCCTTCACCGGAAGCACTAAAAATCGTGACCAATGAAATCCCAATCAATGCATTACTCAGGACGCCGCTCTCGCCGAGGACGCCGCAGACGTTCAAGTTCAGATTCAAGTACAGGTCGAGAAGCGACCACGCCAAAGCCGAAGCTGACGTTTTGGCAGCGGGTCGTCGCTTTCTTCGCGGGCGATACTAAAAAGACCACTGTCGCCCCGCCCAAACCGCGCGAGAAACCGGCAGCCGCAACCGCCGTCGCTCCGAAAGAAAAAATCAGCCGCAAACCTGAGCTGGTTGAGGTTACCTCTCCCAAACTTTACGTAGGTAACCTTTCATTTGACGCTACTGAAAGCGATCTGTTTGACCTCTTCAACGGAGTCGGTCAAGTGCGCAATGCCGAGGTGGTTTGCCACAAATATACTCAGCGTTCCAAAGGCTTCGCTTTCGTTCAGATGACTACCATCGAAGAAGCAAGACGGGCAGTAAAAGAGCTGCACGACAAAGAGTTTTTAGGACGCAAACTAGTGGTAAGTGGTGCTAAGACTCCAGATATGGAGCGCGCGGCCTGATTCCTCCCTCCTTATAAAACTATAAAACCCGCTTTCAGATCCACTGAAAGCGGGTTTTTTTTGCCCCGTGGCTCCTTTGCATTTCCTGATCCTCGCAGGGCCCACCGCCTCCGGCAAAAGCGAGCTGGCCATTCAGATTGCCGAGCACCTGAAGACTGAGATCATCGGAGCCGATGCTTATCAGATTTACCATGGGTTCGACATCCTGTCCGGAAAACCGGATTCGGTTCAACGGCAACGTGTACCGCATCACCTGATCGGTGTGCTTCCGTCGAGCGAGCTCGGCGACGCAGCTCGCTACGCCAGATTGGCCATCGCAACGATCCGGGAGGTGAACCGGAGCGGTCAGGTACCGCTGGTGGTCGGTGGAACGGGGTTCTATCTGAGAGCATTGACCCATCCGCTTCCCGATCTTCCCGCACGAAATGCGGATCTGCGCAACGAATTTGCTTCTACGCCGCTTCCTTCCCTCTTAGAGGAATTGCGCCGGCTCGATCCCTTGTCATTTGAACGAATCGATCGTTACAACCGCCGCCGGGTGGAGCGCGCGTTGGAAGTCTGCAGGCTCACCGGTCGCCCTTTCTCTTCTTTCGACAATCCTGTCTCGGAGGCAAAGCTCGTTGCGCTTTGGCTAAATTGGCCACGAGATGAGCTGTATGCCAGGATCGACGCACGGGTCGATCGGATGTTGGCAGCAGGTGCAATCGAGGAGGTCGCCACCGCGGGTCCGATCGGTGTAACCGCATCTCGGATGATTGGTGTCGCAGAGATTCGGCAATATTTGAGCAATGAGATTACATTGGCCCAGTGCGCCGAGGCGATGAAACAAGCAACACGCCAGTATGCAAAGCGGCAATTGACCTGGTTTCGAGCCCAGCCGTATACCCCCATTGCTCCGGATCTCCCCTTGTCGGACGTAATCGAGCTGTACCAAGAAGGACTGATTACCGATTACTGATTACTGATTACTGATTACCGATCACTGATTACCGATTACTGGTCACCGATATACGGTCGACGTATCTCCATGATCCGTACGGGAAACATGGTTCGCACGAAACCAAATTGTTCGTAGAGAGTGTGGGCATCTGCCGTGAAAAGCAGCCAGCGACGCAAACCCCGAAGTTCCGGATGAGCGAGGACAGTTTCCAGCAAACGCTTGGATAACCCCTGACCACGGTGTTCGGTCAGAACGAAAACATCCGCCAGGTAGGCGAACGTGGCCCGATCACTGACTACCCGCGCAAATCCCACCTGTTCTCGGCGGGACTGTGGACCGATTTCGTAAACACCGAAGGGAATCGAGTTGGCCAGCGACTTTAAAACGGTCTCGCGCGGGACACCGCGCGCCCAATAGCTCTCCTCGGAGAGAAACCGCCACACGACGTCGACCTCCACCCAACTCGGGTCCGAGCTAATAACGTAGTCCATGTAACAGGTTCCAGGTTGAAAATTACCGGTTGGAAAGCTGGCGGTTCACCGGCGTAGCTTTCTAGATTCTAATTTCCAGATTCCGGCTTCTTGTCCCTCGCCCAGAGCTTTTCCACCTCTGCCCTTTTCAGCATCCGGTATGCGCCAGGCTTGAGGGTCGCATCGGACAGGTCACCGATCTTCGTTCGTTCCAATCGCTTCACTTTGTAGCCCAGGGCGGCAAACACTCGGCGCACCTGTCGTTTGATTCCCTGGGTCAATACGACTCGCACCTGACGAGGATTGATCATGTAGATTGCGTCAAACCGGGCTCGCCCTTCCGCCAGGTAGATTCCTTTTTTCACTTTCGCTGATTCCGCCATGTCAAATTCCCGATCAAGAGTTACCAGGTATTCCTTGGGCAACTTGTAACGGGGATGAGTCAGCCTCAGCGTCAACTCGCCGTCGTTTGTTAGCAGCAACAATCCTTCAGACTCCAGGTCCAATCGACCAACGTGAGCGAGCTTGGGTAAATGCTTTGGCAACAAATCATAAATCGTCGGACGCGAACGATCGTCCGACCTCGTGGTCACATATCCGCCTGGTTTGTTCAGCAAAAGATAAACGAATTCCTTTGCTTTAACGATCTTGCGATCCACTCGTATGTGATCTTCGCTCGTGACCTGAGTCGCCAGCTCGGCGCAGATCTTGCCATTCACGGAAATTCGGCCAGATCGGATGAGCTGTTCAGCACCACGGCGGGACGCCACGCCCGCTAGTGCGAGAAATCGATTGAGGCGCATGGAAATAAAAAGGCGCCGGGGTTAGCGCCGGCGCCTTCGTAAATTTGTTCGGAGCAATTAAGCGTCCGGCTTGGTCTTCGGCAGGCCGATAACCCGATCGCCCGGCTTGAAAACGCCACGTTTCTTCAATAATTCGACCCTTTCAAAGCGCTTAAGCACGTTACGTTTCGTCTGGATCGTACTGGCCCCTTTAAGACTCTGGTGTTGTGACATGAAATTACCTCGATTGGAGCGCGGAAACTACCATGGCGACGACCAATTGCAAATATTCGGCAGGATACGCTCCCGACTTCGTCCGGCGGCTGCCGGATCGCGGCTGGCTCCATCAGATCAGTCCGAGTTTCATTTTCCCGGTTTCGCTGATCATGTGCTGGTTCCAGGGTGGATCCCAAACCAATTCGACCGACGCCTCGTCCACCCCTGAGATTGATAGAATCTTGAGCTTGGCGTCCTGGGCTATGGCGGGCCCCATCCCGCATCCTGGAGCGGTCAAGGTCATTTTCACATCCACGCGGATTCCGGTTCCCGGGGATTTTGTGACCTGACAATCGTAAACCAATCCGAGATCTACGATATTCACCGGAATTTCCGGGTCATAAACTGTCCGGAGCTGATCCCATACCTCCTCTTCGGCCACGTCGCCGTTGGATCGTTCCTTTTCCTTTTGGCTCGACGTCCGCTCCAAGCCCAAAACATCAGCGTCCTGCTCATTGATTCGGAAGAGGCCGTAATCACATGCAATCGTATAGCTTCCGCCCAGGTTCTGGGTGATAATTACCTTGGTTCCTTTGGGAATCGTGGTCTTTAGCCCGGCGGGAATCTGAATCGCTTCACAATCCCGCAACAGTTCGATTTCGTTGTGGTCGCTCATTTGGAAGGCTCTAAAACTATTTTCTTTGGAGATTGCTCCTGAAACTGTTGCAGTAAAGTCGGAGCAACGGCTTGATTTGACGGCGGAATATTCGCTGGGGACAAGGCTGACCTCAACGCGCCCTCAACCAATTGAGCACAATGGATCTTCACCGGCGGTAACGGCCCTAGCGGCGCGGACAATTCACTGCCTCCCATGGCCAGGGCCTCTTCGGCGGTCTTACCAGCAATCAACTCCGTGGCGACGCTCGCTACGGCAATCGCCGTCTCACAACCGAAAGTCTGAAAGGTCGCTCGATCGATCACCCTCTTGCCGTTTTCCTCTTTGAACTTAATCCACATCCGCAGCATATCGCCGCAATCAGCATTGCCCACGGTGCCGACTGCGTCTGCACCCTCTAGTTCGCCCAGGTTCTTCGGGCTCTTGATCGCTTCTTCGATACGGCGTGAAAAATCTTCGGGAGCACTCATTTCTATTCCAGATGGTAACGGGGTAGCGAGGAATCGATCCGAACACTCCAAGCATCAACGCCACCGGCCAGAGACTTCGCTCCGGTAAACCCGTGACCGGCAAAGAACGCAGCTGCATCCATGCTCCGGACTCCGTGGTGACAAACGAATACGATTTCGCGCTCTTTTGGCCAGGAGGACAGGATTTCCTGCATCAGCTCCTGGGTTAAGAACTGTGACTCGTTCAGGTGCACGGCGTCCCATTCTTCGCGGCTTCGCACATCAATCAACGCTATCGGCGTCCCGGGCTCCTCTTTGAGCCTGCGTGATAGCTCCTCCGGCTCAATCTGCATTTTCTGCTCGGATTCATGCGCAGAAAGAATGGTCTCGATCACTGCTTCGACCGGCAAATCGTTGTTCCGTTGGCAGACCTGGGCCAAGGTTTCGTCTGGGCGGAAACCACAGCTCGAGCAACCGCCAATATGATAAGCCCGAAACAAAGCTCTCTGGGCGCCGGGAAACTCCTGCAACAAGTCGGACATCGTGAGGTCCGGATCAATGGTTCGAGTTTGACTCACAAGTAGTATGCTTGCACGTGAAGGTACCAAAAGCAAAGGCGGCGGGATGGTCCAAGGCTCGATTGCCTCCAGGCTGGTAGTAGGAAATTCCCTGTGCCCGATCCCAAATACATCTGTCAGCGCTGTACAAATTGTTGCCGCTGGCCCGGATTTGTCCGGTTGACAAACGAAGACATCACCAGAATTGCCGCTTACCTGAGACAATCTGAATTTCGCTTCATTCAGACTTACACACGGCTCAGGCCGCACCGGGATGGCTTAGCACTGCAGGACCAGGCGGACGGTAGTTGCGTTTTTCTCGATGGAAAAGGCTGCACCATTCACTCCGTTAAACCGGCTCAATGTACGGGGTTTCCCAACGAATGGCGTTTTCCCGATTGGCGAAGCGTCTGCAAGGCCATCGCGGTGGAAGCGGAAGATCGTGGACGCGCTCTCGAACCCAAAGACGCTCAACGTCCAGTCGCGGTGAGCGAATCGCCTCCTCACGATCCGTAGCGCATGAGGATCCGACTCGCCTCGCGAATTGTAGCATAGCAAACCGTTGATCGGCTTTGTCGGACAGGCTGTGAACCCTCCCCAAATTTCACCGCATGGCCGCCGGTTGAGTGCGAACGTAGGGCTGCTCAGCTAGGGTACGCCTTACCAGCCGGCGTACTACCGCCACATCCCGCAACATTTTCAGACTATCGCTCACCACCCGAACCTTGGAGTCTGGGGAGTTAGACCAATGCACTGGGATCTCCTTCACGCCAAAACCCAGCGCCTTTGCCAGTAGCAATACCTCTACATCGAAGGAAAAGCCGTCCGTTTTTTGCCGTTCAAAAATGGCCCGAGATGCGACCTGCCGAAACCCTTTGAAGCCACATTGCGTGTCCCGAATCTCGATTCCGGCCAACCAGCGTACCAGGGCATTAAAGGTTTTACCCATTCGCTCACGCATCCAACTTTGATGCCGAATAATCTCGCTGTCTGGATGTTGACGATTTCCTACTATGATGTGCAAATCACGGTCAGAGCCGAAAACCGCCAAAGCGCGATCAATCTCGTACAGCGGAGTACTTAGATCGGCGTCAGTAAAAAATACCAACTCCCCTGCACTGGCTAGCATCCCTGTCCGCACCGCGAACCCTTTCCCTCGATGTACCCGGTTTCCGATCACCTTCAATTGGGGAAACGTTTTTGCACTCGCTTGAGCCAAGGCGAGCGTCTCGTCGCTACTAGGTTCCACAACGATTATAACCTCGAACAAAAAAGCCCAACGTCGGCAATAATCTTGCAGCTCCCGCAGGGTGTCGGGTAATCGCCGCGCCTCATTGTAAGCTGGAATTACGAGTGAGAGGCGGGGCAGAATCTGTGTGGACATGTCGCGGAGTTCGCATAATATCACCGCCTCTGTGCAGGGAGGCGCACACGACGCGCTCCGTGCGTGCCGAGTCAACGCCTCCTAAACGCAAGAAATGACC
>DATNNZ010000097.1:0-6355 GCA_035601575.1 Chthoniobacterales bacterium
GGATGGAAAGCCCGTGCGGCGCGCATTGGGAGAAATGAAGCTGAAGTCCGAGATCGCTCGACCAACTGTTTATGAAACGCTTGAACCGGACCAGGTATACACGGTTTCCGGCGCTGCATGGGCGGGCGAGACCGAGGTAACTGAGATCGCGGTGAGCACTGACGGTGGCCAAACCTGGGCTGAGGCAGAATTCTTAGACCCTGTTCAACGGCATGCGTGGCGACGCTGGAAATTCGATTGGCTTACACCGAAGAAGCCGGGACGATACACCTTGCTGGCCCGTGCCAAAGATGCCAAAGGCGGCGCGCAGCCTGATAAGCATGATCAGAACTACGACACCTATGTGATCGATCATCCTCTTCCAATTGAGGTATTTGTTGGCCCTAAAAACGGTAATTAAGCCAAACGGCCACAAAGCCTGCGTCTTGTTTTCCCATGTCGTGCAGGTACAAGAAGCTCGAATCCGCGCTAATGGGCGGGACCAGGAAAAACGGGGGGCTAGACTGGATTGCTTCTGCTTCGGTCTCCATGGAGGGATGCCACCGTGACAGCGTTTCGGGGGAACATAGTAGACCAAGATCAGCTTCGCCGCCCTCTCGGCCCCCGGTTTTTCCCGGTCTCGTCTGCGGCCGACGGCGGTATCGGACGATTAACCGGTAGAGCAAGCTGCGGCTGCAACCTAGTCTTTCGGCCGCCTTATCGGCTCGGGCGTGCGTAATTGCACCCCGTCAATTAAGAGGCGGTGGCATGTCGCGCCGATGCCCTAGAGGCAGCAGCTATTCGAACATCTGGTACCAATTATGCTCCGCTTTGATTACATGCTCAAGGGAGTGGGTATGAAACTCTTTTTTCGCCGCGGGATGTTCATAAACGTATAGTTTTCCTTTTACGATAGAGAACACTGTCGGATCGCTATCCGTTAACTTGCTGTTTTTCACTCCATTGGCGCAATAACCGCCATACTGCGGGACATATTTTGAAGGATCTTTCTTGAAAGTAGCCAGGTCCGCGGCGGAGCTAAAGTAGTAGGTCGCACCTTGATAGGTGGTCTGGTACTTAGGACTTCCTTTAACGGCTTTGTCTTGGGCGAAATAACCCACCACGTCATAGCCCTTCAAAATTACTCCGGTGCTATCCACATTTACCTTGTGCGCGCCTTTCTCTACCCATACCCGCATATATCCCGGATGAGAGCCTTTCAGATCGCCGCCGATGCGGTCGGAGGGAACGCCTCTCACCGCGCCGCTGCTGGCATGTGCCACGAGCGTACATAAAGCCAAAACTGTAAGCGTATGTTTCATTTTGGTTCCTGAAAGAATGCGCCTTTTCTTTACCCTGTCATGCAAAACTTTTGTAGCAAATGGATCAAATGCATGGCATTAGGATGCATCAGGCCGGAAGTCGTTTCAGAAGTTCAGGATCGCGTTGAGGCGGACAAAATGCCAAGTGTTGAAGTCGCCGATCGCAGAACTCCGCGTGGCAGCGAGCGAGCCAATTGGAAAAAGCAAACTCTCTAAATTCCGTTGATCCTTTGGTAACCAGATCGAACAATTCTCGGTAGCTACTCCATTCCGGGACGGATAGCCCTACCTCGATCTGAGCCTATCGAAATTACCGGCTTGCGCCTGCTCTAGAGTCGCGAGATTAATAGAAATTCGGGTTCACTAGTTCGCTTTCATTCATGTCGTTAACCATCCCGTATCTGATCGTCCAGCCCGACCACGGTGTTACTCCTGTCCGCGAATTCATCCGAAGCGCGCAACAATCGCTGTTGATCAAACAATTTACATTTACGGATCCCTCTTTGATCGAGGCCGTCATCGAGCGAAAGAATTCCGGGGTGGCGGTCCAGGTGATGCTGAATTCAAAACGATCCGGTGGCGACCGGGCCAACGATGAAGCCTTCGAAACGTTGCAGAAATCCGGGATCAACGTTCGCTGGGCAAACCCTAAATTTTACGTTACGCATGAGAAATCAATCGTGATCGACAATCGGGTGGCACTCATCGCTACCTTCAATTTGTGTGAGAAGTATTTCACCCTGACCCGGGATTACGGTGTGATCGTATTCGACCCGGCTAAGGTTGAACAGATTGCCGCCGGATTCGAGGCCGATTGGGAACAACGGGATTGGATACCGTCGGCCCAGTCGGGTCTGCTTTGGAGTAATCACAACTCGCGATTATTGATGTCTAATTTCATCGACAAGGCTCAAAGCCGACTCGATGTGCAGCATCCAAAGCTTGTCGACACCACGATTCTTGAGCGCCTGGTAAGCGCGGCCCAGCGAGGCGTGCACGTACGCGTCCTTTGCGGCGGAAAACATGGCATCAGCGATTGGGACATTCTTGATTCCTTTTCCTCTTGGCGAATCCTTCACTATTCCGGAGTAAAGGTGCATAAGCAAAAGAACTTGCGCTTACATGCCAAGTTGCTGCTGGCTGATCGTAAACATGCCTTAGTAGGTTCAATGAATATCGACCGTAGTGCTTTTGATCTGCGCCGAGAATTGGGCATTACTATCCAGGATCCAGCAATCGTGACCCGTCTAGAGCAGGTCTTCGAGCACGATTGGTTTCTCTCTCATCATTACAAGGCGCCGGATCCGCTCGACCCAGAGTCGCACCATCACGAAACGGATTTTCCTCATGACCCAGATCTAATGCATGAGTGATCGGGCCACTGGGAAACAGAAATCGGATCCGTCACCCTCGTTGTGGGAACTGGTTCTAGCCTTTAACCAGATTGCGTTGGCGTCGTTCGGAGGCGGGCTTTCCGCGTGGTCTCGTGAAATCGTTGTGGTGGAAAAGAAATGGATGCACGAGGAAGAGTTTCTCAGCGCTGCCACCATGTGCCGAATTCTACCCGGTGCCAATCAGGTGAATATGGCGGTATTCATCGGCACAAAGTTCCACGGCATTCCGGGTGCCATTGTCGCCGTGTTCGGTCTGTGCGCGATTCCGGTAATTTTGGTACTCGGGTTGGCTGTCGCCTATTTTCAGTTTCATCATGTTCCTTCGTTGCAGAAAACTTTGCATGGGGCTGCTGCTGCCGCGGTAGCACTGACCATTGCTATGGCCGTAAAAACCGGCCAAAAATGTCTGCATGAGCTGCCGGCGATTCTGCTTTTTCTCGCCACATTGACGATGAACGGTCTCCTTCGTTGGCCGTTGCTGCTGACCCTGGCAATCCTTGGCCCGCTGAGCCTGGCTTGGGCCTGGCCGAGGAAGTAAAAGCTGTGAAGACACTGGTCCAAATTTTCCTCCTCTTCAGTTCGCTCTCCCTTCTTTCAATCGGAGGAGGTAATTCAGTCCTGCCGGAGATGCACCGCCAATCAGTGGGGAAATATTATTGGCTCACTGACAATCAATTCGCCGATGTTTTCGCAATATCTCAGGCTGCGCCCGGTCCCAGCATTCTAATTGTTACTCTCATTGGCTACAAAGCAGCCGGCATTCTCGGCGGCGTGCTGGCAACGGTAGCTGTTATCCTACCCGCCGCTACTGTGGTCTATTTGGTCACTTTCTTCTGGCAGCATGCCGAAAGATCACCCTTACGCCAGGCGATCGAAAAGGGGTTTGCTCCACTTACCGTAGGACTAGTCCTCGCCAGTGCCTACATCATGGGCAAATCAACTGACCACGACTGGAGAGCTTTTCTGCTGACCGGCCTTTGCGCGCTGATCTTTATTTTCACCAGGACCAATCCCCTGATCATCGTCGCCCTGGCCGGACTGATCGGTTTTCTCGGCTGGGTATAACTGAGCTTGTCGGCGACCGACCAAATCGGACTCGTGTCGTCCGGCGAGCGTTTTCTGAACTTTGACAGAAGTCTTCGACCGAGGCACGAGGCGGATCAGGCGTTCAACCCAAAGCTGGAATAACTCCTCGCAAACTGATGAATGACCGGAGGCAGCACCGTCACAAGCAAGAGCCGCCCCAAGTGAACAATTCCGGGCGATTGCGCATGTTAGAGTTTTATATGTCGCGGCGCTGATTGGCCGGCTGGTGTCCCTACCAACAGTACTTTCAAGCCGGTACAGGCGTTTCAAACCTCTATCGGGACCGACTTGTTGACTGTGAACTAATTGTACATGCTCTGGGAGCGTCGGGAGTATCTGCGAGACGATGGCAGGCCTAACCGGCCGTTTGGTTACAACGTAATGATCAATGACTAGATGTGTGAGTCCCGTTGTTAGAAGGCAAGTTATCGCATCCTCAACAGAATCGACTAGGGGCTCGTGGTTATGGTTGAAGGAGGTGTTAAGTAGGCCTAAACCCAACAACGCTGTCACCAGCCGCAAAGTAGGAGTCAATTTCAGGCGGCAACGGCCGTTTCAATTACTAATCGCTCGTTCATGTCCAGGCGGAACGTCCCATAAGGCGTGACGTGGCTGTAAATAAGCGGCGTCAATGCCCGGAGGTCTTCCAAAATGCATGCGCCCTTGCCACTGTGGTTTGTGCAACACCTGTTGGATCATTAACGTGTTGATATAGACCAGGCAGAGTTGGAGCAGGTGCAACGAGAGCATCGTAATTTCTTGATCTTCACGGCGATTGGTCGCGAACTCTCCGCCTTTGCCGTAAAGGATAAAATTGTTGGCGCTATTCCAGTTCTCTACCACGTTCAAGCCTTCATTAATTTCGCGCCGCAACTCCAGCGAATGCAAATAGCGACAAAGAAAAATGGTCTTCATCGCTTTGCCGAGTTCGGCGAGAGCTTTGTACGTCGGTTGCTGTAAATTGCTGCGTGTGAAGCGGCGCAGGATGGATTCCGTCTCGGCAATGCCCAGGCGAAGCGCGGTCGCGTATTTGACCATTTGATCGTATTGTTGGCGAATCAGGATCCAGTCAATCTTTGGCGCGCGTGGAGATTGCCCCACCCTATCAAGTTCTTGAGCGATGTCTGGCCGGAGTAATTGAAGAACAATGTGTGCCGGCTGCGCCAGGTCGCTTCAACTGTTGCGAGTTCGTCAGTAATCAAGGCGGCATTAGCCTCCACACCAGAATGACCCCAAGACTTCTGGTGCCCTCGGGCGCTTCCGAGCCGCTCCAGGTCCCCGCATCAACAGCCGAACGTCGCTCAAGGTGCGGGAGTCGATAACGATATGAAGATCCTCGCGGCGAAACAGCATTACGAACCCTAATAGTACCGAGGCCGATGGGTAGAGCGTGTTGGACTAAGGTCCAATATGAATGTCCGATGAAAAATGATATGTTTTTTTGAGTTCGGAGCTTTGCTGGCGCCTATCGGCGACAGGATACGGACGCAACGATCATGAACGAAAGACCCAATTTTGAAATGTAATTTAGCAACGGTGACGCTCCTCAACAAGTTCAGGCCCGTTACGCTATGCCTGCTGGTCTTGCTAACCGCTTGCAGCACTGTGCAAACGGGCCAGCAGTCCTCCTCGACTGTTCCGGACCCCAGCGCGAACCTGGCGACCGTCTACTTCTATCGAGCAAATAACTCGCCTGGCTCAGCTGTGGGAGTCGACATCAAAGATAACGGCATAGACATTGGCACGCTGCAGGATGGTACCTACTTCGTTTGCCATACAAATCCGGGGCAACACGCCCTCACTGCTACGACGGATACAGCTTCGACTCAGAATTTCGAACTACAGCCCGGTGCGATCTACTATATGGAGGCAGGCGTTGTTCCCAGCCAACATATTTTGCGGCCGTCGTTAAGTATCGTATTTGATCTGCAAGGCCAGTCAGCGATCCAGAACTTGCAGCTCCTAAGCTATAATGAGTAACACCGGGCGCGCCCGCGGACGGTAATATGCCATCCGCGCGAAGCGAAGGCAGCCGTCAGCGCATCGTCTATGGGAATTCGCCTGTAGCTTGACTATTGGACTAAGATCCAGTAGCCCGGTAGAAGCACCAGTCCGGTGATCGCTTCGCAGGTCGGTATGTGCTGGTTTTTCGCTTGGCAATTATGCCCTCAAGTCCTTTCTCTTTGGCTAGGCGATAAAGATCGATTCCACGATTCTCGACGTAACCGCCAACTTGGATGCCGGGAACAGGATTGATGTTTTGTTCCAAGCGTTCACGTCGTTGCAAAACCGTCTTGCCGGTAATGTCACGCCCATCACTCCAAAGCAGATCGAACAGATATAAGACAACCGGAGCAGTCGGGCGTTTCTGCCATTGTTGCAATAACTGAAACCTCGGTACGCCATCCTTAGAGGGTGTTTGAAAAGTCGTTTACGTGTACAGATTATCGTCGTGTGATGAGAATTAAAAACGATGTCGAGAAGCTCTACGATACAGATTTGACCGATGCAGCCTGGTCGCTGATCGCGCCGATATTGCCGGCAGCACGGACCGGTGGCCGACCGCGCAAAACC
>DATNNZ010000098.1:0-31522 GCA_035601575.1 Chthoniobacterales bacterium
GATTTCGGAAACTACATATTTTAGTTGGAAAAACCATTGCGAGACACCTTTATGCCTACCAAGAGCCCCCGAGGACCAAAGAACTATGCATTCGTCGACCGACACCAGAACCGCGGGTCGAAATTTCTGTTTTTAGGGATAGAACTTCTTACCGGCGTCGGATTTGACCTGCTTAGACGATATGCAAGATCTTTCACGGCATCCTTGAAAGAGGAGATAGGAGTCCGCCGTGAGGTTTTACGGTCTAGAACTTTCGGTGCGTCTGAATCCGAGGCGGCTATTGCTTCGCTTTATAAGAGACAAGAAAAAGAACAATGGAAGCCCCAAAGAAGCACATCATATGGGGCTCGGATATTAGAACTTCTGAAGAGTGCGACCAAGGAATGGAACGAAGACAAATGCCCGCAACTTGGGGCGGCATTGGCTTACTACGCTGTCTTTTCCTTAGCTCCGTTAATGCTAGTCCTTCTAGGTGTATTTGGATCGATTTATGGTGGCAGTGAACACGCGAAAAGATTCTCGAACAATTGCGCTATCTCATCGATCCCAGTGGATTAAAGGTCATCCAAGAAATAGCCAATAATGCTGCACAGCCCAAAGCCGGGATTTTGGCAGCGGCGATCGGAATCTTGATCGCCCTATTCGGTGCGAGCGGCATCTTTGGTCAACTGCAGGACGCTCTGAATACGATCTGGGATGTAAAACCGAAGCCGGGCCAAGGGATTTGGGGGTTCATCCGAGCGCGCTTTCTGTCGTTCGCGATGGTGGCCGGTGTTTGCTTCCTACTTCTCGTATCCCTAACAGTGGAAAGCTTACTCAGAGGACTGCACAACTATCTTCAAAGCATAGTTCCGGGTGGCCACTATCTGGGACTGGCGGTCTTTTATGTTTTCGACTTGGCCATTATCGTGTTGCTCTTCGCGATGATATTCCGATATTTGCCCGACACCAAGATCGCTTGGCGCGACGTGTGGACGGGCGCTGCTCTGACGGCGATCCTTTTCCTAATCGGCAAATTCCTACTCGGCCTCTATTTGGGCAGCGGGGCAGCAGGGTCAGCATATGGCGCCGCAAGTTCGTTAGTAACACTGCTACTCTGGGTCTTCTATTCCGCCCAGATTCTACTCTTTGGCGCGGAATTCACCAAGGTCTATGCCAATACCTATGGCTCACCTGTTCAACCAGAAGAGCATGCAATCAGGGTGGAAAGAACGGAAATCGAGCTGCCGCGAAAACGGAACTAGAGCGCGCTAGCAAACGGCTTGGTATGCGAAAATTGAGCTAAGAGAAATACAACCTATCACTTCGCCGGATCAGTGGCTGCTTTGGAATTGCTGAATCACCGGATCTCGGCGGTCAGAAAACCAGTGCTCGAGTAAGTAGTGGGCGAACGCCCAAAAAACGGTACGCCCGTGCCGACCGGCACGTTCGAACTCCTTTACGGTGAAATTCAGCGGACCAGATATCCCCAGTCCCCCGCCGCCAGAGCAGCCTCCAGAGCCTGAACCACCACCCCCTTTTCCGCCATTGCCAAATCCGGCGGCTCCAGGTCCCAGGACTCTTGCCCTCCCCCGATAAAATCCCGACAGTAAATAATGCCTGGCAAGAATAGTCGTTTTAAGAAAGTCATTTTTCGGGAACACATCCCGATTTCAAGAACGCCTGCCAGTCGATCGCTGATTATGATAATCGAGATCCAAGGAGATCAACCTGATCCAAAGGAGTGTGACATAATCAACTTCGCTAAAAATATAGTCTGGCTTCAAATAGTGAATGAGGGATGGCAGGGCATCGAAAAGAGCTTGCAGCACATCGAATTTAACGAACTCCCAGTTCTAGGAAAACCTGCTAAAGAAGAAGGAGACTTCATTGGATGGATCTTAAGATGATCCGCGTTTTGACCTCGGATGTGCCAAGCTCTGCACAACTGCCAGTAGCTCCGCTGCCTCTACCGGCTTCGACAGATGGTTCTGAAAGCCGGCCCGCATTGCTTCTGTACGATCTTCCAGCCGAGCATATGCGGTTAGAGCCACTGCTGCGACCTCACTTTTTTTTCCGTCATCAAGCGCACGGATCCGGCGCATCAATGAATATCCGTCCACGTCGACCATTCCAATATCGCAAATCAGTACGTCCACAGATTTAGTGAGCAGATATTCCAATCCCTGCTCCGCCGACTGTGCCAGGTAAACCGTCGCCCCGGCTGACTCCAGTAGCAGTTTCAAAAGATCGCGAGCGTCTGACTCGTCATCAACGACCAGGACACTTACGTTATTGAGAGGTATTGTAGGAACCGGCGGGAGATCCCGCGGTTTTGATTGCGGATGTTCACGTTCCCACGGCTCTTCCAGGGGATGCAATACCGTCAGTGGAAGTTTGACAATGAAAGTAGCGCCTTTTCCGGTGCCAGCGCTCTTGACCCGCACACTGCCACCGTGCAGTTCGACCAGCTCTTTGACAATTGCGAGACCTAATCCGAGACCGCCATGGCGCCGAGTCGTAGATGCATCCGCTTGTTGAAATCGATTGAAAATGTACGGTAAGAACTCAGGTGAAATACCTTCGCCAGTATCCACAATGCTTACCTCAACGTGTGAGTCTACCCGCTCTAACAAGACCTGAATGCGTCCTCCCTTCGGTGTAAACTTGATGGCGTTACTGAGGAGATTCCAGAACACTTGCTGGAGCCGATTCGGATCACCTGTAACTGGAGCGTTGAGCGGATCAATTATTTTCTGGAGGCGAACACCCTTCGCGGATGCGGTGGCGCGGACCGTGTTAATCGCTTCAGCCAAAACAGCCGGGAGGTCAAGGCGCTGGACATCAAGACGCACTTTTCCCGAAATGATGCGACTCATGTCCAGCAAATCTTCGATGATCTGGCCCTGAACACGAGCGTTGCGCTCGATCGTTTCAAGTCCTTGCGCCAATTCTTGGGGTGGACAATGGCTCGCGCGAAGAGCAGTTGCCCATCCGAGCACAGCGTTCAGCGGAGTGCGAAGCTCGTGGCTGAGGGTCGCCAAGAACTCATCTTTCACGCGGTTGGCTCTCTCGGCTTCCGATCTCGCTGCTCGCTCGCTTTCAAGCAAACGTTGCCTATCGGCGTTAGCCTCGTCAGCGAGTTTTTGTGACTCCCTTAAAGCCTCTTCTGATCGCTTTCGTTCAGTAATATCACGAGCGATTTTCGACGCCCCGATAACACGGCCATTGGCATCTTTGATCGGTGAAATGCTGAGGGAAACGTGCAGCCGGCCACCTTCTTTGGTAGTGCGGACGGTTTCGAAATGCTCAAAGCGTTCCCCTCGTTTCAGGTGAGCGAGAATCTGCTCCTCCTCTCGCTGGCGCTCCGGTGGAATGAGTCTCATGACCGAGGTTCCGATCATCTCCTCGGCTGAGTAGCCGAAGATCCGTTCCGCTCCCTGGTTCCAGCTTGTAATGATGCTGTTTAGATCCTTGCCAATAATCGCATCGTCCGAGCTATCCACAATTGCTGCTAAGCGGCGCGGGAGCAAATCTGATACCTGATACTGAGTCACATCTCGAAAACTCCATAGTCGACCGACAAACCTTTCCTCGACTGAAATGACATCGGAGTACCGTTCGATAAGTCGTTTGTCGATCAGTTCGAACAGATCAAAGCTTTTCTCCTTCGAGGCCTCAATTTCCGCGATACGAGCCAGATAGCGCTCTGAATCCTTCAATTGTTGAGCGATGAACGCTCCGATTTTTTGAACGTCCCGCAGAGCAACCAGCTCCGGAGGCGTTCCCCACATTTCCACAAACTTTGTATTCCAGCAGGTAATCTGTCCTTTCTCATCGGTTGCCAGCATGCCGTCTGGCGCCGCTTCCATCATGGCTCGGATCATAGCCAACGGGTATGGCAGATCTTCTTCCTTTTTTCTGGAATCGCTATCGGGCATAATCCTTCTTCGCGTTCCCTTTTTGAAAGTTCGCTGCCGCCGTGCTCAATGAGCTTATTCGCGTTGCTCTATCCCCTCAAAAGAACCACTATTCTACGCAAGAGCTTGCGCTTAAACACAAATAAAAGAGGCAGTACCCTGACAGTTCGGCGGCTGAGGTTGCCAGGCTCCTGAACGATCTTTTGAGCAGCGGCTCTTGCCTCCGAGGGTGCATCGCCATCAAAGCCAGGAGGGTTGACCAATTTCGCCTGCTTTATCGTTAGACCTGCTCGGTCACCGGATTTGATGGTCGAGGTAATCCAACGTGGTCCAATCTTCCATATTCGTCGGACAAGCCGAGCGGCTACGCGAGTTCCCGGACAATAACGAAAGTAGTGCGTCAAAGTGAATTGATAGGACTTCCTCAATATCACCTCAACATCGGCGCTTCGGCTGCAACATCGGGAGCTCGCTCGTTCCGGTGAATTGCCTTGATCGTTCCCTCGATTTCGATCAGAGCTTCAGTCAAGGTTGGGCTCAAGTTTACCAGGTGCGGAACTGCTTGCCTCAACGTTGCGGCCATCGATTTCATCAAATTCTCGGTAGTGCCGTATTCGCCGACGAAGAAGATCCGATGTTTGTCCCAGGCCTTGCCTTTAGCTTCTTCGCTGATGAGTTCTCCAAACCGGATCTGGGTTACTTGACGGATTAGCTCACTGACCAGGTAGCCATCTCTACCGTGATATTTCCGGTCTGTCTGTCGGAGCTTCTCCATACTATTAATTGTCCAGTCTTCGTAGTAAAGTTTCGCAGCCGTCAGGACAGCTTTCTCGCCTTCATTGCTGCTAGCTAGCTCCTCGATAATTCTCCCGAGGAGGGAGTCATAGTAGATCTCCGCGTCATCAAATCTACCTCTTAGCTCCGCTGACCGTTCGTATCGTTTCTTCACAGTCAAAACTTGGACCGCGTGAATCATTTCTTCGCGTAAAGCCGAGTGGATCCGTTTTCGATATTGATCGATGTCAGCTTCCATCAGATTCCAGTCGGCGATGAGTGCGTAAGAGAACGCCACAATATTGACGTCCCCAAGATCCCCGATGTTGTAGCAACACGCGAAGTAAGGCGGCTTTCTCCACTTGTCGCCTTTCATTCGGACCTTCGCTCGGGAAACGGAGAACCCGACGCCCAGAGACGTGAGCGACGGTTTAACTCGTCTGAACTCTTCAAATAAGACTTTGGCAGGACGATCTTGTGTGAATTTCGCCGATCGTAGCGAAATAAAGGGAGCTAATGTCTCCATATGATCATCCCGTACAAAAAGCGAATCGCGCGCGTCCAATCGTGATCGCAGATGGCGAGATCAACCCAGCCATGTGGAACCCTAAACTCACTATCGTAAGACAAAGCAAGGTGCGTGCCGCGCACCCATATAGGTTACGAGCAATCGTGGATTCGATCCAATTATCAGACGGGGTGTATCGACGGAATCGCGGCCGTACGCGGCGGAGCGGAGATTGCATTTACCTGGGACTACACATCCGCAGAAAAGTGGAAAGCCGAACGGGTGGGTGCGTCGGGTAAGGCTACGTGCCTGGCGAGTAATGCTAAACAGAACGACCCGTTAATCCTTCCCGTCGACGTAGCGGCGAGATGTAGGTCTACCTTGGACGTCAAATTATTGAGAGGATGGCAAGATGAAAAACACGCTGATCGGTGAAGCTGGCGAAGGCACCAAAGCAACAAAGCAGAAGACATTTGCTATCATTTTTAATACCGGGGACGAGGTCGTTACCGGCCTGAAGGCGTTTGCCGAAGAAAAAGGACTAACGGCAAGCCACTTTACCGCGATCGGCGCGTTCAAAAATGTCGTACTCGGCTACTTTGACTGGGACAAGAAGGACTATACAAAGATTCTAATTCATGAGCAGGTCGAGGTCCTCTCCCTGGTCGGTGACGTTACTTTGGACGAGGGAAAGCCAAATATTCATGCGCACGTTGTGCGAGGATTTTACGCAGTGGCAACGATACGACCGGACGTAGGATGGCAGGCGAACGTTAGTTTAACATCATTCTGGAGAATGACACATGGGCACAATCCTGCTAGTCATCTTGATCCTACTGTTAATCGGCGCATTGCCGAGTTGGCCATATAGTTCCGGCTGGGGCTATTATCCAATGGGCGGACTCGGACTGATTTTAGTAATTGTCCTAATTCTCGTCTTGTTGGGAAGAATTTAAGGTAGCAGCCGGTTTCGACGGTAGACCAGGGAAGAGCGATCTCGCTCTTCCCTTCGCCAGTGAGAGGTTGCGCCGTCACCGCGCTCGCGCGGTACTCGTTCTGGTCGTACGCCAAGAAGTTTCGAGGTCTCACGCGACCGACATTCCGTCGGCGAACGAATGTGATTTGGATGCGGACAGGCTTAACATTATGACGCGTTTAACGCTTAGCGAGGATGCCGGAGAAAAGTTTAACGCACGCGGACTCAACACGGCTAGGAATAGGGATGACGAACAGATAGTCTTTTACCGTGACATCACCAAAGTGGAGGTGATTTCCGAATCGGACAATTTTGCGATTCAGGTCGTAACCAAAGATGTGGTCGTGGAGATGGAATTTGCGGACGCTGACAGTATCCGCAGCGCTCTTCGACAGTTCGAGGCAAAGAGGGTTGTGATGGTTGACTTCGACACGCCGGGTGCTGTTCGCATCTCGCCTTCGCACTCTCGAGCTGAGTGAGATGGCCGGTTCTCTCCGACGGTCAGTCGTTTTGGCACTGGTATAACTACTCTCATTTGCAAGCGGCAACGCAGCCATCCCAATCTGCGGCCACGCCTTCCCGACGAGTTCCGGTAGGTATCTTATGAGCTATCGACCAGACCGTAGGACGCTTAAACGCATCTTGTCTGTGGCGCTCCCAGTCAGTCTGGAATTCGTCTTTCAGATGTCGTTCAACGCTATCGACCAGATCATCGTAGGGTTTCTGGGCGCTGCGGCCCTGGCTGGAGTTGGTTTCTCCAACAGCTTGGCGAGCATGGCTATTCTTTTCGCTACAGCCTTCGCGACCGGAAGCGGAGCGCTCATCGCGCGGGCTTTCGGGCGCAAGGATATGGAGGCTGTTTCGCGAACCGCCGGCATCGCGCAGGGGCTGGCCTGCGCTCTTGGCGCGGTCGTCGCCTTGCCCTTAGCGGTCTTTTCCCGACCCTTGTTGATTTCCCTCGGCGCCCACGAAGATGTTGCGGAACTGGCCGACGGATACTTCCGGCTTTTTTTGGCGGCTTTGCCACTCATCATTCTGAGTACCGTCACTAGCGCCGCGTTCCGATCGCTCAACGACGCCAAAACTCCGATGCTGATCACGACCGGCGCGGTGATTTTGAACACCTTGCTCGCCTTTGTTCTAGTTCTCGGTTGCGGTCCGATTCCGAGGCTCGGCGTGATCGGGGCGGGGTTAGCAACTCTGATCTCGCAACTACTCCGATGCATCGTCCTTCTCTGCGTCTTTTATCGTCACCATCACGACGTCCATTGGGTGTGGCCCCTTCCGAGTGTCGCAGTCAATTCGACTTTGATACAGATGATCAAGTTGACGGCACCAATCGCAGTGTCCGAGCTCAGTTGGGGAGCGAGCGGATTTATCTATACGTTAGTTTTCATTCACATCGGCACCACGTCGCTGGCGGCGAGCCAGATCACGATGGCGTTGGAGAACATCTTCATTGTCGTGTCCTCGGGACTGGGACCGGCCGCCCTGGTGGTGGTCGGCCAGCAGTTAGGTACCCGATCCGTCACTACGGCGAAGAAACATGCCAATGTCGTTCTACTGCTTGGGCTGGCCACCTCCATCGTCTTAGGTCTTCTGTTTGCCAGTCTCAGTTTGCTTGTTCGGACGCTTTATCCCAACGTAGGGGATGAGGTTCTTCAGCTTGTTTTCTGGGCGATCATCATCCTTGCCGCCGTTCAACCCGCGAAGGTCTTAAACGGAATTTTCGGAAATGGTCTCTTGGCGACCGGAGGCGATACTCGATATATCTTGCTAATAAACTTCATCGGGACCTACGGGGTGGGATTGCCGCTTGCGATCTTTCTCGGACTGTGTGCCCAGCTTGGATTCTACGGCGTCATTATCGGCAAGGTTGCTGATGAAATGATCAAACTCGTTTGTTTCCTAGTGCGCTACCGGACTCCGGCGTGGTATCGAAAATCGCTGAAGGCACAAATCGCTTAGCCATCCTTTCGACTCATTATATGCTTATCAGAATCGGTTACGATATCGCGTTAACGCGCCAACAGGTGTCCTTCGTTTTCTCAACGAAGCAATCATTCAAGATCCTGGCACGATAGACGGGTACGCACCGGACGCGCTTCAACACGACATTCGCGAGCTGCCACCGGAAACCCTTTTATTTGTTTTACCCAGCCGATGTTCATTCACCGTTTTTTCGATGGCGCCTTTTTGCGCTTGGTTTTGGCAAAATCCTTGAGTTGGTTCTCCGACATTGATTTTTCCATCTGCTTTGAAGCGCCTTTAAGGCTGGACTTTGGGCGTTTTCCGCGTTTCGCAGCCAATGCGGCGCCGGCGGCCATCTGTTGTTTTTTCGATCTGGCTGGCATAATTTCTATTTCGCTGGCCGATGTAGCTTCGGCTGGGTGGAAGGCGCGGTTCGGACCACAACGCTTCGGAATGAGTCACCGGATGGGTTGACCGGGTTGAACTCGGACGCAAATCCATGGTTTTTGCCATTTTGCGATCAGGCCATCTGATGAATCGTTATGGCAGCTCGGGAGACGCGTTATCCCAGATATCCAATTCTTCCGGAGAGATTCGGCACCGGTCGCTCAATCGGGCATCTTGGAGTCCCTTCACCATCACGTCGTACTGATATTGCTGGCGAGATAAGAGTGTGCCATTACAGATTTGCTCAGTGCCCGGGTTATCTTGCTCCTCGTTGATAAATCGGCTGATGAGATCGCTCAGCACGTCTCTCGGGATGACTTTTCGTTGCGCCGGATAGATGAACGCAAAAAGAACCAAATGCGATAAGAGAACACGCCAGTCAGGACCAAAGCGGAGTAGCAATTTCTTCCATGATAACTGCTCGCCACAGCTAGCCAGAAGATGAGCCACATCTGCGCCATCGAATCTTTCGCGTTCCATCACATAGGCTTTTTGCCAGATCATATCCTCGGGCGGAACGAGACGGACGGGTGTCTCCAATACTTTGACGCGCGGTGCCGCGGCAAACCACTCATCATCGACCTCACACAGTCCATTACTGGATCGAAAGATGATATCGATCAGTCCTTCCGGACCGCAGACTTTTGCCAACCAATGAGAAAACGCATAGCCGGCGTGATAGCCGGCTATCTGGCAGATGCCTATGACGGCGGCGACCGCGGAAGGTCTAACCATCAAATCAAAGTCTTTTGTGTCTCTTTGCAGACCGGTGTAATGGCCAAATGCGTAACCGCCACCAACGAGAAATTCGATCCCATTTCCGGCCAACCGGCGCATTACGTCTCGATAGAAAGCCAGCACGGAATTTGCACTCTCCATTTCTTTAAGAGCGCATCAAGTGAAGTCAGTGCGCCTATTAAAGAGGAAATAATTTAGTCCTACCGAAAGGGTTGTATGAACGAAAAGAAATCGATACGCATCGCGGCAATCGGCGATATTCACTATACCAAGAACTGTAAAGGCAGATTGCAAGGAGTCTTTACCGAGGCCTCACGCAAAGCCGATATTCTGTTAATCTGCGGAGATTTCACGGATTACGGTTTACCAGAAGAAGCTTCCATCTTGGCGGAGGACCTAAAGAGTTATGTCCACATACCGGCCATCGGGGTGATTGGGAATCATGACTTCGAATCCGGCAGAGTATCGGAAGTGCAGTCAATTCTCAAAGAAACTGGCTTGACTCTTTTGGACGGAGAATCGGTCGAGTTTCTCGATGTCGGATTTGCTGGGGTTTGTGGTTTCGGCGGAGGTTTTGCGCCTCATATGTTGAATGCTTGGGGAGAACCAATCATTAAGGATTTCGTCCAAGAAACGATAAACCACGCGCTGTCTCTCGAAAAAGCGCTCGCTCGAGTTGAATCCGCGAAACGGGTGGTACTCTTACACTACTCACCTACTCGAGAGACCGTGGAAGGAGAATCTCCCGAGATTTATCCGTTTCTCGGCTCGAGCCGGCTTGAGCAAGCAATTGATCAGTTTGAAGTTTCCGTCGTTTTTCACGGTCACGCTCACAATGGAAAAGCGCAGGGAAAAACCTCGCATGGCGTACCGGTCTTTAATGTTGCGCTGCCGGTAACTGCGCGCATCAAAGGGAAAGACTTGCCGATTTTGTTCTATGAGCTGTAGTACGCTTCACGATGAAGTAGCCGCACCTTCCAACCGCAAGGGTTCCGGCATTTCTCTACCTGGAGGGTGCGCTTACTGGCAGATCGCACGCGATTCCCCCGGCTACCTGCTATTCCCTGACGCTCGATGCGGTTCGCGCTTACCTTCGGCGAACTCTTCAATCATCTTGCGATTGAAAGCTGGGATATCGTCCGGCTTACGACTTGTGACTAATCCATGGTCCGTGACCACTTCTTGGTCGACCCACTCTGCGCCGGCATTCCGGAGATCGCTCTGGATAGAAGGATAGGAGGTCATTCGGCGTCCCTTCACCGCATTAGCCTCGATCAGAGTCAGCGGCCCATGGCAGATCGCGGCGATCGGCTTGCCTGAGCGCACAAAAGACTGAATGAATTGGATCGTGGTTTTGTCTATCCGCAGATGGTCCGGATTCATTTGTCCGCCCGGCAGCACCAGGGCGTCATAGCTATTGGGATCGGCTTTCGCCACCTGCTTGTCGACCTTGAATTCCGTTCCCCAATCGGTGTATTTCCATCCTTTTACCTTTTCCCGGTTTGGTGAGACAATTTCCGCAATGGCTCCGGCCTCTTCCAGGGCTTGTTTCGGTTGTACTAATTCGTCCTGTTCGAAACCATCAGTGACGACGATAGCGACTCGTTTTCCTTTCAATTGTTGTGGCATTGAAGAAGTCCTTTTCTGTTAAGTCTTCGTGGCAAATGCGTTCGCAATTGCGGAATTAAACGGACCTATCGCCGAGAACGTCGGTAGCGCTGACAACGCCGGTAGCGACGGGCAGCGAACGACGAGCGCGAGATGTGATTGGTGATCGGCAATGCCGTGGCAGCAAAATTCGCATTTCCAGATCGAGTGGCCATCGCGTCAGTCGGCGATGGCGCGATGTTGATGAATGGCGTGAACGAGTTGGTAACCATCGCTCACTATTGGCGGGTGTGGAGCGATCCTCGGCTGAACGTCATGATGCTCGCTAATCAAGATTTCCTGTTGGGGATTGGAAAACCGGCGTGATTGCGGTATTTCGCGTCGAAATCTCGCTTTTACCAAGTATTAACTCCGATCTCACAATCAGGTACCGACCCGATAGCGGGATCGGCGTTAGGCTTTGGCATCCATTCATCATTTCGCTAGAATTAGGGGTTTACCAAAGGAATTGACGGCGCCTCGGGAGGCAGGGAAGCTTTCTCCTTGGAGCATGGAAAGTCGACAGTGAAGATGGGCCGGACTCTTCTTTTTTTGAATTGTGGTTTCGTGATCGAGAATGACGATGGCGCGAGAAAGGGTGATCGATGCGGCCGTTAGCGTCGGTCCCAAAAAGGATGACTGCTCGGAATGGACCTAGCGACTCGAGTCCCGAGGGATCGGTCGGAGAAGCTCTACGGAAGAGCCAAGCCCACTTCCGTCAGTTAGTTGAGGGCGTCCGCGATTACGCGATTTTTCTGCTCGATGCTCGCGGCGATGTTGCTAGCTGGAACCAGGGTGCAGAGCGGATCAAAGGGTATTCGGCGGACGAGATAATCGGTAAGCATTTCTCTACGTTCTACCCACCCGAATCAATCGAGCAAGGCTGGCCTGAGCAGGAACTCGAGCTAGCCAAGGATGAAGGCAGATTGGAAGATGAAGGTTGGCGGGTGCGCAAGGATGGTTCTCGTTTCTGGGCCAGTGTCACCATTACCGCGCTTCGGGATGAGAATGGCAACACTGAAGGATTCCTAAAAATCACTCGCGACCTGACCGCGCGGAAGCAGGCCGAGGAGCAATCCGCCCGCTTGCTTTGCGAGCAAGTGGCGCGCGAGGCGGCCGAAATTTCGGAAAGACGAGCGCTATTTCTGGCCGAGGCCAGCGAAGCATTGGCTGCCTCGCTCGACGAGGAAGAGATCTATCAGGAGGTTGTCCGTATCGCAGTACCATTTCTGGCTGATATCTGTATCGTCGATCGCCTGGAAGGGGGTTTCGCACGAATCGCCGCGGTCAACCAGTCGAGCGAAGTTTCGCCTGACGTCATATCTCGATTGAGCGAGTACTATCCCATCGAGTTGCATGATCGTTATCTAGTCGCTGAAGTCTTGCGGACGGGCCGGGCGCGAATTTTTGGCGATGTGTCCAAATTGTCGCAGCTCGCCGCACAGTTTCGGGGAGAACAGGTCGAGGCCCCCCTGCTCAAAGCGCTGTCCGCCCAGTCGGCGATCGTGGTTCCATTGATTAAACGAGGCGAGATCCTCGGCGCCATTTCGTTTATCATCACCGATTCCGCTCGTCCTTACGACCTAACTGAGATAGCGCTGGCGCAGGAACTGGCCAGAAGAGGATCTACCGCCATCGATCACGCTTTGCTCTATACCACGGCTCAGGAAGCGCAGCACAAGGCAGAAATGGCGAGCCGGGCGAAGGATCGTTTTTTAGCTATGCTCAGCCATGAGTTGCGCACGCCTCTCACGCCCATTTTGTTTTCCTCTTCGCTTCTCACCGAAGAACCAACGTTATCGGAAACAATGCGCGAGCACCTCCGAGTCATTGTGAAAAATGCGCAGTTGGAAGCTCGACTCGTTGATGATCTGCTCGACGTCACCAGAATCAGTCGAGGCAAGCTTCACCTCAATTTCGGCATCGCGGATGCTCATGAAGTGTTGCGGACCGTGTTAGAAACTTGTTCCGCCGATTTAGCGAACAAGCAGCTTCGCCTTTCAGTCGAGCTGGAAGCAACCAATTACCAATTGCAGGCCGATGTAGATCGGCTACAGCAAGTCTTTTGGAATCTGCTCAAGAACGCGATCAAATTTACGCCACCGGACGGACGGATTGCGATTCACTCAAAGAATTTGCGGAGCGACTTGTTCAGGGTCGAAATCCAAGATTCAGGGAAAGGCATTGCACCCGGAGTCGTGGCCAGAATTTTTGCCCCTTTTGAACAGGGAGAAAGGTCCGACGGACTCGGTCTAGGCTTAGCGATTTGCAAAAGCATCGTCGAACTGCATGGCGGCCGTATTGCTGCCAGTAGTCCCGGTCCAGGCAAAGGAGCGATATTCGTAGTCGAGATACCGGCCATGAAGGCGAATGACAAATGACAGATGACAAATTGGGAGTGAATGCGGCTGGTTGGTTTCCCAGGTGCCTTCACCGTTTCCTCTCTGTCATCTGTCATTTGTCATTCGCCTTCGACGCACCCTGATGTCCATATCGGGTTGTATTCTGAATCGCGATGGGCAATTTTGATTCGTGGCAGCTGCTCCTTTTGCGTTTCAAATTTATGTTCCGGTGACACCGCGTTCGGATAGCGATTCGACCAGAGAGCGCTCCGTTTTTGTCGAAGTCAGTCCGGAAACGCTCACGTTGGCACAGGGTGGACAAAACAAAGATAGAGCTGAACTAGAACTGGCCCAGCGCATCGCAAAAAAGGCTGCGCTTGAGGCGGTTGGCGTCGAATCCGAATCGGGCTGTTCCGTTGCGCAAGTAGGTGAATTGCCATCGGAAATTCGCAATCGGACCGCCACGCTGCAAAAGAATGGCTTTCGAGTTTGGACAATATGACCGGGCGACCGCGCCGTTCTAGCGTCGCCCAAGAACGGTCTACGGTTCTCACCGGAACTCCGGTCAACCTTCTCAGACAAGTCCGTCCGGCTAATCGCCGTCGGTTGGCGGCGGCGTGACCGCCGCCAACACCTATTAATGATTGGGCACGAACCAAACTCTCCGGGCTGAATTGGCCTTTAAAACCTTTCGATCAGCTGACCGACTTCATCCTTCGTTTTGCCCATCTTTTTCTGAAGCAGTCCCAATAGTTCATCTTCTTTGCCTTCGGAGAACGCTAAATCATCATCGGTTAGTTCTCCGTATTGTTGCAGGCGATGCGCGATAGCCAGTAGCAGATGGCAGATGCTCGCGCGTGCGCGAAGCCGTCCGTCCTGCATTCGTTATGTGCTATCTGTTATTGGTCATTTCCGCGCGGCGGATTGGTCACCTTGTGCAATGCTTGGGTCGCTTGGCTTAGAAGCTCCGCTAAATCCGAAGCCTCTGTTCCGAGGTTTTCGTCCAGACTACTGATCTTATCAGCGACTAGCTTGAATCCAAAGGCGGCCCCGAGAAACTGTTGCGCGACCTCCCGGTGAAGCGCAGATCGTATCCGGTTCCGCTCCAATTCCTGGCCCTCAGCCATCCAGGTCTGGCGGAGATGATCAAAATACGGTCCGGTGAGCGGGATGAAAACACAAACAACGGATTGATCGGCTGGGGCTGGGCTGCTCGATGTCAGAACTCGCATGATCGAGTCTACTGGTGGGCCCTCCGGCGGATTCAATCGCACATGAATTTGAATGGGATTTCGATTGGAAAACGCAGTTTCCCATTGATCTCTAGCAGCGGGGCTAAAATTTCGGACAACGCCCTCTACAAACCAGTGCCGGCGATTGGGAAGCGCGGACGTATTGATCAGAGAAGGAAACAGCTCATTAAAATCGAGCACGTTGGCCGTACCGGAGGCAATTCGAACAGCCGGTAAACCGATCGCTTGCAGCATTGCACAAACTGCGTCGGACTTGTTTTGTGCTCCCGGAGACTGCGACGAGGGAGTGTCCGCAGGAAAATGAGACTGATTTGGCATCGGTTAGGCAGGTGCGCCCAGTGTACCGTCTCGCATATAATGATGACGCCGCCGCAGGTCAGTTGGCTTTTTTTCAAGACGCGAGCGACAAGCATATCTGAATCGATACGTGAGGAGCGAGCAACGCGGAAAAACAGCCAACCGGCCGCGGCCCGGAGGGTTGCGTTGAAAATGGGCCGGCGGCTGCGTTGCTCGTCGGTTACGTATCGATTTAGATATGCGCCCTCCTAACGCCAGTCCGGCTCGGACCGCCTTGCCGGCGGCCCATTTTGAACGCAACGACGCCACCATTATATGCGAGATGGTACACTAGCTTACCGGCGCACTCCCCTTTCCTCGGCCGCCTGTCTGAGGAGCGCTAACAGTGCATCCGGTAGAAAAGGTTTCACCAGATGGGAGTTATAGCCTACAGCGTGACTTTTCCGCTGATCATTACCAGTTCCGTAACCACTAATCGCTATGGCAAAGGCCGGCCGTTGCGAACCGAGCTTTTCCAGAAGGAGCCAACCATCACCGTCAGGCAGCCCGATATCGCTGATCAGGACATCGCACGTCGAGTTCGGAACTTCACGGAGAGCATTTTCCATGTCGCGTGCGATAAAGACCACGTGACCCAAACGCTCCAAGTACAATTTGATGTATCTCACGGTGTCTTCGTGATTTTCGACCAGGAATACTCGGAGGGGTGGCATGAAGGGTTAGCAGCCAGGATTCTTCCGGCAATCTACTCCAATTGCAAGTGATTCACCAACTCGCGGCCAATCGTTGATCGCAATGGTTATTTTTTTGAAGAGTTCCATGCCATCCTGAGGCGGGAATCAGGGTGGCGCCTCATATCTTTCGCGAGCCAATTGGTATCTAATTGGTTGGGTTTCGGACTCGGCTGAGATTCGGAGCCATTTTTGTATCCCCCCACAAGTTCATGCGTTCAAAATCCGGTAAGAGAAACGAAAAGCCGCGAAATGCTCACCAAATTGATGAACGGAGTCCAGTAGGACTTAAAAGGCTTTCAATGGTGCTCGAGGAATATGGTGCTGCGGCGGAAGAAGGCGCCGTGGACAAAGTCTCACGATTGGCAGAGGAGATCATCGAAATCATCGCTCAAAAGCGTAAACGAATGAGCCCGCCCGGCTATTACCATCGGCGAATCGAGTAGATTAGCAGGGGCGCGCTCCCGACTTCGCAAAGGCTACGTCGCGGCTGCTCTACAGTGTCTGCCGAACCAAAGCGCTAGAACGCGCCAAAGCGTAGCGACGGCGGCCGGCGCGTCCGTTTATCGATGGCAACCGCGCAGGAGAAGAATTGAAGGAGATTCTTCCTGAGAATCGGAATTGCTCATCAGGTCGAAAACGCCGGGAACGCAACTAGACTCAGGGCCGGTCTGATCGGCGAACTATCGTTGTGCGTAATTTAGAAACCCAAGTCGGCGCTGGGAAATTCTTGCCTGCTGGATCGAGCATTCGAGAACTCCGAGCAGCCGCTGCAATCTGCAAGGGATGCGAGCTCTGGAGAAATGCGACCCGGACAGTTTTCGGGGACGGAAGCGAACGCGCCAAAATGATGCTGATTGGTGAGCAGCCGGGAGATCAGGAAGATTTAAAGGGGATTCCATTTTCCGGACCGGCCGGACAGTTATTGGATCGCGGGTTAGTCGACGCGGGGATCGACCGGGAAGAAGTTTATGTCACGAATGCAGTAAAACATTTCAAATGGCTACCGCGGGGAAAACGACGACTTCACCAGAAGCCGAACAGCCGCGAAATTACTGCCTGTCGTCCGTGGCTCATCGCCGAGCTGGAAGCAATCCAGCCACGCGTGCTGGTTTGTCTCGGTGCGACCGCGGCCCGGGCTGTGTTCGGCAAGATAACAAAGATTTCGGAACATCGTGGTGAACTACTTGAATCCGAATTGAGCTCGCGGATCGTTGTGACGGTTCACCCATCCTCGATTCTGCGGATAGAAGACTCAGATTCCCGACAGCTGGCGATGCGACACTTCGTCGCTGACCTGCGAACGGCTCGCCGGGCACTATAAGACAAAAGAAACGGATTGCGTTTTGACCGTTTCCCTCGGCTATTGGCTATAGGCTATTGCCTTCAGGAACCGGAGTCCGCTGGCCGAGTGTCAATCGAACATTGAAATATGCGTATCCTGGTCTCCAACGATGATGGAATCTACAGTCCTGGCATTGCCGCCCTGGCGGCGGTGGCTAGTCGATTTGGTATTGTGCGGGTCGTCGCACCTGACGTCGAACAATCTTCCATGGGGCACGCAATTACCTCGAATCGGCCACTTCGATATAAGCGGACTCCGGTGGAGGATTTCGAGGCTTACCGAGTCAATGGCACGCCGGCGGATTGCGTTGCATTAGGTCTGCATTTTTGGGGCGGTGCCGACCTGGTCTTGTCTGGGGTCAATCTGGGTTCCAACCTGGGCAGCGCAACTTGGCATTCTGGAACTTTGGCAGCTGCTAAACAAGCGGTTTTACTGGGTGTGCGTGGTATCGCCGTGAGCACGCCCGCCGATGACGAGGAGCCAGACTTTGAACGATTACAGCCACACCTAGAAGAAGTTCTCAAGCTCGTGATTCACGATTCAGCACCGCAACTGCTTAACATAAATATTCCGGCAGATTCCAAAGGCATTCTTTGGACCCGGCAATCCCTCCGCCGGTACGACGGCAAGATGGTACGCGACACCGATCCCATGGGCCGCGAGCATTTCTGGTTTACCGTCGTCCCAGTCGAGCAGTCCGAAGAAGGCACCGACCGTTGGGCGGTAGAAACCGGCCACACGTCGGTCACGCCTTTGCGCCTTGACCTCACCGACGAGAGTGAGCTGAAGAGGATGGATCAGGAGAATTTCTCGAAAACGTCAGCACAAACTGAGTTCCCTGCCCGACCTCGGATGACACGCTGATTTCGCCATTCAAAAGCAGGACCAACCGTTTGGTGATTGCCAGACCGAGTCCCGCGCCTTGAATTTTTTCGCTGGGAGCGCCTCGCCGAAACTCCTCAAAGACTTTCTGCAAATCTTCTTGCGGAATTCCAACGCCGCTGTCGGCGACGGTTAATTGCCAGTCTTCTTCGTCAGAAGACCCAAAAACGAGCCTGACAAATCCATCCGGCTTATCTCGCCGGCGATACTTGATTGCGTTAGAAACCAGATTGGCGATGATTTGCTTCAGTTTTCGAGCGTCAGTCCATATCGTCTCGGCACCAACTTTGTTGGCAACTTCCAAGGTAAGGTCATTCGCGATAACCATCGGAGACAAAGATTCCTTAATCTCTTCGCACAAGGAGTATAAGGAAATCGGTTCGAACTCAGCTTTTAGGTCCCCAGCCAGTAGAACAGAGTAATCGGTCAACTCGCGAACCAGCGAACTCATGTCAGCCAGATTGCGCTTGGTAACCTCCAGCATTTTGGCCCGTTCAGCCTCGTCGGCCTCAAAGCTGAAGGCCTCAACCACCCAGGTCAAACTGGTTAGAAAATTACCCAAATCGTGCGAAATAGTCCGGATGAGTGCCAATCTCGATCCATCGGTCTTAAGCAGCCGATCGTTGGCTTCCGCCAAAGAGTGGCTGGTTTCACTCAACTGAGCGCCATAATTCTGGACGTATTGCTCGACCGAGCCAATGGTTGCATCGTCGAAATATAGGCTGACCAGTTCCCTCGCGTCGTCAGCATCCGCAGTGAATTCCGGATGCAGCTGAACAAAGCTATGTAGACCGTGCCGAAGAAGCAAGCGCTGCACCGTTCCGAGCTCTCGCAGCAGTTCAACCAACCGATAGCCCTGTTTCCAACGTTGATTGCCATGGCGTTGAGCCTCTTGCGTGACCCTCTCACGAGTCCCTTCGGTGGCCGAGGTTTGCAGGTACTCAATCAGGTCGTTAAACAGGGCCGGAAGATGGTCCGCTAATTCGGACAGCGTGAGCTTTTGTGAACTGGCGATTTCCCGATCGCTTTTCACCGCCTTAACCCAGGCTTCGGTTATCGTTGACTGGTGAGTTCTAAGATGTTCGGCAAAACGAGACGCTGCAGTAGGATTCATCGACGGAGGCACCTCAAGCATGGCACATCCTGCTGACGAAGTACTAATTTATTCGTTCGTTGTCTCGGGACGAAACGGTTCCGATCCCGCGTTTTTTCGTGTGCATCAAAGAGGCAGGCAAGTTCCCCCATTGGGGCAACAACACCATCCCCTTCCAACTTCCAGATTCTGAATTCTAGATTCCGAATTCTTCTCAAGTCTCGGGTCTGGCACCGGTTGCCGGAATGGCGGCACCAGAAATGAAACTCGCTTCCTAGGAAACGAGCAGAACATAGATCGGGGCGATAGCAGGGCGAAACCCGACTCCGCCAAGCCTACGTCGCGGCTCAGTTCTATGATCTTGCACATGCTGATTGTCAGGGCGCGCCGTAGTCTGCGAAGACGGCAGATCCGCCGAAGGCAGGATCTGTGAGCCTCGAGCGATGACGTACTGCTTACCGCCTCCCGAGCCCCTCATCCCTATCTCTTATGGGCTATTGAGATTTGACCATTGGCTATTCGGGAAGCGCGCCTTACCGGACAGCCGCAACGTTGATCGAGGTTTTTGCTAAATGAGTGAGCTTCTGATCAGTTTGTTCTTCCTCGCCGAGCGTCCTCTGAAGCAGCGTCGCGCCCTCTTTGTCACCGAGCATTTCGGCATAGGTCCGGGCGGTGCCATAGCCGGCAATCTCGTAATGCTCAACCCTTTGAGCAGCCGAAATCAGTCCCGCATCCTTTACTTCTGGGTCCGCCTCCTCTTCGATCATTTCGGCACCCTCGGCGATGAGTCCTTCCATGCCTCTGCATTTAGATCCTCGCGTGGACTGTTTGTGCTCACTCAGTATCTTTTCGATGCGAGCGGCGTGCTCTTTAGTCTGTTCGAGATGCTCCTGAAAACCGGACGCCAGCTGTTGATTTTTGGCGGCTTTGGCCATCTTGGGCAGCGCTCTAATGAGTTGTTTCTCAGCGCTGTATAAATCTTTTAATTCGTGGATATAGAGATCTTTGAGGGTTTCGAGTTGCATTGTATGTCACATTCGCATTGCAGGAACCGGGCGGATGCGTTTGGCGTTTGGCGTTTGGCGTTTGGCGTTTGGCGTTCCCACTCCTGCCGGCTTCTGACTTCCGACCAATCACTGATCACCAATCACCTCTCACGTGTTTTAGAGTTCCCGGCGCTCACCGTGTTGTCGGCGTTACCGGCGTTATCCCACCTACTTCCCAGCTGCTCCGGGCAACAGCATTCCTACGGCCGCGAAGCCCATGATCAAGGTTCCGGCCCAACCGAGAATCTGGAGGTACGGCGGAAGCGTGAACTTGCCCATTATCTTTCGGTTGCCGGCCATGAGCATCATGAAACACATCACCGGCGCAGCGGTAATCCCATTGATCATAGCAGCCCACACGAGGGCGTGGATCGGATCGATCTTCGAGAAGTTGAGCAACAATCCGATCAGAGTTGCCAGCGCGAGGACCGCATAAAATGCTTTGGCTTCCTTTGCCTTGCGCTCCAGACCCACTGGCCAGCGCAAAGCTTCACCGACGGCGTAGGCGGCCGACCCGCCGAGAACTGGCAACGCCAGCAATCCGGTGCCGATAATTCCGAGACTGAAAAGAAGTGAAGCAAACTCTCCGGCAACCGGGCGAAGGGCTTCGGCGGCCTGAGCGGCCGTATCGATATCTCTCTTGCCGAGCGCATTGAGGGTAGCCGCGACGGCGAGGATGATGAAATAGGCTATCAAATTCGAGAAAGCCATTCCAAGATAGGTATCGATCTTAATCCTCTGGAGATGGCCCGGTGCCTGATGGGGGGCTTGCTTGAGCGCCTTTTCCCGCGGAGGACTTTGCATCTCCTCCACCTCCTCTGCGGACTGCCAAAAAAAGAGGTAGGGGCTGACGGTCGTTCCCAGCACCGCGACCAGGGCGCCCAAGTATTGCCCATTAAGAGAAATGTTGGGCACAAATGTTCCACGGACGGCTTGAGCCCAGTCGATTTTCACAACGAAGACAGTGCCCACGTATGCGAACAGGCCCAACGTAAGCCATTTTAAGACTGCGGCGTACTTCCGGTATGGAATAGAGATCTGAAGAACAACGGAAACGGTGGCAAGCACTACACCATAGAGCAGCGTTGGCCCGCCCAGCAGCAAGTTAACCGCCGCCCCCATCGCACCGATATCAGCTCCCAGATTGATGACATTGGCGAAGACCAACAATCCCACCAGGATGTACAAAAGCCATCGAGGATAAAATTGCCGCATATTGCCGGCAATTCCTCGTCCGCTCACACGTCCGAGGCGCGCACTGATCTCCTGAATTCCCGCCATAAACGGATACACGAATGGCATCGTCCAGAGCATCCCATAACCATACTGTGCGCCCACGCTGGAGTAGGTCGCGATTCCGCTTGGATCATCGTCAGCCGCACCCGTAATGAGACCGGGGCCCAGTAACTTAAATATCTTACTGATCCAAGAGGCCGACTCACGGGCAGGAAGTTTTCCAATTTCCGGAAGCGAACGTTTGCCTCGCAAATCTGCCGGTTGGGTCAAAGGGTCCGCTTCCGAGCCGGCAGAGTGTTCAGGCGTTGTCATTTTATATCTCGGCTGTGGTCCCGCAGTCGGCGATTTGCTTTTGAGTCGCCCCCACGTGTTCAACGGTTCCGGCCGCGATAGAATTTGAGCCAGCGATTAGGTAAATTGTCATTCTTCCGTCCTTGGACTCGAGCGGCTTCGGATGAAGCGTCGCTCGATCCATGGCAAAACGTACCAAAGCCCGAAGAACACGAATAGTAAGACCGTGGCGATCCCGATACTGAGGGTCACGTTGTTAAGAACAAGACGCGCCACGAGGAATAGATCAACGGTCATTCCCAACGCGAGTGGAAGCATCGCCCAGGCCAGTAAGCGCGAAGCAATCTCTACAAATCGGCGTGAGACAGTCCCTTTTTCTGCTATGCGGTGATAGGAGGCCGGAGTCATGATTAAAGCGATAGCGATCATGGTCAGGATCAACGCAATCAAATGCATACGTTGTTCCGAAGGCATTAAGCCGTGAAAACCATTGTTGAATACCGCGATCAGCTGAAAACCAAAAACTGCCTGAATGCCAGGGAGCACAATTCTTGCTTCTTCAATTACGGTTCGTGTCTCTTCTTCTAGACTGGCAGGGCGGGACTCTGCGGCGCGACATTTTCCAGGCATATACTAAGGCGGCTACCGACGGAATCTTCCGCCGATGCGCGTTTTTCTCCGAACAACACGAGGCGACTCAATGGTCCTCAATTCGAATTGTCGTTGCCAGATCGCTTAAGCATTCCGCAGCGGATGTAAAAAACGTAGTCAAGAGCGCTGGCCAGCTTTGGTAGATCCAAACTATGGCTTCGTTACGAACAGTGACGAACACCGACGATAACCCAGGGCGCTGCCAACGTTTCTCAGGCGCGCCCTGGGACTTCTTTGTGACATTCTAGCGGGACGTAGCGGGATCGCTCTCTACGAAAAGTCAAGCAGCTCGACCGCCGCTGATTGGGCTCTGATACTGATCGGCGTAGCCATCGTAAGGTAGACTTTTCCGTCCACGTGGACTGGAACGTCGACATAACGAAATACTACCCTCCGACATCGACGAGCATCGACCGGTGCGGCTACGTCTTCACCTCGCCGGCGGGACTTAAGATAGCTTCGCCATTCTTTCCGTTGGTCGCGTCCCACCCAGATCACATCAAAGCAGCCATCACTGGGGTCTGCATCCCGCACCAGCTCCAGGTTCGGACCAATGAAGCCCACGTTGGCTATCTCCAAGAGCAAAAAGTCTCCCGAAACAATCTCATCATCCAGGAGAAGCTCGCAGCGGGCCGCCGGAAACTCTTTCGCGAGGAGCGCTAGATATTTAGTCGCTTCGGACAATCTCTTCTCGGGACTTAGTCGAAGTCGAGACCTTTTCTTTTTCTCCAGAAGGCGCATCTCGCTCATAAACGCAGCCAAAAGGCCCACGCCGACCGATTCGATGAAAATTCGATGACCAGCAGAACTAGTGACAATGCCCAGGTCGAGTTTTTTGATCCGAGCCAAGCGAAGATGTGAAATGATTGTCTCGAGAGTATGCATTTGGCCGAGACTTCTGGCACAATTATTTGCGGTCCCGAGCGGCAGGATGGCAAACGGTATGCCTCGTCCAGCCAACCAAGGAGCCAGTCGACTGACCGTTCCGTCTCCACCAGCAACAACCGCTCGATCGATTGGCTCACGAAACGCTCCTTCCCATTCCTTACCCTTTATCGAAACATAAAGTAGTTCGTACCCGGCATTTTCGAATTGGCGAACTAACTTGCTACCCTTGAGTACGGCGCTGCCAGCCGCCGGATTGTGGAATAATGCGATCTTCATGATCTGCTCGGAGGTCGATGCTTATCCGATTGCCGGGTCAGCTCCTGTCGAAGCAGCGCGAGAACTGCCGCTTCCTCAGGCTTTAAGTCGTGCAGATGATGAGCAATCTGAGAATCGGCCTTCACGCGGAGAGCTCCAGCTAGCGTTCCATCAAGGTAACTAGCAGTAATCGTAGGATGAATATAACACTTTCGACAGATCGCGACGGTGTTGCCTAACATCCCTGCGACCGCTTCGATTGCGGTGATCACGTTCCGCTTGGCCATAGTCTGGCTATCCACCTCTTCCATCTTGCCAAGAGCAATAGCCGCTAAAACGGTCCCCGCCCAGGTCCGAAAATCTTTGGCCGTAAATGGCTGACCACTGATTTTCTGCAAATATTCGTTCACATCTTCAGATCCAATCGGGACAACCTCGCCAGCTGGATCCAGATATTCGAATAATTGTTGTCCGGGCAAATGCTGGCATTTTCGAATGATGGTCGCCAGACGTCGATCCGAGACTTCGACTACGTGGCTTTTGCCGCTCTTTCCTCGAAATTGAAATTTGACTCTTGTTCCGGTGACTTCCGCGTGACGATTGCGCATCGTGGTTAGACCAAACGACTTGTTCTCCTTGGCATACTCCTCATTGCCGATACGAATGAGAGACACCTCCAAGAGTCTGACTACCGTTGCCAAGACCTTTTCCCGGCTGAGATCCGGCTGTCGCATAGCCCGGTCGACCTGTGCCCGGATTTTCGGCAAGGCCTCAGCGAATGAAAGTAGTTTTTCAAATTTTGCTTCGTCCCGGACCGCTCGCCAAGTGGGGTGATATTTATATTGTTTTCGGCCCTTGGCATCGATTCCGGTCGCCTGCAGGTGTCCGTTCGCCTGGGGACAGATCCAGACGTTCTCCCATGCCGGAGGGATGACCAAAGATCGGATACGCTTCAATTCCGAAGCATCTCGGATCCGTTTCCCTTCGGTGTTATAGTATGCAAAATCTGTTCCTGTTCGGTTCCGGGTAATACCGGGCGATTGGTCAGATACATAACGGAGACCGACGGAAATAGCCGACTCCTTCGGGTCTTGAACAAAAACGCTGATTCTACGAACGGCCTTGCGGTGAGTTGAACTTTCCCTGGTCTTCAAAAAAATGGTTACTTCGCTGCCAATGCGGGAAATGAACAAGTAACCACTATTCCGATTCCTGGTTTGGAATCGATTTTGAGTGTTCCTTTAATCACTGTCGCCCGATACTCCATCGTTCGCAGCCCAAGACCATTCGGTTTCTTTTCTATTGAGAAACCCTGCCCGTCATCTTCGATTTGAAGGATACCCACGTCATCCTCGAGCCGTATCTTGATATCGATTCTTTTAGCGTGGCCGTGCCTGGCCGCGTTGCTCGTAGCCTCCTGGGCGATCCGGTATAGATGGACAGCTAATACCGTGTCTCGAAACCGGCACGTGCGATCTACCTCAGCCGTGCAGACCAGGCCGAAACGCTGACCGGTGCGAGAAGCTAAATCCTTTAACGCAGCGGCCAGGCCAGACTGTTCGATCTGCTGCGAACTCAGTCCGGCAGCAAGCGAATGGACGTTTTCCGCGCTTTTGCGGACCATATCTCCTAGCACGCGGATCTGACCGGCGCTTTCCCCATCTTTGCAATCCAATGCGGCCGCGATCGTCTCAGCAAAAAATGCAATCGCAGTGAGATCCTGACAGTGGCTGTCATGCAAATCACGACTGAAACGCTTCTGCTCCTCCTCCGAGATCGCGACGACATCCTGTTTCAGCCGCTGTAGATCGGTAAGGTCCTGGACCATTAATAATACGCACTGTTCGCCGCCGAAATGGATGGTTTTGGCCGAAGCTAACACATCGGTAACACTGCCATCCGCTCTCCGCACTTGCGCTTCGCGGTTCTGAATCGAGCTCTGCGGTCCGAGGTTTTTGGTGATATCATCTTGCTGACCAGTGATGAGACGCCAGCCGACCTCCGACAACGAGCGACCCACGACTTTGGACTGATCAACACCGCTCAATGTACAGAAAATCGCATTTGCCTTTAGAACCCGTTCTGTTTCCAGGGAAATAATCGCGGTGGCGATTGAATTATTCGCCAGGATCTGAGCGGAAAGATCTTCCGCCCGATGCAAATCCTCCTCTAGCTCCAGTCGTTCCGAAACGTCACGCGCCAGGACCAGAATGGCTGGCTTACCTTGAAAGACAGCGGGTCGAGACATTACGTTGACGGTGACGCTCCTGCCGTCGGTGCGGACAAATTTCTCCTCAATAATCGGCAATTCTGATTCTCCTTGTCGAATACGCTCGATCCGCTCTCGGACTGTCTGATGATAGTCAGGGTGAACGATTTCAAAAAAACCTTTTCCGAGCAGTTCGTTGACGCTTCCCGCACCGAAAAGTTTCACCGCACCTGGATTAGCACTTGCAATCCTGCCGTTTACCTGGACGAGGATTGCGTCGGGAGAAAGTTCGAATAATTCCGCGTAATATTGCCGGTCGCCGGATAGAGCTCTCGGCGCCGATTCTCTTTCCGATTTCGAGATGATCGCCGTTCGACAAATCAAGCCCGATTGGTCAACACCCGGAATGCTTTGTAACTCAACCGGAGCTCCGCTCCGGGTATGGCCGGCTAACATCAGTTCAGTGGAAACTTTCTTCCGGAATTGAATGCATGCAGCTAAATGATCGAGAAAAACCCGGCAATAGGATCGATCGACAAACGCCAAGAACGGCACACTACGGAGTTGGAATTTGTCCCCTTTCAAAAGATTGGCGGCAGCTAAATTGAGCCGGCAAATGCAGCCATTCCGATCGAGCGTGACATGAGCAACCGGCGATAAATTGTATTCCGCAGCGAGCGACGGGTCGAAATGCTCTGACCACAATCTCTCCGTTCTGATTGCTACCCCCTTGGGTTGTAGTCGACGTTGTAGTTCGGCTCTGCCAGTCTCATGCATGGTCACGCCTTTTTGACGACTTTGTCAGGCCTCCATCCAGGCTTATCAGAACCCACTAGATATCGCCAATAGAAATCAAGATAAGGCTATCTTCGGGGTTGTGCCCTTCAAATCGTCGCACATTCAATACAATTCTTTTTTGACCAATTCGCAGGAATTCATGTTCAATCTCAAAATCCTCTACTTTGGATTTCTGAGGTAGTACTTCTTCAAGTAGCGTCCGCATCGCCGGAATGTTCCATTGTCCGTTCCCGATCTCGTAGATGCTGAAACCCTCGGCTTCTCTCGGACTGAGCTGAAATGTCTCATAGAAGAACGAGTTAGCCTTGTCGAGCTTGAGCTTGCTATCGAGCACGAGAACGGCATTGCGCACTGTCTCAACAAAAGCCTCGGCATAGCGGATCATCACTTTGCTCCGTTCGCTCTCCAGTTTGACGGAATTGACATCGAATAAAATCATCACCGCGCCGGTGATCTTGTTATCAGCAGTTTCGTAAGGCCGAATCTGCAAACGATACCAGTGTCCCCGAAGATCCTGTATCTCTATTTCTTTCGTACTGAGCGTTTCCATCACTTCGTAGACCAACTCTTCCAGCTTCGGGATCTCGATATCGCCTCGCAAATCGGTAATCGCTCGACCAACATCAGCGGGAATCAGTTTCAAAGTTCTTTGCGCCACGGGCGTAAAGCGGCGAATGCGCAATTTACGATCTACCATCACGATCGGTATGTTAACGCTCCGCAAAAGATTCGTGAGATCGTCGTTCAATTCGGTCAATTCCAGATTACCGCCCTTGAGCTCCTCATTGAGCGTGATCAGTTCCTCATTGGTGGACTGCAGTTCTTCTTTGGCCGTCTCCAGCTCTTCGTTGGTGCTCTGGAGCTCTTCATTACTGGATTGAATTTCCTCGTTGGCCGAGCGAAGTTCCTCATTGATTGATTCCTGCTCTTCAATGAGGGTTTGAAGATGTTCTTTGGTGGCAGCAAGCTCTTGCTCGAGTTGAGAGACCCGAGCATTTTTTGGTTTTTGCCCGGATTTTTTCGAGTCCGGGGACGGGGCCTCCTCAATTGGCATGCGGCTATCTTCGAAAAGCAAAACGAACCAGTGTTCGCGGGTCACCGGTCCCGGCATTGGAACGACCTCTAAATTAAGAAAATTGACTAGCCCGCTGCCGTGAGCCAGTACTCCTTCTTTACGAGCCGCTTGCCCTCGCTTTTTCGCATCGACGAGCAGCGCGCGCAGCGGCATCTCCAGACTCGTTCGTATCATCCGAAAAAGATCAAGACTAGCTTCGCCGGGCTCAGGATCGAGAAAAGGAGCCACGTTGCCACGGAACTGCACGATTCTCATTCCGCTATCCACTACGATGGCTGGCGGGCAGTACTTGGCCATCAGCAGGCGATCTGTCTCCCTCCGGAGATCGGGTTGCATCAAGGCGGTCTGCCCTGTGAAGTCTGCCAAGAGTTGCGCGCTTTTCGGGTCGGGAAGCTCGCCCTCCATCCGCGTTAGAGAAGGGCTCTGGACCGGTCGCTTAGAGAACAGTTTGGTCTTCTGATCCACCGGTTCAAAAAGATCAAGAAAATTGCCCACCGTCTCTGCCCCGCCCAGCAACAGGAATCCTCCCGGCTTCAAAGCATAGTGAAAGAATGGGATCAATTTTTTTTGGGCGGCCGGCTCAAAATAGATCAGCACATTACGGCAACTAATGAGATCCAGCCGTGAAAAAGGCGGATCTCGAAGCACGTTCTGGCGCGCGAAAACACAGAGATCACGAATCTGTTTGTTGACCTGATAGCCGTGTTCAATTTTGGCGAAAAACCGTCGCAGCCGCTCTTTAGACACATTAGACTCGACGCTTTGATCAAAGATGCCTTTTCGCGCGATTCCTAGTACCCGATCACTCACATCGGTCGCGAAAATCTGAATCCCGGGCGGTTCCTGCCTGCCATTGAAAAATTCTGTTACGATAACGGCCAAGGAATAAGCCTCTTCACCGGTCGAGCACCCAGGTAGCCAAATCCGAATGGGATCATTCGGTCCCCGGTTTTCCAAAAGCCTGGGAAGGACCAGAGTCTGTAGGACCTCGAATGTCTCCGGCTCGCGGAAAAAGTGGGTTACATTGATCAGCAGCTCATTGTAAAGAGCATCCACTTCGTCGGGATTACGCTCCAAAAAGGTCAAATAATCGTCCAACCTTTCGAGCCGCTGAACCACCATCCGACGCTGGATTCGCCGGCGAACCGTCGTTTTCCGATACTGGCCAAAGTCTACTTCGGTCTTTGATCGCAGAAGGATAAAGATGCGCTTGAGGCTACTTTCGGAAGCCGGACGTCTTTTCACAACTTTGGACGTTGGGCTAAGAGCCAAACGTCCAAGTTCTTCTGCAATCTTCCGCGGACTGGCAACGACATCCACGATACCGGAATCGACCGCGCTTCGGGGCATGCCTTGGTGCTGGGCCGATAGCTCGTCCTGTGCAAAGGTCATTCCTCCGCTCTCTTTGACCGTCTTTAGTCCGGCAGTCCCATCGCTCCCCATACCGGAAAGAATGACCGCAACTCCCTTGTTTCCCTGCTCTCTGGCGAGCGAACGAAAAAAATGATCGATCGGCAAATGGCGACCACCGGTATCGGTGCGCGGTTCCAGCTTCAATATACCGTCGGATAGAGTCAGGTCCAGACCGGGCGGCATCACATAAAGTCGATCTCGCTGCATCCGCACTCCGTCGGCGGCCACCTCCACGGGCATTTCCGTTATCCGCGAAAGAATTTCGGTGAGTCGGCTTGTCTGCTTCGGCTCGAGATGCTGGACAAAAACAAAAGACATGCCGGTATCCCGAGGAAGATGCCGCAGAAGTTCCGAAAAAGCCTCCAGCCCGCCGGCCGATGCCCCGATTCCAACAACCCGAGAAGGGGCGCTTACTTCGGGCATATCAGTTGCGTCCTGGGCATTTACTGTTTCTGGATCGTCACTCATCTTCCGCAGGACATTAAAGGGTGCGGGCGAATCGGAAGGAAGAAGCAAAACTCATTTTTCAACAATTTCACCCCTTCGTCAACGCAGCCGGTCGGATTGAAGCGCTTCACCAAAAAGTAGTCGTTCTCGAATGTTCGGTCACCAGCGGATCCGGCAAACCGTCGTGGTACGCGCAAACGAACGAAGGGATATGAGGAAACCTTTTGGAATGAGGCCGCCGCCGGAGAAGGCGACTCGACCAAGTTTTGTCGCGAACCCTATTGAGGTTTTTGCTTTTGTTTCCGGGTCTTCCCTTTCTTTGGATGAGGGTTGGCGGGTGGTTTGACCATGCTTTCATCGGCTCGACCGCGCGGATCTTGTCCCTCCTTCACAGGCTGACGACTAGGTCCCGGATAATCTTCAACATCGCTCATAGCAGTGATTTCGCCTGGGATCCCATAGGTGGACGGGTCGGGAGGAATGGCACAGCATAGTGCGTGGGAGGGCGGATACCGCCTCGGCCTACGCCTCGCCCTAACACATTTGGCCAAATAAATCGGCCAATTCGCCGTCAAAATCCTAAGAGAGTCGTTAGCGGCTCTGAACGACCCGGTAAAAAACCGGGGCTACATGAAGGGAAGTTTCTGAACCATGATGGATTACAATCCAAGGCTGGATGCGCTACGGGCACTTTGTGTCTTCGGCGTCATGTGTTTTCATTGGCAGGGTATTTTGCAGTTTGGCTGGATCGGCGTGCAGACCTTTTTCGTGCTTTCTGGCTTTCTGATGACCGGTATCCTGACGCCGGCTAAAGAAAAATATGATGCGAGGAACTTTTTTCTGGTTTTCCAGTGGCGAAGAGCACTGCGGATTTTTCCCGCCTATTTTGGTTATGTGTTTTTCTTGGCCGGCGTGTTTTGGTTGACCCGGCAGCCGCCGTCGTTGCCTCAAGTCATTCCCTTCCTGTCGACATTAACGCTGAATATCGCGCGGCTCCTACCATGGTTTAATAATGACCAGGCCTATACCCATCTCTGGAGTCTTGGCGTGGAGATGCAGTTCTATCTACTCTGGCCCCTGCTCATTTATTTTACGAACCGCGAGCGGTTGCCCATTCTGATTTATTTTTTACTGGCAACCGCGCCCCTCCTTCGGTTCCTCACCGAGTTGCAAACGTCAGCCGTTTACTCGGACCCTGAAGCCATCGGAAATGCGGTCTACAACTCACCCCTTTCTCACCTCGACGCCTTTGCCGCGGGAGCTGCTGTGTCACTAGGAATTCCCGGCTTTCGCTCTGGGTTTGGTCAGAAATTTGCCGTGTTGGCAAGCATCACTGTCCTCGCCGGTCTCGGTCTTACTATAGTCTCCCATGTACAAGGCTCACCGATTCCGTCGGCCTCGTTGGGGTACCCGATTAATCTGCCTAGTTTTTATTCTTCGGTTTGGGGATACAGTTTGATCGACCTCACTTCGGCCTTTCTGATCGGGATGTTAAAGACCAAAGATCTCCCGTTTTTTCGGAACGGGGTTGTTCAACGGCTAGGCCGGATTTCCTACGGTATGTATCTCTTTCATCTTCCTGTCCAAAAGCTATTAAAGCTACCGCTTTCCGGAAAAGCCGAAATCGATGCGGAAAGCATCGCATTCTTTGGGCTGTCTATAATCGGTACAATCCTGCTGGCCCTGGTTTCATACGAATGCTTCGAGGTTCACTTTCTGCGATTGAAGAATCTGTACCAGCCACCGCAGAAACGCGGAATGCGGATTGCGGAATGCGGAACGGGGACGGGGCAGCCGGCGTAACGGTATTGCCGATTGCGATTGTATCGGTCTTTCTTCCGGTAGCGGCGACCGTCCTGGCACGCCCGGCGGTTTTTGGTTGAACTCAGTCAATCGCTTCCTTATATCGCCTAGAACCGTCAAACGATTCGCGTTGGCGGGACAGTCGCCGCTACCGGGAAAAGGTCCGCATTATGTACTCGGGAAAGCTTCGAAGATTAAACAGGAGCTAGTATCCGGATAGATTAAAACAGAAGCGGTGGACACGAGCGAACCAGAGGCCCTACCGCTAACGGGAGATTTTCCGCCGCAGATCGCTCACGGCAGCATTGGCGGCATGAAAGCCACACATTCCATGAACCCCGCCTCCGGGAGGCGTCGAAGAGGAACAAAGGTAGACCCCTTTGAGCGGGGTTCGATAAGGTGCGAAACTTAGGATTGGCCGGGCAATCAGTTGCCAGAGATTGTTGGCGCCGCCGGTAATACTTCCTCCAATGAGGTTTGGGTTGATTCTTTCAAGCTCGGTCGAAG
>DATNNZ010000099.1:0-3292 GCA_035601575.1 Chthoniobacterales bacterium
ATCCCGACATTCAGGTTATATCCGTCCGCGATCAGATCTCGCATACGGCAATCACTGATGACCAGTCCGTCGGAGTTACTCGGCCAACACCCAACTTTGGTATGTTCTACCCAAATCCGCTCGATGGTCGATCCGGTGCCGTAGGAACCAAATAGGCCATCGTTCTCTTCGGGATCGCTCCGGTAATTGAGTTTTCCTTCAATGGCGAAATCGGCCAAGTGAACATTGCTGCCGCCCCCGATCACGCGTACCCGACGGTACTGATCGGTATATAGGTTAGGATCTCCGACTAAATTGGTGTACCACATGCCTGCACCTTGGATCGTCACATCGTGTAAACCCAGGTCGCCTGGAATGGTGCTGGTGATGTCCTGCGTTACCAGGTAGTTACCTGCCGGTATCCAGACTTTTTTGTGCTGAGTAATTGCGTGCTTGATGCAATTATCGATTGCGGCCGAATCATCCGTGACCCCGTTACCGGCGGCATTGTACGGAGGGTTTTTGACCGAAAGCCAACCGCCCGTCGCCGGCATCGTCCCCGGAGGCGGGACCCTCTCTAAATCGACCAGGGTAACGATATAGTAAGGCGACGCATCGCTAACATCCTTCTGGAGACGTATCTTGTCGTTTGGGGCGACATTGAGGCCCAGCAGCCGGGCTTCATTATAAAAATTCCGAGGATGACCGTCGGACGGATTGTTAGTCCAAGAATAAAAGCCGTAAAGCCAGGAGTATTTTGAGGTGACCGCAAGTTTTTGAACAAATACGCCGTTCTTATAGACGCTTATGGTCGAATCAAACCCTCCTCCGGTCGCCGTGTCTGGTATGCTGTAGCGTACAACCAAACCATTGGCCCACTCTTGAGCCGTCAATTCGACATATTGTCCGGTTTCGGAGAGCTTAATGCAACTGCGCTCCGCGGATTCCGCTTCAACGGTGAACGGCTGGTAGCCAGGGCCCATTCGCGTTCCGTTAGTACTCATTTCCGCGGAGTAATAGGTTATCCAAGGAACCGTCGCGCCGGGCGACGCAAGCCCGGATTGAAGCGGGGCACTGAGGAGGATCAGTGGAATAGCGAGACGGAGTGAATGAGTGAGCATAAGGAGGGAGGAGGATTCGGAGGTGATTAGTGATTGGTGGGGACGATGCGTTAATGGTCGGCGATAGATTGGGCGGATCTGGGGAAAGGGTGAAAAAATCTCACGCAGAGTCGCAAAGACGCAGAGAGGAAGAGCGTAGAAGATGAGACGTAAACTGGGCCAACCGACTCGACCGATCTCGTCGAAGTCTCGCTGAAATCCTTCCTCCATGGTTCCGCCGGCGTGGGACTACGGAGGACAAGTCGGCGCGACAGGTTCCGACTATGGCTGAAAAACATCGGAGGTGTCGTAATTCCATGGCTTGGGGGGTTAACAGCCTTAGGGTTCCAACATTAAGAGCGTTGAACCGAGCAAGCCCTTAATGCTTTAAGTATAAAAACCATAGAAAGCGGAGAAGTCAAAAAAGAAATTTAATGCTTTAAGTAAATCTCAGTTAAAGTGGCACTCACATGCGACCCTCGTTGAAAGACCGGGGCACCTTGACCGATGTAGCTAAAGCCGTCGGTGTTTCGGTTGCCTCCGTGTCTTATGCTTTTAGCCGGCCTGATCAACTGTCACCTGAGTTGCGCCAAAAGATCTTGGCTACGGCGCGATCCCTCAATTATCCGGGACCGAATCCAGCCGCCAGGATGTTGCGAACCGGTTTTGCGGGTTCCATCGCCGTGGTCTATGCCTCTCCTTTGTACCACGTCTTTCAAGACCCGGCGGCTTCGGCATTCTTGAGCGGGGTTGCCGAAGCCTGCAGCGAACGACATCTCGGGTTGCTACTCCTGCAGTGTGGCGACGGCTATGAGAACATCCTGCGGAGAGCCGCAGTTGACGGTCTCATCATCTACACCATGCCAAACGATGGTCGCACCATCCAAACCGTCGTAGATCGAGGTTTGCCCATGGTGGTGGTCGACCAATTCTCGCTCCCTAACGTTCCGTTTGTCGGGATTGAAGAACGGGCAGCGGCCCGCGCCTGTGCACAACACCTCAAAGATCTGGGACATAAAAGGTTTGCAATCGTAACGTTCCCTTTGCACATCGACGGATACACTGGACCCATTGATAGAGGACGTCTGCGTAAAGCAGGTTTCGAAGTCGCCCGGCGCCGGATGCAAGGCTATCTCAGCGTGATTGAATCCGCCGGAACAAAGACTTCAATGAAAATCTGGGAATGTCTGCGGAGCAGTGAGGAGGACGGCAGAACCGCAGGCGAATTCTTTCTTGAGAACAAGCCTCGTCCGACTGCGATCCTGGCCACGAGTGACCGGCTGGCCCTTGGGGTGATGGAGTTTGCCCGCACACGTCGATTGCGTATCCCGGAAGATTTAGCCGTCGTCGGTTTTGATGATATCCCCGCGGCCAGAATGAGCGCGCCGCGACTAACAACGGTTCATCAATCCTTTGAGGAAAAAGGGCGTAGGGCGGTGGCGGTCTTGTTGAAAGAAAAAGGACCGCTGAAAACGATTTTACCTACCAAGCTGATCATTCGGCAATCGAGCGATCCGGCAGTTCTTGGAGCGGATCAGGAACGTGCTCTGTCCAGCATTCGTTCCACCACTCTGAATCAATGACGCTGCTCGCCGCCCCACCACGCGGTTCGACTAACGCCTCGAGCAAGAATGAATTTTATTGCTTCACCCGGCCCTTCATGTTGTCAGCTCGCTACACTTAGATCAGCCGTCCGGTTTGCTCCATTTCATCTTCTTCTAGCGTATCCGCCTGGCTAACCGCACGGCTGGCGGCGTGTCCAAATTTGGTTAGTCATTTTCGGGTTGCCCAGCTGGCGGGCGTGAGTTCGGTGATTCGACTGATTGGAAAGTCACCCAACCCGAGGAGGATTGAGCCCTGATAGTGCGGACAGGGATTTTGAGCCTCCGGCGGGTTGCGGCTACTGAGATGATCGCTTCGACATGGGCGTCCAGGATTTCGTTGAGGTTCGTGGACATCAGACCCCTGCGAGCAATGTTACATCTAATGCACTCGATACTCGCCTTGACCCTGGACTACTCAATAGGAACCTGACCACTCCGAAGGACTAGTGAAGATGCGCCATGAGCAGAAGTTGGCTTAGGGTTTCGTTAGCGTTAGCTATCAGTTTTGTCTTGCTGGAATGTAAGCAGCGGGCACCGTTGCGGCCACAATTCGCCTACGTAGCAAACTTCTACAGCAACCTCTTGTCAGCCTACAGCATCGATTCCAAT
>DATNNZ010000100.1:0-4949 GCA_035601575.1 Chthoniobacterales bacterium
CCCGAGTCTTCTTAAACTCCAAATTAGCGGTGCGCACATGACTCTCGTGATCCAGAGCGGGATAAAGGGCGAGATGCCATCATTCTCGAAGAAATATAACGCCCAGGATACCGCTGCCATTGTGGCTTACCTCAAGACGCTCCACTGATCGGGAAATCCAAAAGCCAAATGGTTCACTTTTGAGAGGGGCCCTGTTAAACAAATAATGCGTCGCCGCCCTGATCACCTCGGTGCGAGACCAGGAAAAACCAAACGGGCTGCTGGTGCACCGCATCGCGGGAATATATTCGGGGCGGCTGCGGTACTACTCTTCGGCGGCTGCAGTTTGTACGCCGTTCTTACTCAATAAAAATTCTTATGTCGGATTATATCAAAACGAACAACAACGACGACGGAATCGATCGTCGCGGATTTCTGAAATGTATGGCTTGGGCGGGAACCGGTGTGGTTTATACCATGGCCGGCGGTATCGCTGTTTCACGAATGCTGAGCACGGCTCGAGGCGCGGAGGTTGCGGCCGCGGACTTCACCTTTGTCCAAATCAGCGACAGTCATATCGGGTTCAATAAGGAAGCGAACCCGGACGTGGTCGGAACACTTAAACTCGCCGTCGCAAAGATCAAAGCGTTACCTAAGAAGCCCGATCTGATTATTCACACCGGCGACTTAAGCCATCTTTCCGAGCCGGAGGAATTCGATACGCTTAGCCAAGTGATCAAAGATACCGGAGTATCGGACATCTTCTATGTTCCCGGAGAACATGATGTGATTAGCGACAATGGGGCCCAATACCGAGAAAGATTTGGGAAAGGGAGTCAGGGTAATGGTTGGTACAGTATGGACCATAAGGGCGTTCACTTCGTCGGTTTGGTGAATGTTGTCGGTATCCCAGAAGGCGGATTGGGGGTTTTGGGAACGGATCAGCTAACCTGGTTGGAAAAGGATTTGAGTGGTCTTGGTGCAAGTACGCCGATCGTCGTTTTTGCGCACGTGCCGCTTTGGGAGGTCTATCCAAAGTGGGGATGGGGAACAGATGATGGTGCTCAGGCTTTGTCCATGTTAAAAAGATTTGGTTCGGTGGCAGTACTTAACGGGCACATTCATCAAGTGGTACAGAAGGTGGAAGGCAATATGAGTTTTCACACCGCAATGTCGACGGCCTTCCCTCAGCCCGCTCCGGGAACCGCGCCAAAGGCCGGGCCCATGAAAGTTCCGGCAGATAAGTTGCGATCGGTTCTGGGAATCAGGGAAGTCAACTACGTGGAAACCGCGCATTCTCTGGCCACGATCGATTCTCCGCTCGCCTAGCGTAGGGCGGAGTTGCTCTGGCTTTGTCACGCCTGGCCGACGGAGATACCCGCCCAATACGGATCGTCTCCGTCTGCGCTCCTCGGCTTGATTAGCACCGACCTTCTTTCTTCGTCATGTTTATCGCGACTGATTTCTTTGATGCCGGCTTCTGGGATCGGGTGCACGGCGGAAGCACTCATCTGCCGATCGCCCTGGCGTTAACTTCTGCTCTTCTGGATGGTGTCGGTTCGCTTGCGCCTTCTGGTAAGTTTCGTGAGGGTTTTCGTTTTTCCGGTTATTTCACGCTCTTGTTAGCTGCACTCGGAGCCGTGCCCGCAGTTATTTCTGGATTGCTACTCACCAAGTGGGATGCCGTCGGATCAGGAGTTACATTACTACATCATTATTTCGTTTGGCCTTCTTTCGGACTGTTAATCGCGCTGGTCGTCTGGCGTTCGATCGCGCAACGTCGAACCTCGAGAATTGGTTTCTCGATTTATCTGATCGCAATCCTGACCACGGCGGTGCTGATCAGCATGGCGGGTTTCTGGGGGGGCGAAATGGTTTTGAACCGTTAGCCCGTGTCATCATAATGAATATCGAAGTAAAGGCTCTGATCGCCGCTCTGCTGATCTCCGGAACGGCTGTCGGCTCTTTTTTGGGAACGGCGCGCGTCGTTCAGTCCAACACTTCCATGCCCTCCGGTAAATCGGTCGCGCAAAGCCCAGCGATCAAAGATCCGAAAGTCACGGCAGGAGCAAAGTTGTTTGCCCTTAATTGTGCGCATTGTCACGGCGTTGATGCAACTGGAGACGAAGGACCGGATCTCCACAAGGTGACAAAGACCGACGAACGGATTAAGTCTCAAATCCTAAACGGGGTTAAAGGCGAAATGCCGGCGTTCGGAAAGAAACTCACCCAAGATGATGTGGCTACTCTGGTAGTCTTTATTCGCAGTTTGTCTGGAAAGTAGAAACGATCTTCAAATAGCCGCGAAGATGATTTTGTGAATCCTTCAGATTCACAACACCGACATTCCAAAGAACATCCTGTCGAGTTAATCCGGCGGCTCTGAGAGAGAAAGCCTTCAGATCGACTTCTACGAAGAGTACCACTTCGCCACTCTAGAGCCGGATTTTGCGATAGCGTATTCATACCGAAATTCGGTCGCCTGCATTTGCGCTCAGGGAAGAAATTCGGACAAGAAAGGGTAGCCTATTATGGATTCATCGAATGAAATTAGATCAAGATTTAGTCAAAACGGCATATCCTGCGGGCAGTGGGCGGTTGCTTAGGGATTATTGCTCTCGGTATTTCTTGGATCAGATCAGACGAGAGGAGGTTACCAGCAGTAGTGCTTGGAATTGCGGTTGTGCTTGCAACAGGTTGCTCCTCGACGGTCACTGCATCCAACGCAAGACTGATAAGTCCAGTTCAAACTAACCAGCAGGCTTCTAATTTTGAAGACGACGGTTCGTATTCACCACCGCGGGGTCCGGGATTGCACGATCTCTTTTGCAGTTGAGTAATTCCGGCCACGACCTGAAAAAGTGGTGATCGCGAATCATAGGAGCTTTTATAAAATGTACCCACTTGGTTCGTTGACCGCGGAGCTCCAAAGTGCGAGCAGAAGATTCCTCGATTAGAGGTGATTTGATTGCACCCAAGCGAGAGAGCTCGGCCATCCATAGCCGTTCGTCTGAAAAGCTTGCCAATCCAAGCGGCACAATCGCGAAGCCACGGATCGGTGCGGGGCACCGAGCGTCGAAGTGCAGCCAATCCGGCGACGTTTTGTCACTTAGGTTACGGGCGGTTGCCCGATAGGGTGGTTTTGGGAGTGAATATGAAGGGAAGGTTCTTCCTACGTATCGGAAGACTCAAACCAACAAAAAAGCCTGCGAACTGACCGGGAGAGATGAGGTGAGCCGCTCGGAGGAGGAGTTAAACCGCGCGTCCGAGATTTTCCTCTCGGCTTGAACAGAGGAAACCCGGACCAGGCAAATCATGCACTCAGGGCAGTCAAGGACAGCCACGAATCACGTCAAAATGATTTGGAGCAGTACTCCAAGGCCCGAAGCAAACAACCAGAGTGCTGGAGCCGGCGTGCCGGGTGGCCGGCGAAGGCGCGCCAGTCTCGCCGCGAAACGGGGATCTATTAGCAGCCAATCGCGATGGTGGCGTTCGAATCCCAGGAATACGATCGCGGTCACCGCCCCGTAGATAAGATGACCGACCAACAAGGGAAGCGCCTGGGCGGCAGCCTCACGTGTCCAAGTAAAAGATAACCCATGCAAAATAGGAAAAAGTGTTAGTCTGCCTGCGAACCACCACACCAGCCCGTAAAGCAGGCCCCAGGCGATGCCAGCAGCAAAGTCGGGCGACTCACGTTCAAAAAGCACCCCATAACTGATGCCGATCAGCCCGCTACTCAGCAAATGAACCATCACGCCAATAGCAGGCGATGTACTACCGACGAGTCCAGCGATATTGGTCAGGCCGCTAACAACCGCAATAATCGGCAGGAACACCAGCCCGCCTACCAATCCGGCCAGCGCCCCCCACCCGATGGATCGCAACGTGCGTGAACCAGGAGCTTCTGGTTCGCGATTGATCGGATCGCTCTCAATAAACAAGGCAGCCCAGAGTCGATCAACGGTAGCGTAAATAAGCCCGACAATCAGCCCGTACACGATATGTCCGACTAGGGATCCGTATAATTCCTGAGCGTGTTGATAAGACCAGTCCAGCGTGCGCCCTTGCCACAGCGGCATCATCGTCATTGGTCCGAGAAACCACCAGAAAATACCGTATCCCAATCCCCATCCCAGGGAAGATCCATAGCCGCGAACGTCGCGCTGAAAAAGCAAACCAAAAGACGCGCCGATGATAAAGGCAAAAACAAAATGTAATGCTACTCCAGCGTTGCGAGAACTCAGATGAATCAGACCCGCGATCAGCGGAAAATGATTTACCTTCGCCATCCACTGACCAAACGCCCATCCGCCGATTATACCTGCTAGGCCGCCGACCACAGCGGCGCGAGATAGATCAAATTTGTCTGCTCTAACCCGTTGCAGCGTCGGGAACCGATTCACGGCGCCAAGACAGATGCCAAGTGGAGCACCAAAAAATAGGATGTAACCAACCAGGTCCGGGAAACGGGCGCGCACTGTGTCTAACATAATCGTCGACCCTGGTAACGTGGACACAAATAAGGGTCCGATGGCGGCCGGACCAACCAGCCAAAACAGCAGCGCAAATGCGAGACCCCATAAGAGACCTCCCCCAGGCGTACTAGCGCGTCGGCCAGCGACCAGGTAAAATACCAATCCGTAGACACAGCCGAGGGACATTCCGATAACCGGTGTGACCAAACCAGCTAAACTCAACAGGGCGCCGCCCGCGGCCCCGACAGGGAGTACGCACATGATGGCTCTTTTCATCTGAGTGTCAGTTCTGGCTCGTTTTGGCGCGAATCAGAACCGTCAAAATCGATGGTTTGCACTGCGTCCCGAGGAAAAAAGAGTTCGAGCGTCCAGTCGGTGAAGATTCGCACCTTGCGTTCCAAGCCGGGTAGTTTGCTCAGATAGACCCCGCGCCATAGAAGCCAGGCAAACAGGCCGCTGAATTTGAGACCAAGCATCTCGGCGCAGGCTGTG
>DATNNZ010000101.1:0-21449 GCA_035601575.1 Chthoniobacterales bacterium
GAACGTGCTCATGCCCCAGAGCACCTCGGAAAGCGCGATTGGGCCGGTCAAGCGCAGGAGCTTGCCTGCCGTGGCGCCCACCCTCGAACCGGGCAGCGGCCAAACCCAGCGCACGCCCTTTTTGCCGGCATAGAGAAACAGGATCAACGCCAAGCACCGAGCACATTGCGAAATGAGGGTGGCCCAGCCGGCCCCGGCTACGCCGAAAGAAGAGATGGGACCAAATCCGAGGACAAGTACAAAACCGAGTACCGTGTTCAGCGCAACTGCGGCGCTGGTGATGATTAGGGGCGTGCGCGGGGCATTGAGCGAACGGAATACCGCGCTGGTCACCGCGCTTAAGATCATCGGGGCGATCGACCCCGCGTAGAGTTGAAAGTAGCCGTTAGCGCTTCCAGCTAACTTCGGATCCGCCCCCACCAGCCGCAAGAGCGGTTGAGAAAACCAGACCAGCAGAAACGCCGTGATCAGGCCGAGAAGGCCAGAGAGCCCCTGACCGGCCGAGGCGATTTGCGACACTTCCTTCAGATCTTTGCGGCCGAAGGCGCGGGCTAACGTCACTCCGGCGCCGACGCCCCCGAGGCGTACAGCAGCAAGGCAATAGAAGCGATGCTATTGGACAAGCCGACGGCGGCCACTGCGTCGGCTCCTAACAGACCGACGATCACCTGGTCGATGACGTTAAACCCCATTTGGAAAACCGATTCCAAACTCACCGGTATCGCCAGCCGGAGGATCTTTCCTGGGTCGCCCTGCGGCTTAACTTCCTGTTCGGAGGGGTCTGAAGACGGACGCAGTCGGGTCGGTATGGCCAAGGAAGGCTTTCTTACGGAGCGTCCGATCCTGGGCGCCGCGGGTTTACAGTTTATTCGACGGATCCCCCTCATCTGGACGTCGTACAGACCGCAGCGGGCGCAGGGATATTCCCGGCTTCAGACATCAGGGTTGCTCTCCTTTTCCGAGAGCGGTCTGCCTTGCGGCACAACTCGCTCCTACTACAGGCTCTTCCAACGGCGCTTCGCTGGCCAGGGGGCCCTTCATTGCCGACGGGTCTTTCGAGGTCTTCGTGGGCCGTCTGGTGGTCGCAGCCTTCTTCAAGGCTTTTACCAAGCGCTTTGCGCTCGCCTTGCTGGGAAAGGTATGCTGCTGCTGCGTCTCCTGGTCGAGCGTCTCGCCATTTTCTAATCGATCCAGCAAACGCTGGGTCCGGTTGAGCCTCGCACCGAGGTGCTCGCGAAGTTCGGCGTTAGTCGGGGTCCGGCAGCTCTGAATTTCCTTTGTGAGTTTGGTTTCATCCAGTCTGCGGCGCACTTCATCGAGAGCTTTAGGGTCTGATAGCCATCCAGCTGATCCTTGAACATTGATTGGCTAATTTAAGCTGAACCCCCGGCTTGAAGGATCAAGAAAAGAGAACAGCACTTCATTCTGAAGTGCCGTCCTCCGTCTTATCGGAAAGTTAGTCCGCAATTTATAATTTCTCTTCCCCGGTACCGGAGTCAGTCGGCTTCCGGCCTTTTCCGCTAATCTTACCGCTTTCATCGATGTCGACGTCTTCGCGTCGGACGCTTTCCTGAATTGTCTCCCGCTCGGTTCCTTCGGTCTTCCGCACGCGTACGCCTCCGGTCACACGAGTTTCCTTTTCGACCACTGGCTCTTCTCGACTCAACGGCACTTCAACGCGCTCTTCCTGGAATGGCTCCTTCCCAGCCGGCCCCGTCTCGTGAGCAGGAACGCGTTCGATAACAACATCTTCGCGTTTTAGCTCGACGGGCACGTTGACCTGTTCTGTGCTTACCTTCTTTTGCAGGTTAACTTCGCCAGCGCTGACGGTTCTCTTTCCGACTTTTACTTCTTCCTCCGAGAGGGGCACCTCAGCAGCAATTTCATCTCCGCTCTCCCGTGGTTGAGTTCCAGCCGGTATCTCCGATACGCTGTGCTGAGCCTGATATAGCTGGTCGGCTGTTCTTGGAGGGGAACCCTTCCCTGCGCCGCTTGTAGAATCGCGAGGCGAAGGGATGTCGTTTCCTGGAGAAACTTCACCGATCACCGTGTCTCTCGTGTCGGAAACATCTTGTGCCTTAACATCGGCATGGGTTTCTCCTGTACTCGAAATGTCATGAGCGCCCGCTTCTTTGAAGATGTCTTTTGCGCGGTTCGTCTCATCGTTGTTTTCGGAATGAACCGAGATAAGGATGCCACCTTCCTTTACTTTGCCCTCATAGCGCTTAGCTTCGTACTCAGGTATCCCCAGACCGACCAGGGCGCCGGCGAGTCCCCCGACCCCAGCGCCAATGGCACCTCCGCTGAGTGCCGCCATAATAGGTCCAGCGGCAATGAAGGGTCCAAGGCCCGGGATGGCCAATGCACCGATGCCGGCTAACAATCCAATTGTGCCGCCAACGGCGCCGCCCGTGCCGGCGCCGATGGTTGCACCTTCGGGCATCTTTGTTTCTTTTTTGTGAGCGAATTCACGAGTGCTTCCCTTGTCCGGGAAGAGCACGGAAATGTCGTTATCGGAGAAGCCAGCGCTTCTAAGTTTTTCAACAATGGTTGCAGCCTGATCTTCTGTATCGACCAGACATAATGCGGAACGTTTCATAATAGTTTACCTTTTTGTTTTTGCTTAAGTGAGATTTAGGGAAATTTGTCGTTTACTGTTGCTTCGCTTTGATCTCGAGTTGGTTGTCCACTTTGTCCTTGCCGGCAATCTCACCGGCCTTAGTGCCGATAGTGTCCTTTTCCTGCTGGCTGTCGACTGGACCGTGCAGCATGACTTTCCCGTCGCGCACAATGATCTTAATGTTTTTAGCATTCATCGACAGGGATCCATCTTTGACGACTTCCTGTCGGATTTTCTGCGTCAGCGCGAGATCGTCCTTATTATTGGACTGCTTCTCCGCGTTGTCTGTATTCTTGTTTTGCTCGGTAGAATTACGTTTGGTGTTATCCGCCTCGGTTGAGTCCGAAGCAGCAGGATCGCGAGGTGTAGCCGTGGGCTGCTGGCCTTGGGATGAGTAAACGAGCAGGATGGCGCCAAAGATTGGCAGTAGGATTATTTTCATTCAGTTTTATTTGTCAGTTTGATTAGTTGGGATGAGTGACGACGATTGAGACGCTTTTGATTGACCGCTTAAACCGGCTCGAGGGAGCCGATGCAAAGCAAACCTTTCAGCGGAGCTTCAGAGGGTGCGCAATCAGGATCTGCGAGCGAACATTACGGCGCTAAAGTTCGTCGCATTTACGATGAAATGAGCAGGCAGTTTCCTGTGGAATTGTCGGGCCTGCGCAGCCACTCGATCCGATAGTCGGCTCTGGCTTTATGGCGTTTTTACGACCAACAATGATCCAGGTGCCTATCACTACTTCTTCTTTTCCTCTACTTCTGGGTCTCCCATCAAAGACTTCCCCTTCCACAAGTCGTGCGAAGTACCCCTTGGCCCGGTTGTGCGCGCCGGCTCGTTTTGGTGGGATGCTTCTGCCCGTTTGTTTGAAGGATTTTCCTCGTTTTACTACACTCACACGCCGTCTGTTCGTAAGAGAACTGTAACCTGGTCGTGAGTCCCGTCGAGAAATGTTGCAGGTGCAATCCCTTTGATCGTTGTACGATCCTCTTCCGTCCCGAACCCTCGAGGTTGATCAGATCTAGGAGGCCTACGATCGCCTGCCTCCGCGCGAAATAGAGGATCTGAGGCGGACGATTCCTATTCTGCACCCGAGGCTATACGGCTATGAACCAAGGATCTCTCGGCGGTCGAAACTAGACGAGTTGGCCTTCTCGCGCGGTCGCTCATGACCTTCCGCGAGCCTCACCTTCTCGTACCAAGTTTTCGGATCCTAGCAGCCTTGCTAGTCGCCTAGCTTCAATTGACAAGTATTCAGCAATCCCGCTGATGCGCACTGTCAGCAAATTTTTCGAAGGACGAAGGAAATAAATAGACCTTCCCACATCCGAGGCAGGTTCTAGCGGCGAAAGACAACATACGCTCCGCTGGAATATTAGTATGAACACATCGCTCGATAAAGGAAGCCTAAGGCTGCTGTCGCATGCTTCACTTGCTGCAGGCCTTTTCTCGATTGCAGCTTCAATTGCCACGTGGCTTTCAACCAAGAAACATGACCCCGCGCATGCAGAAAGGTTTGGCATCTTCATTGGACTGTGGGTTCCTAGCTTATTAATTCTTTCGAACCGACTAGCACGGCTTGCTCAGGAACAGCAATAGGGAATCACCGCGAGCGGAGCAGGTCCCGGTTTTGTGGTGCTTACCGCTTTTACTCGATTTGTTCGAGAGGCTTTCCGCTAACGAAAATGCCATCTCGGAAAAACAGACGCTCGAAGAGAACAATTTCATACTATGCCGGACGTGGGTCTCACATCCAGTGCTGAGCGCTTGAAAGAGGAATACAAGGTCGTGATAAAATACACGATTGAGATTGAAGGGCTGCCGGTTTACGCGGAGAGCTATGACGCCGCGAGGCTGCGGAACGAAGTGGAGGCCGATGAGCAGACGCTACGAGAGTATTGGTTCCGTCGCGTTAAATGTGTAATTGGCTGCCGTGACCGGCGAGGCTTTTCCGCTTGTCTGACCCGATGTCTTTTGGACGGCAAAATTTGTGACGAAGGTCACAAAGAGGCGAATGACCGGTAATCGGACTCTAGCGCAAGCGAAGATGAGGGCCGCGTTGGAAATCGCCTTCCGGAGGCCAAAGCTTTCCTGAGGAATTGAGCGGATGCAACTTTCGGAGGAATCCCCGAAGAACTAATTTTGCCCACCCTCCGAGTGATCGAAAACGACCTTTATCCGGGCGCATCTAATCCAACAAAATCTCGGATTTATGCGCAATTGCGCGAACTAATCGAGGAGATGAGTCTTGAGAGCTTAACGGAATTGGAGCAACGACCCGAATAATCCACCTGAACAGCCCGGAACGGCGATCGTGCCTTTCAGGGGCGAAGGCGACGAAATTGTAGGGAGAGTGGTCGCGCGCTTGTTGGCTGCCAAAGGAATCGGCACGGATTTGTTATCCTGGCGAACTCTTCGCGCGGAGAAACTGGAACGTCTGAAAGAACTAAAAGCCTGGTTGATCCTGCTCTCCGCCATCCAGTCAAGATCAGCAATCACGGTGGGTAAATGGCGGATTCCTTTAGGCTTGACCTCTCCGATGCTCTGATTCTTCTTGGCCTTTGGAGCTTGCCAACTGAAGGAGCCGCGCGATCGGTAAAAAGAGGGGCGTCTTCCGGAAGCACCCTTTACACCGATATCGATGAGGCGGTTCGAGGGATTGTTTCCCTCGCTCCTCGAGCGGAAGAAGAACTTGCTCCTGAGAACTAGGATGTGCGGAAATAACTCATTGTGAGATCACTCTGGAATTCTGACTAGGGGACCGGATTTATCGTCGGTTGAAGGAAATCGATTGGGAAACCTGGAGCGAAAAAGTCTTTGAGGATAGAGGCGCAGAGCGTCATCAGGGCTACCCCTTGCCGAGTTTCTCTGCGCAGTACTTTTGTCTGGAGTACCAGGGCTTTGCCTGGAAGCCTGCCAAATCGTCCGCCCCGAACCGATTCTACTCCAAAAAACTGGCAAACCCACCATGCACCACTCCCTCGCGTCCAACTTTTGCTATCTCCGTCTCGATGCTGTCATCTAGCCGCGCCAATAGCGTCGCCGCAGACGTCCGAGTATTTTGTTGCGGCTATCGTTCACGTCGCGAGACAGAAGCTTCATAGGCTCCTAAAGACTCATTGTGTTTTCCCGTCGTCGTCCAATTTTCGATCCTGCTGACTATGCCGAGCTAAAGATCTTTCGCGCGATCTCTAAGCGTTTCGCATCAACGCGGCCACATTGTTCCGCTGCTCGTTTTTCCAGGCGCGCGTAGTCCAATAATCGAAGTTGCGGCGCGGTATCAGCAGCAGCAGCCAGTGCGGTCCAAAGAGCTCGTTTACCAGTGATTCCGAGAACCAGCCCTTCGAAGGCATGGAATAGGCCCATTCGGTCCTCTTCGGAACCACTCAACCGAATCTTCGCGCGGGAGAACTTCTCGGCCACCCACAAGCCTGCTTTCCGAACCGGGCTTTCCTTTTCGCCTAGTTTTTCTATTAGATCCTGTAGCTCGCCTTGATCCGCGTCGATTTCGCTACGCAGATCTTTAAAGAACTGTTCGAGCGGCTTTCCTTTATAGGTCTCGATCAGACGATCCACCAATTCCAAGGCCGCGACGGAGCCGGCAAGGTGATCGTTCAAGTAGATTGTGAGGTTTTTGCTCATCTTCCTATTGCGTTTGCCCACTATCTTCTCAACGACATGTTAAACCCGAGCGATAAATCTGTTCAAGTCGCCGCACCGTCGTCATCCCGATAGCCCCTTTAGCCGATCATCTCGCGAAAATCAGACTCCAGCATGGATTGCAGGCCGGCGCTGCGAATCAGGTTCAGCCTTGCGCAAGACTTCACGGGTCACGGGGGCAACGTCACCTTCCCCGCTAAGAACATAGTGCAAGAGGTATAGGAGCGGGTTGCCCTCGGTCCAATTGAAGTATGCATGCGGTACTTTTCCCTTGTCCTCGCGTAAATACAGCAGAAACGCGGCAATGGCGTTAGCTACTGCAGCGCTCTCGCCGCGAAGGACACGGTGGCGGCCAACGCTAACACCGTGGATGTTCAAGTCGGCGGAAAACTCGCTCGCTTCCCGCACATAGATCTCCAAGAAAATGATGGGCTCATCCAAAGGGATGTTATTATCCTCGCGCTGTTCCTGCTCGCGGTGAGTATACTCGGTGTCATCGCACCGGCGCGGTTGATTCGCGATGATGCGCAGTTCCCCCTTTGCGTCCATTTCGTTTATGAAACGCTGGGCCTCACTGTCGAGCGTGATCTTCTCGACCCGCAATTCCGTCGTGCGCCAAACGCGCGAGACTAGAGAGCTTAGGACAATAGCGGCGATAAAAAAAGCGCCAATTTTTACGCCATCGGGGCGCTCGATGATGTTGACCAAAGTCGTATACATAAATACGAGCGTGATCAAGCCGAAGCATATACCGGCTACCGGATGCGCACCCCGCCACACCGACAGAGTTACCGCCACCGCGGCAAAAGTCATTAGAACGAGCACGCCCGTTGCATATGCGCCGCCTTGCGCGTCCACGTTCGCGTGGAAGAGCAGCGTCACCGCAAAGCCGATAGTCGTGTAGATCAGCACCAACGGGCGCCTGGCGCGAGTCCATTCTGGCGCCAATCCTTAGCGCGGCAAGTAACGCGGCACGATGTTCAGAAGCCCTGCCATGGCCGATGCTCCAGCAAACCACAGAATCGCAATGGTCGAAAGATCGTAGATCGTACCAAATCCGTTGCCCAGGAATTGGTGCGCCAAATAGGCGAGTGCGCGTCCGTTAGCCCGTCCAGCCGGCTCGCCGTTCGAACCCGCGGAGCGGAAAGCGTCGGCTGGGATCAGCAGCGTAGTGATGAGCGCCGTGCTCAACAAGAAAAGGCTCATGATTAGCGCGGCAGTAAACAGCAAACGGTGTGTGTGTCGGATCTTGCCGGCAGCCGAGGCTTCTGGTCGTCCGGCGCTCCCTTGACGAGTGGCATCATAGACACCCCGGTCTCAAAACCAGACAGCCCCAGCGCTAACTTCGGAAATAAAAGCAAGCTTAAACCGATCATCGCAAGCGGACTGCCATGAGCGGCGAAGAGCGCGGTTTTCCAATTCGCAAACACGTGAGGGTGAGTCGCGATCTGCTCCAGCCCGATAATAACAACAATGAGATTAAGCGCCAGATACACGCCCACTAAGGTGACGGCGATTGCAATGGCCTCCTTGAATCCCTTCAGGAACACCGTTCCGAGCAGCGCCACGAGGAGCAGCGTGATTGGCACCGATTGGCCATGCAAAAAGGGCGGTGCGAAAGGGTTCTGGATCAAGTGTGCGCTAGCGTCCGCTGCCGACAAGGTGATGGTGATGATAAAATCAGTCGCGGCGAACCCCAAGAGCGTCAGTACGAAAAGTTTCCCTTTCCACCAAGTTAGCAGGTGTTCCAGCATAGCGATCGAGCCTTCTCCATGCGGGCTTTCCTTGGCCACGTGGCAATAAATCGGTAGCGCCCCAAAGAGTGTCAACAACACAAGCACTAGGGTGGCTAAAGGCGATAGCGCGCCGGCGGCTAAGAAGGCGATGCCCGGCTGGTAGCCAAGTGTGGAGAAATAATCCACACCGGTCAAACACATCACCTTCCACCAAGGATGCTCGATCTCCTTCTCTTCGACGTGCGGCCCTTGCGTGCCTTTAACTTCCAAGCCCGCGAGCAACCACCGCTTGAACGCGTGTGCCGGCGCCTGACCCGCTCCGCGATCGATCACAACAGTTTTTGGCACAACAACGAATCCTCGTTCAGGTCATTGATGACGGTCGACATTTTCATCTTGGAAAGCTCAGCGGTTTTCTCATGGTTCGAAGAACCCCCGGCGCTTTTAACGGCGAAGCTGCTCCAGGCAAACGGTTTCCCTTGCTCCTAGGTCGGGCGATTTTTAACGGAACGCGCGCTGGAGCAAGTCCGGCGGACAGTAGATCGCTAGAGAGGGCATTTCCGGATCTATTTGTAGAGGCCAATCGCCTTCCTACCTTGGCCAGGCATCTTTTCTGTCCTTGTTCTGCGAAATATAGCCGTTACCCCTGTTTCAACGATACACACCACACAAACGGCTGAAACGCTAAGCATCATGAAGCACCCGATCCATCCAAAAGACACTTCCGATGGTTTAAACCCCGAGGATCCCAGAAAATTTCTCAATCTCTGGTTCGCAGTTGCTGTGATCGGATTGTTCCTCTTTGCCTGCTTCTACACCCTAAAGGTAGCTGTTGACCTTTTTCTGCCAATCGTGCTTGCAGGTTTTCTCGGTTTCCTGTTAACGCCAGTCACCAGATGGTTAAGACAAATCGGTTTGTCGAGCTTTTGGGCATCGCTCCTCGGCACCCTCGGTTTCTTGACAATCTTGATCTGCCTTTTTGCCGCGCTGTATGTCTCACTGGCTAGGTTCGAACCAGATTTCCCCCGCTATCTCGATCACATTCAGGAACGTTTGATGCCAATCCTTCAAGCCGTTCAGAAAAGTTCACCGTCGGTCGACCGAATCGGCGCCTGGTTGAACCCGGGCAAGATCCTTCAGGTTAGCGTCCGTGGGCCGAGCTTTGTGGAGGTAGCTCTGAAGAACGCTCCAAAATTTTTGGCGATTCTGGTCATCGTTCACGTACTTGCTTTCTTCCTTCTGCTGTACGGAGCCAGGCTGCTCAAGAAGCTCGTCGATATGATCCCGGGTGTCTCAGAGAAACAAAACGTCGTCGAAATCGCGTCCGAAATTGAGCAAACTGCAGCCCGTTACTTCACTTCGGTCACGCTGATCAATGCTGGTTTAGGGGTGAGTGTTTGGATCTCTGTCGGTTTGCTCGGACTACCCCATCCGTTACTTTGGGGTGTCGCCGCGTTTTTGCTCCATTACATTCCCTTCGTGGGATCGACGGGTGGCATCGTCGCTATGACGCTTGTTTCATTGATTCATTTTGATTCGGTTTGGTACGCTCTTTTGCCGCCTCTGGCCTATCTCCTCTGTGCGATGATCGAGGGCAACCTAGCGACACCGCTGTTTCTCGGACGCTGGTTAACCCTGAACCCCATCGCCATTCTGCTGACTTTTCTTCTTTGGTCCTACCTATGGGGGGTTGCCGGCACCCTGCTCGCTGTTCCCCTCCTGGCCACCTTTAAAATCTTCTGCGATCGAATTAAGCCGCTCAAACGGGTGGGCTCATTTCTTGGGCGACCGTAGGTACAGTTAAGACAAAAGTACGACGAACCGCGGGCCTTCCTTGACATCCACCCCCGCCACAGAGCCGCTCCTGGCTCCCAATTGCATTGCGGCTCAGGTGCGACTTTAATTCTTGAGCTCGCAAAGGATCAAGAAACGACGATAACCGCCTGGTGCAGATTTTTGTGGTCACTTCTATGCCGTAGGGGGCGGGTGCTTCTATAAGAAAGCTCCGAATTTTAAATCCGCGTAAGAATCGAAAAGAGAAAATAATTCTATGAGGGAAACGAGAAAAAGCGTGGTTCAAGAGGGTCTTCCGCATCCTTGCGGCGCAACGTGGGACGGCAAGGGTACAAACTTCGCCTGCTTCTCGGCCAACGCGACCAAAGTCGAACTGTGCCTGTTCGACGAGCGAGGCGAACGTGAACTCGAGCGAATCGCGCTCCCTGAATACACCAACCAAATTTGGCACGGTTATTTGCCAGAAGTTGGACCCGCCACTGTTTATGGATACCGCGTCTACGGGCCTTATGAGCCGGAGGCGGGACATCGATTCAATCCCCATAAGCTTTTGCTCGATCCCCACGCATGTGGTCACACCGGTGAATTGACCTGGAACCCTGCGCTCTTCGGATACCAGATGGAAACGATGGACGATCTTACTTTCGACGAAAGGGACAGCGCGCCCTACATGCCCAAATGCGTGGTGGTTGATCCGAGCTTTGAGTGGTCAGAGGCACGCAGCCAAAAACGGATTCCATGGGACGATACCATCATCTATGAAATGCACGTACGTGGGTTCACTAAGCAATTCCCGAAAATAAAGGAGAAGTTCCGAGGCAAATTTGCCGGCCTTGGGCAAAAGGAAGTCGTCGATTACATCCGATCGCTCGGCGTTACCTCGGTCGAATTACTCCCCATTCATGCATTTGTGGACGACAGCAATCTTCTTGAAAAGGGGCTCACGAACTATTGGGGCTATAACAGCATTGCCTTTTTTGCGCCTGATCCTCGCTATGCTTTCGAACGCGAACAGACGCTGAGAGAATTCAAAGAGATGGTAGCGCGCTTACACGAGGGCGGTTTGGAGGTCATTCTGGATGTGGTCTATAACCATACTGCCGAAGGCAACGAGCGTGGTCCGACCCTTTCCTTTAAGGGAATTGATAACCGTTGCTACTATCGTTTGTCGCACGACACCCCGCGTTATTACGTTAACGATACCGGAACCGGAAACACCCTAAATCTAAGTCATGGTCGTGTCATTCAGATGGTTCTAGATAGTTTACGCTATTGGGTACAGCAAACAAAAGTAGACGGATTCAGATTTGACTTAGGGACCATCTTGGCGCGCGAACCCAACGGGTTCGACAACCAGAGCGGATTCCTGAAGGCCTGTACTCAAGATCCGGTCCTGAATACAGTCAAGTTAATAGCGGAACCGTGGGACTGCGGACCCGGTGGATATCAGGTAGGTGAGTTTCCTCCGGGATGGGCAGAGTGGAATGACCGGTTCCGTGACTATGTGCGAGCCTTTTGGAAGGGCGATGCCGGAGCATCTGATTTGTCAACCCGGTTGGTTGCTTCTCCGGATCTATTTGATCGACTGGGAAGAAAACCTTCCGCCTGCGTTAACTTCATAACAGCCCATGATGGTTTCACCCTGAATGATCTAGTGACTTACAATGACAAGCATAACGAGGCAAACGGAGAAGAAAATCGTGATGGCATCTCAGATAACAGGTCCTGCAACTGGGGTGTGGAGGGCCCGTCTGAGGACGTGGAGATCAATCGGGTTCGAGAACGCCAAATCCGCAATTTTTTAGCCACATTGCTTCTGTCACAGGGGACACCAATGTTATTAGCCGGAGACGAGTTTGCCCGGACCCAAAAAGGCAATAACAACGCTTATTGTCAAGATACAGAGATCAGCTGGTTAGACTGGAATATTGCCGAAAAAGGAAAGTCACTGATCCAGTTTGTCAAAAAACTCACGGACATGAGACACAAATACCCAATTCTTCGTCGGAACCGATTCCTGACCGGTCAGTGTGTCGAAGAGGTCGGTGTCAAAGATGTAACTTGGATCAACGCTAACGGTAGCGAGATGATTGCGGAACAATGGCAGGATGCCAGAATGAACTGTTTCGGCATGTTGCTGGACGGCAGAGCTCAAGCTACCGGAATAAGGAAAAGCAGTAAAGATGCGACTCTTTTACTGGTGATCAATGGTCACAATGACCTGGTAGAATTCACGCTGCCAGAATGCTACGGTGGTATGAAATGGGCGCTCCTGGTCGATACGAATATCGCTGACTCATCCGAAAAAGGGACGTTTGACCCCGGGGATAAGTATGGTGTTACCGCACGTTCGCTCCTACTTCTTGTGCTTCGGACCTAAATCGATCTAGTAAACATCGGGCCATCCAATCTGGCGGCAAGCGCCCGTCTTTTTGAATAGCGCTATGCCTTTAGCTCTTTTTTGCGCGTCCGGGTCTCTGTAAATGTCAGAATGAATTTCATAGCCGGCTCGGTTGCTTTAGTATTGACCAGCAAGGTGACGCATGGAACCGACCGAAGAACCGCATTAGAAAGTTGACGCAACATCTCATCCAACACGCCTCCAAAGTTGCCGCGGCCATAGAATCGGTAAATGGTTCCAAAAAATCGAATCCCTCTATCTCTAACGCGTGGCCGCTTAGTTAGCTTCCACCATCACTTCCTGGAGACATGAGGACCTCATTCCTGGATTCACGTTGTCGTTTACCTTCAGCTCCTCGGTCATTACGTTGAAATTTTCGAGTTGGTGACTGCCGAACACCATCGTAATGGGCACATCGACTGCGTCGCGTCCCCTTCCGATAACAATCCGGCCGATTCGGCGTTGGTTATGTCGCGCATCGAAACTGTACCACCGCCCACCCAGATAGACTTCAAACCAAGCGCTGAAATCCATCGGATCGGGTAGAGGAGGCACACCGATATCTCCTAGGTAGCCGGTGACATACCGGGCAGGAATATTGAGGCAGCGGCACAGAGTGATGGCGAGATGAGTAAAATCACGGCAAACACCTACCCGCTCCTTGAAAGCGTCTAATGCGGTGCGGTTCGCTCGAGCCATCTGATAGTCAAAACGAATGTGGCTGTGAACAAAATCACAAATAGCCTGGACCCTGGCCCAACCAGGAGTGATCGCGGCAAATCTCTTCCAGGCAAAATCCAGCAGTTCGCTGTCAACCTCGCAGTAACGGCTCGGCAAAACAAAAAACAAAGTATCCGTAGGAATCTCACCCGGGCCCGATTCTTCGACTTCGGGAGCGTAGGTGTCTGGTTCGCCACTGTCGCGAACGATGGCGTCATTGAGAAATCGGATAGTGCCTGCCGGTGCGTTCACACGGCCACAGCGATTGCCGAAGGCGTCGAGATAGTCCTCGACCTCTAACTCCGGTTCGATTCGAAAGTTTTCCGCTCCAACAAGCATCGATTCGCGCGATGAATGCACTCGGAGCAGGAATACTATTGCGGTTGGATTGGAAAGGCCAAGCGCGATGTCATAGCCAATCCGAATAAGCATATACTTACTTCGTTCCGGCAGTTCAAAACGGTCGCACGCCGTTTCAAGTCGCCGCCGTGAAGCTGCGAGAGTATTGGTTCCGTCGCGTCAAATGTGAAATTGGCTGTCGTGGCGAAAAAAGGCGAAATGACCGGGGGCCGGACTCGCATTCAACCGAAGAGGGCGGCCGCATCTAGTGGGTAGCGTTACCTATCCCTTTTGGTCGGGTGAATATTCAGGCGGACAATAGACGTTAAACGTTACCGCGCTTGTGTCGCTGGGATTAGTAAACTTATGCTTCACCCGCGGAGGAATGATTACGACGTCTCCAACATTCATCGCCAAGTTTTTACCGCCGATTTCGGCCATCAATCGTCCTTCAAGTAAGAGAAGGAGTTGCTCGCTCTTATCGTGCGATTCGGCATGTTCTCCCGTCGATTGACCTGGGTCGAGCCTCATGACAGCTGTCTGACTGCGCTCCGTAGTTTGAAGCACTTCAAACCACTCGGTGGCTAAGTTGATATTCGACATATTCATAACCAGCGAGTTTTCTCGTTAGGGTTTCAGCACCACTTTCACACAATCGTCTTTTTTGTTTTTAAAGATATCATAAGCGTGGGGAGCTTCTTCAATGGGCAATCGATGAGTGATAATATCGTTTAGCTTAATCTTGCGGCCGGCGACCCAATCGAGCAGTTCGTCGATATACTTCTGCACGGGTGCTTGGCCGAAACGCAGCGAAATTCCTTTGTCAAAGATTTGACCGAGGGGAAATTTGTCATAGGGCATTCCGTAGACTCCGACGACACTCACGACTCCCCCACGGCGAACCGCACTGAGAGCCATATTTAAAGCCTTGATACTTCCCGCCTGCAGATGTATTACGTTCGATAATTTATCGAGAGGAGAGCGTTCTGCTTCCATCCCGACAGCATCGACACATAAGTCGGCGCCACGGCCGCCGGTCATCGCGCGAATCGCCTCCACCGGGTCGCCCTCCGCAATATTAATCGTCTCAGAATCCGCAGCCCGCCGTGCCATATCGAGGCGATAAGGCTGAAGATCCAGTCCGATTACCTGCGCAGCACCTTTCAGCCAAGCCACCTTTTGTGCCATTAGTCCCACGGGACCACATCCAAAAACTGCAACAGTTTCACCACCTTTGAGTTGAGCCCAATCAATCGCAGTATAACCGGTCGGCAAAATGTCGGTCAGGAAAAGGACCTCCTCATCAGAAAGCTCATCAGGGACTTTGCGCGGACCAACGTTCGCGTAAGGCACACGAACGTATTCAGCCTGTCCGCCCGAGTACCCACCGTAAAGATCCGTATAGCCGAAAAGTCCGCCGCCCTTTCCCTTTAGTAGTCCTCCCTCTGGTCCGTAATTTTTTGCATTGGAATTTTCGCAATGCCCCGGAAGGCCGTGATTGCAAAAGAAGCATCCGCCGCACGCTATTGGAAACGGTACCACCACTCGATCGCCCTTCTGCACGGTGGTCACCTCGCTCCCGGAGTCTTCGATGACCCCCATGAATTCGTGGCCCATGATTAATGGCTTTGTCTGAGGAATAAGCCCATTGTAGATGTGGAGGTCAGAGCCACAGATTGCTGTAGCTGTTATGCGGAGGATGATGTCTTGAGGGTTCTCGATTTGCGGCTCTTCGACTTTATCAACCTTCATTTCTCCAGGCTTGTGAAAAACGACAGCTTTCATTCAATGGAGTTCGCGCTTTGAAAGCGGTTCGGCTCTGCCGGGTCCGATCAGAGAAAGCCTGCAGGCAAGGGTTCTACCGTTTGCGGGAGGAAACGCGTCCGCGCAGGCCGTTTAATTGTTCAGTGGCTCTATCCGCAAGGAATGTCAGAATAGAAGGAGATAGTTTCGATTGGCTTTCCCATCCGCTTCGGATTTCATTCGTTACTTGCGTTGGTGGTTGCGGAAGAAAACGAGCTGCCAATTTGACGATCCTTGCCATCAAATTGGGAAGGAGAGCCTGCACGATGATTGCTGATCTCGCTACCAGCGTGACCACAAGTTCCGGCTTTCTTCGGCGAGCCGCGCTCAATATCTGGCGAGCAGCGCGGTCTGCGCCCATGGATACTAAGGGATTACCCGCTCCCAAAGAAAACCAAGTAAACTCTTTCTGATGGTCGCCCTTGAAAAATGCGTTCTTGTGAGATCCAGTGCGCATCAAACCCGGCGCGACGGTAGTGACGAAGATGTTTTTTGATGCCAATTCTGCTCGCAAAGCATCAGAGAATCCAACCAGCGCGAACTTGCTTACGCAGTAGGGAGCAAGATGAGGTACAGCGAGCTTGCCTCCGAAGGAAGTAATATTAATAATCCGAGCAGCGCACCCTTCGCGCAGATGAGGTAAAGTGGCAAAGGTTACAGATAGCGGCGCCCAAAAATGAATATCCAGCGCATTTCTGAAATCCTCTCGGGTCATCGTAGCAAGCGGACCACCTACAATCTCTCCCGCGTTGTTGATTAGAATATCGATTCTCCCGAAATGGTTTGCGATATTCTGAATCGTGGATTGCACGGCCAATTCGTCTTTAATATCACACTGCCAGGTCGTAACCACCGAACAGTACTTCAGAAGATCGGATTTTGCTCTGCCAAGTTCCTGCTCATCTCTCGAAAGAATCGCCAGCCTAGCCTGCTCGCGCGCCAGTCGTCGAGCTAGCGCGAGCCCTAGCCCACGAGAACCTCCAGTGATGACAACAACTTTGTGCGCGAATGAATCGCGCAATGCGAACTGTCGGTATATAAGAGAGGTCGCCACAGTCGCGGCTACTAAGCTCGAAACTTTTTTAAAATTCATGCGTCTCCCAAGCTGATCCAATGGATGTTGCCCGTCTGCCGAAAAGGAAGCTTTGAGGCTCGAGATCCGGCATTGTTTATCGCGCAGTGGAATGTCAATTCTAGCTCGTTTGCCAACAGGAAAATGGCCGTTCTTAATGCGTTTACGTCAAAAAAAGGGTTCCACAGCGTCTTGACTATATTCAATAGATCCTGGCCGGATTTACTACCGCGCTTTCCTACTATCCTTTAAGGGGTTTTCCTGAATGCAAACAGACATAATCACTATCATTTCGATTGTTTTGCCTAGTTTTTTTCTCCCCGACAGACGCGCTACGCACTCGAGGTACGAAGTAAAGTCGAAGCCTTCACCCGCTTCAGGCATCAGGGGGCGCGTTAATGTCGAGCGCCTTTGCCACTTCTCTGGATGGAGAAAGCATTAAGCCGAACGATGGACAAGATAACGGAAGTGCAACTAGCCGAAAAGCGGCAGGAACGGACAAACAAGCTAACCGCCCTCGCTGTCCTGCTGCTTATCTTGGATGCCTTAGGCGCAATCCCGGTTTTTATGTCCCACGAAAAAGTCGGGGAAGAGTTGCCGCAACATAAGAGCGTTCCTCTAGCCATGCCATTTGAATCGGTCCATTCTGAACCGTCAATAAGCAAGAGCACTCCCGCACCGATAAACAGGTGGAAACAGATACCCGATACACGATTGACCCCGACTCCCCAACCCAAGCACCATGCTTCACATGAGTAAAACCGAACTCGATTTGTCTGCTCTGATCGTCCACCTACAAAACGCGATCAATTATTTTCTCCAGATCCAGTTTGACGACTTCCCACGATTGTCGCTTGTATGCTTTGGACTATTGCAGTCATCCTACTCATTTGCTGGCTTCTCGGATTCTCATTCCATGTCGCCGGCGGCTTGATTCACCTTCTCTTGGTATTAGCCGTGATCGTCGTGGTCATAAGGCTCGTGCAAGGGCGAGCTCCGTAAGCCTCGGAGTGAGGTGCCCGTCGAGTCGGAAAGACGTCGCTGAATAAGGGTAACTGAACTGTTCGCGCGATATTGTAGGGTTAGGAGCGAACCGTTGGGGGTGATATGAACAAGGCTCAGGCGTGAGGGAAAGCTCATGGCGAGTTTGCAGTCCTGGATCGTCGGCTCAAGAGAAACCGCGGGCTCTTGGCAAGATTCATTTGCACACTATGCAATGAGCGTATCTCCCGACGCGATGCGACAACTCCTGGACGAACTCTAAGCCGATCGAAAGAGCAGGAGAACTGCCTGGGCAACGCTTCAGCGCCTACGTAAATTTCTAGAGGAAAAGGCGCGAGAATCGGGATGCCCGAACATCGCAACTTCGAAACTGAAGGCGAAGCAATTGGGTCCTGAGCGAGTCCTTTAATCGGAGAAAAAGCTGAGCCATGCAAAAAGAGCTAACCCTCAGAAAAGATTTGAATCCCCATCGCTAGGCCACCGTCAATGGGTTGATGAGCGAGCACGCCTTCTTCGAATATAGAGCGAAGCTGACTAGCGCCGGTCATACTGAAGACCAAGGCGAACCAATCCATTGCTTAATAAAGATGGAGATCGGCGCTGGCCACGAACGCTCGCGCGAGCTCCTTGAGCAGGAAGCCGGGGACTTTGTCCTTTTTAATGTCAATCCGGGACCGCATCGTAGAATCACCCATTCCAGCATTGGCGAGGTAGATGAAAAACGCTTACGTGAGCTAGGTCCTGCCACCGATTTTAACCGGGTCGGGAGCACCGAGATTTACTTTTATTCCTCCTGATCGATGCGCGATCGCATTACGAAGGTGAGCGACTGGCACCGTGATTACGCGACCCCCCACCGCTGTGCCAGACCTCAGCATTTCATGACCCTTGAGCCTTCGATGATTTGCACTTTGGTATTGGAAAACGGGCGGCGCGATTCGCTGCTCTATTTGCGCGTGACCACCGTGTTCGAGCTATTGCGTCTTGTTGAGCAGGCGGTAGAGACGGGATTCTGGACGCATATCGACATTTCAAAAATCTGAGAAGAATTGGGACCACCACAACCATTCGCCTAGGCACCGGGCTTCTTTGACTAATCGTTAACGATTACTGCTTTTTCAGCGCCACGACCTACTCGACGAGCGAACTGCTGGTGGAGTCTTGGGGAGAACCCCTGGGGTATATTCCCGGCTTCGGGCACCTGGGCGCTTCACGCACGGCGCCCGGTGCCACTTATGCAGCCGCGCTGGCAATTTGTTTCGAATTAGATCCTGAGAACATATGAGAAGAGTTGAAGCGAAAATTGTTGAAAACAGAAGGGAAGATCCTGCATCGGAAGCTGATCAAGACCAGAACACTTGGCTTGTTGAAGCGAAGCTTGACGAAGAGATCCTCGACTGGGAAAGCGTGCGACTCGATTTTCGATTTTCCGAGATCGACGCCGAAACTGTTGAAAGCAGTATGTCAAAACCAGACCGCTTCACCGTTCGTACACGCGGTAAATCACCCCTGCAAAAGCACGATGTCATCCACCTTGACATTCGGAACCAGAACGAAAGCTGAGGAATTATAGTTACGAAGCGTCGTCTTCTAGCACCCATCCCGTGAGATTCAGGAAATCTGAGATGCTCTCAAAGCGTTCAAAGCCGCCGTCCAAGCCGGAAAGGTGACGGGTTTCCGGACCGGTATTTATGGATTCAAAGCGGTTACCAAGCTAATTCCTTTTGTAACTCCCACACATCGCCTCTCGAGCCGGCTAGAGGATAATGGCCGAAACGTGCACCCAACGAGGACAAATTGATTCTAGTAGCGGGGGCCACCGGATACGTCGGAGGAAAGCTTGTCCCGCGCCTACTTCAGGCAGGATATCGTGTTCGCTGCTTGATGCGTAGGCCAGCGAATATTCAGCATGAGCCCTGGCTTCCACTAGTCGAGTGCGTGGAGGGCGATGTGCTACGTCCCGAAACATTGCGTCCAGCGATGGAAGGCGTGACTGCGGTTTATTATTTGGTCCACAGCATCGGGAGCGGGAGAGATTTCGCAGAGCAGGACTTAGCCGGCGCCCGTCATTGTGCCACTGCCGCCAAGGTGGAGGGCGTGCGAAGAATAATTTATTTGGGCGGTCTGGGGGATCCAGCCGCAAAGCTTTCCGCACATCTTCGATCGCGATTCAGAACGTGCTAGATTACCTGGTGGCCGCGCTGCAACAGCCGGAGAGCGCAAGCAGGATCATTGAGATCGGAGGTGAGGACGTCCTGAGTTACGGCGGATTGATGGAAACCTATGCCAGCGTGCGCGGCCTGAAACGCTACCTACTGCCCGTCCCCCTTGTTATCGCCTAGGCTTTCCTCATACTGGGTGCGTCTAGTGACGCCGTTCTCGGTCAGTTTGGCGCGCCCTCTGATAGAGGGATTGCGCAACGAAGTGATAGTCCGCGGCAATGCAGCCCGGGAACTATTTCCCGAGGTACAATTGCTGGATTGCAAAACGGCAGTGGAGGTAGCACTCGCCGATGGAGAAGCAAAGCAATTGGCCAACTCGCTTGGAAGGTTGGCGATTCCATCCAGCCAGCAACCGTCGGTAAGCATGCGCACGGAGGAAGGTATGATCCTTGAACGGCGCCGAAGATGGGTGAATGCATCTGCCGAGAAGGTTTACTCAATCATTACCCAAATGGGCGGAGAAAGGGGCTGGCTCGCACTGAATTGGGCCTGGCAGCTGCGCGAATGGATCGATGGGATCCTTGGGGGCGTGGGCATGCGTAGGGGCAGAGGAGCTGGTTTGCGCATTGGCGAGGCACTGGATTTTTGGCGTATTGAGGCCGTTGAAGCCGGAAGATCAATTCGGCTTCGTGCCGAGATGAAATTGCCCGGAAACGGTTGGCTCCAATTCCAAGTGGAACCGCAATCCGCCATGCGCAGCGAACTAATTCAAACGGCGCTCTTTGAACCGAAAGGGCTCGCCGGCGTGCTGTACTGGTTTTTTCTGTATCCGGTTCACCGCTTAATCTTCAGTGGCATGATCCAGGGGATTGCCGAGGCAGCTGAGGCACCCGTTGTCGTCCTCGAACGACAGAAAGGATAAGAATCCAGCAACGGACCGGCGACTGCTAGCCGATCAAAGCAGGCTTCCTTGTATAGTTTTCAGCGGAACCGCTTCCGAGAACGACCTCGATTTCTAACCGGTCGCAAGCCGTCAGATCCGGCCGCGATCTAGGATCTGTTTGGATCCGGCACCAGTTTTTGGCTCAATTATTTGAGCGTCACTTCTGGTTTCGTCTGTATTAGTTGCACCGCCGGATCAAAAATTAGGATTGGGAATGCGGCGAGTTGGGTTGCAAACACGATGCTGAAAATTGGCTCACTATTTTGGCAAAATGGGCATGATGCTCTATCAGCCCCATGTGCTTAGCCGGTGCGAGGTGGGCCGTTTGCGCGCCCGGTAGGTCCCGCTGCATACGCTCGCTTGCTTCCGGCGTGCACACTGGGTCTCTATCCCCCGCCAACACAAGCGCAGATACGTTAATCGCTTTGAGCGCGGCACTTGCATCGTAGCGAAGCATCCCAAACATACCCCGAGCCAGCACAGCCGGAGAGGCTTGCAGTTGAAAGCGGGTTACGAAATTAAGTGACTCCCAAGTTTCGGTCCGGCAAACCCGCTGCTTTTAGTGGATAAAAACGCGGAGCCGTTCAGGTAGCTCATCCAATTCGACAGCCAGACTAGCGGTGACAACCAAATCGTGAGATGCAGAAGCGGTACGATGACCGGACGCTCCAGCGCGGTAAAGAGACTTGCCATCTTTGTCGTGCGAACCGGATTGGTGTAGGTAGTCTGCACGAGAGCGATAGCCCTCACTCTCGCCCGCAGGGCCTCCGGGAACAGGCGGCAAAATTTGAGCGTTATCATTCCTCCGATGCTATGCCCAAGCAGAATCGCCGGTCGGTCGCTCGTCAATCCCAAAACCGCCTCCAGATCCCGGGAGAGGTTCTCCATGCTGTAGTCCCGGTTAGTTGGTCGCGTGGACCTGCCAAGCCCAGGCAGATCCCAGACAATAAGCTGAAAATCGCCTGCTAACTCCTTCTTTAGGTAGTCCCATTCCGTACTATTCGCTCCCCAACCGTGTGTCAAAATGATCGGTGGGGCATCCTCCCTGCCATAAGATTCGATCCGTAGTTCAGAACTATCGGGCCGACTCAACCGGTGCTCCCTTGCCCTCTGTCGGGATCGCTTCGGCAGTGCGTCGCGACCAGCAGAACCTTTGGTTTGCGTAAAGAGGCTTAGAATACCTCGCACAATTACGC
>DATNNZ010000102.1:0-4254 GCA_035601575.1 Chthoniobacterales bacterium
CATCGGAACGACTTTGCCAGTCCCGGTGGACAGTCGAACGTGTTCAATCAAAGCCGAAAAAATCTCTTCAGCTGAACGCAGAGCCCGACAGTCTCGAACCACAAGATTCTGCCAATGAAGCCGCCCGATACAGCGAGTACTTTCGTGTTTTGAAAGGAGGATCGTAAGGATTCGGATAAAAGGAACACTGTCGAATCACGCCCGGATCGGTACTGTTGGAAAGTAGTAGTCAGCGCGTAAAAATGAGTATTAGCTTACATCTTCTAACATTACATGAGCATGGGGGTCACCAACAGAAATGGCGCCCCGGCGCATTCCGATACGAGTGGCCGGGTTGTTGGAAGCGGCACGCTGCAATCTTCGCCGAAGTGGGATATGACGCGACTACGATGCGCGATATTGCAACACGCGCCGGAGCATCGATCGGATCGCTCCACCAGTTTTTCCCCAACAAAGAGGTCGTCGCCCGGGCGATTAAAGCGCAATACTGCCAAGAGCTGAAGGAGCTCTGGGCCAACCTGGTCGCAGTGAGTGCCAAGACACTGACGATTCGACTGATAGATCAGTCTCTCAATGTCACAATTAAGGCCATCGAGCAGCACCCTGCCATCATCCGGCTCTTGGACACGCCGCGCTCGGCCAACCCCGCAGCCGATATCAAGCAACCGCTCCGCGAACAACTCGTGGAATTGTTTCTTACACGGAAGCCTCGGATGTCCCGGAACAAGGCGCATCGGTATGCGGAAATTACCGTCCAAATGATCAGGACAATTTTGTGGCTCTACTTAGAAAACGAACGTTCTGAGCGAGAAGCGCTCGTTTCCGAGATGAAATCTGCGGTGGTAAACTATCTGGCGCCTCGCCTGACCTAGTGTAAGATTTCCGCTGTCGAGCGCTTTCGCAGATTCGAGCGGTTGCAGGATTGTTGAAGGCAGCCGCTGAGGTTTTAGCTGGCGGCGCGACCAAGCTGGGTTTAGCGGGACCACCAAAAAATGAGCGTATGCTCAGCTTTTGTTGTTGCAATATGACTGGAGACTCATATTAGTGTAATAGTAGCGGCATTCGCTTAGAGTCAATTTTCGTGTATCCCTCTCTAGACGATGAAGAAACACCTCCTGCAGAGAGAACAATTTTGCGCGCTCTTATTTTGCTTCGTCAGCTTCCTTACGTTTTATGGGCGCAATTGCCAGGCTGGCGAAGCGGCTCAGCCATCGACGTTCTGTAATCCACTCAATCTTCCCTATCGTTTTTCTCTGGAATCCCGTCACGGCGAGAGGCGGCCGATCCCACGATCCTTGGTCAACTGGAGCAGTCCCGTTGCTTCCGGATCAGGGACCTCCGCCGTCACGACCATCACCTTTCCTCCTCAAACAGCTCGCTTCATTCGCGTTACGCAAACTACTAACGGCTTTACTATCTTGTTCTGGAGCATTCACGAATTTAACGTTAATGGACAGTAAGTAGCACGTCCGCTGGCATTGCGCCGCCAAGACGCGCTTTATAATAGTATATTTTTACTCGTTTGGTGATGAATGAACGCAAATATCACTTGTGAAATCAGCTCGTCGAATAGATAATTCAAGTGAAAACGCCACCAGTCCCCAGAGAACAAAAACCGTATTTTCTGACCGGCAGGAACAAGGGAAGGGCTTGGTTCTGTTTCCGTTTTGCCATCACAAAATTTGTTTCTCGCTTAGTGATGAATAAACAAAACCGTCACTTGTAAGTTTAGCATCGACCAAAAGTCCGATCCAAATGTACCAAGCAGAATAACAGGAAACCGCATGACGCCGTTGTTGTTGTCGAGAACGTGGAACGGCTGATGGCCAAATACAGCCAAATATCAAGCGAGGAGGTGGATTGTAGAAATGTTCAAATGCGTTCAGTGCTTCACCGAATTTTGGAAAGACTTCCATGCGGACCAAAAATGGAAATTTCCAGAGTTGCCACCTTCCCAATTTAAGAAACGGTTAGAGCTCAACCGTCCTGGAGTCGATCTTTCAGAATTCGTGCGCGCCAAGTGGTTTTGGCGGCGAAGGCCAAGCCTGATTCTCGGCGAAGGGCTGTCTGGTTATCTTTTGGTCGTGTTCATTGGCGTACTGGTACTTTTCATTCCGAAGATTGGAATTCCTCTTGATTTTGGGTGCCTTTTCCTCTTTTACGCTGCCATCGCTCTGGATACGGTCCGGCTCGTGCGATGGAGGCGCCAATACGAGACAAGCATTAGTCGACTCTTGCAGAGTCCCTCAGGTTGTAAGAATCCGCTTAAATGCGCCTCGAAAAAGCAAAAGGAGGTTTCCTAATGAGCGATGCAAGAGATGTGTAGCAGGTGCAGGCGCGCCTCAAAGAGGTCGTCCATTCCAAAAAACAAGCGGCACATCACCGGGAACCCCAGCGACAAGGAGATAGCTCTTGAGGTCCGGAAAGGCCCTCCGTCCGGCTACACTCCGCTCTTCCCGCCAGCCGAGGTCCTGGACAATGCCCAGAACGTCCAACGGAGAATCTGCTACTTGCTATTTGCCATTTGCTATTTTCTTTCGAGCCTCACGCGAGCGAATCTCTACGACTAGAAACAGGCTTAAGCGGAGCCGAACTGATTCGAGCACGGCTTCCTTTAGAAGCTAAACGTCTCCTGCTCCACTTCGAACTAACCATCACCAAAATTGAGTATTAGCTTGGATTCAAAGACCGGTCGTATTCCTCACGTTTTGTGCGACGAGAGATCGAGACAAGCACGGTGGATTTTAGAAACCGGATTCGCGAAAAGTACCGTAAGTTCATGCAATAGTCTCAGGCCGATCTTTGGCTCCTTACCCCCACTGAGGAACCTTCCTATGAGGATCGAGAAGAAAATTGTCCTCGCTGGAGGTACGGCAGGCATTGGCTGGCAGTCGTCCGTAGCTCACCAGCCAAACACTGATCGGGACGGTGGCTGCACGATTAGTTAAGACGGCCCGCCGACCATACAAGCCAAATCTCCCTCTCTAACTTATGAACCTAGAACTAATTAATAAAACTGCCCTCATATCGGACTGCACCAAAGGCATGGCAATCGGAACGGAAGAGACAGGTCTTTCCAATGGCGATGTCTTTTTCCCTGAGACTTTCTTGGGCGAGGCGCGGGAATAAAACTCACACCACCGAATTTCGCCTAAATGCGAAAGGGATCGCGCTTCGAACAGCTTTTCCTGCCTCACTTAGATGCGGCCTATAGCCTCGCCCGCTGGATCGTTGGAAGGGATCAGGACGCACAGGATATTGTCCAGGAAGCCTATGCTCGCGCGCTGAAAGGGTTTTCCGGATTCCGAGGAGACAACCCGCGGGCTTGGCTGCTGACCATTGTCCGCAACACTGCCTACAGCTGGATTAAGAAACACCTAAACGAAGAAAAGCTGCTGATTCCTTTTGACGAAGAGACCCACGCCGTGCCGGTGGAAGTCGTGCCATCTGAACGGTCTCAGGAAAGACGACGACAGCTATTGGCAGAAGCCTTGAACCGGCTCCCGGCCAAGTTTCGTGAGGTCTTGGTCCTGTTTGAAATCGAGAGATGGTCTTACAGAGCAATTGCAACGGCGCTTAACGTGCGTTTGGGAACTGTGATGTCCCGCCTGAACAGGGCGCGTTGTCGCTTGCAACAAGAGCTCACTCAAGTTCTAGACAGGGAAATCGAAGAGGAACTGTGAGGAAGCACGGACGAAGATTGGAGGCGCTTCTTCGAAATCAATGTGCTCTGCGTTCGAGAGCGCTCTCAACCAAGCAACTGCAGCCACAGTATAGGCCGAGCGCCCGGTCAAGGGCCTAGCGGCCACCCGTTTTAAAAATCGCTCTCTTTTTTTAGATCCCCTCTCGGGGCATCATAAAGGACGTTATGATATAATCCTCGACCAAGGACGGGAGCCAGAACGAGAGAAGCTGGCCAGAGACGCGTGTGAGCCTTACCCCGTTTGTTCGCGGGATTAATTGCCATTTGGAAACTGATTGCAGTCGATCCAACAGATCGACACAAGCTCACCTCAAAAACCGGTTACTACTGGCCGCCGCCAGGATTCGAGAAGTGATGCTTGGAGCCGGAGGTCTAGTTCCTCAGGCGCACGCGATCGACGAAACCATCTAAGATCTCATCAAAAGGATGCTCGTTTTGCGATGATTCGATCAATCCATTGAAAAGACCAAGCAGTACGTTGTTTGCAGCCGGATCATCGCCAATTTGGGCCTCTTCGCATACTAGATGCGACAGATAGCCAGGGAGTGATG
>DATNNZ010000103.1:0-20109 GCA_035601575.1 Chthoniobacterales bacterium
GCCGTCATGAAGAAGGGAACAAGAATCGGCCTGATCTGGCTGATCATCGTTGTAATTGTGGTAGGATTTTGCGTCCTCTTTTTTCAAAATTTCGGAAGCGACATCATTCGAGATTTTCAGCTTTATAACAGTGCCAAGCAGAGCACAACGCCATAACATTCGTCCGCCGATGGAACGCCAAACTGGAACCTTGGTCAAAGCCACGCAACGTCAACAAAGTCCGGGGAGTGAGCTATCTTTTCCTTTTGCGGGCTGGTTTCACCGGCTTGGTATCGAGGGACCAGCGACCGAGACGATAGGTACGTGAATAACCGGCGGTGCAGTTAGCGATGGTAACCGTAAGCGCGCCGCCGGAATCACATTCATAGCGCTCCTCGACCTTTTGCGAGGTCGCCCCCGGTGAATGGACGACGGGCGTGGTCTGCAGATCTGGTGCGTTCGCTAGTGGCGGATCGAAGGGAAAGCGGATGTCATCCCAGAGTGCGATTTCGCCGCTCGGTGCACCATACTGGGAACGATGACTGCATTCGAGGAAGCGGAAATGGCCAATGTTGTGGACCGGAGAATAAGAGCGGCAGATCGAGAGATTTGGCTCGCCCGGTGAAGGCAGGGTGACCCCTTTTTCAAATAACGGATCGAAGAAGATAGTTGAACCGTAGTTCTCTTCCCTCCAGACGCCAAAGGAACGCGATAGGCGCTCGCTCAAGCGATACGTTTCGGGTTGATCGGCTTGAATCGCTAGACCGATGGCAGTGGCCGAGCGCGCATAAGCCGAGCGGCGCACGCGACGGCCGAAACGTTCGCGGAGCATGCGTGCGATCAAGGGTAGCTCGCTTCCGCCCCCGGTGATGTAAAGCACGTCACATTGCGGGGTCAGATCTTCGGCGGCGTGGATAGTTTCTTCTACCGCTGGGCGGGCGGTTTCGTAGAAATCTGCGACGGGAATTTGGACCGGCGGCCAGTCCGGGTGCGCGTGCTCTAGATCGATCGTGATGCGGCGCGAATTGGGATTCAACGCTTCTTTTTTGTGGCGGCATTCTTCGAGCAAACGGAACCAGGCCGCGGCTGGAAGACTGTCACCGGCCGTTTGATTGATTCCGGCGGCCTCGAGCGCCAGCTCAGCGAGGATCTGGTCGAAGTCGTCTCCGCCGATGGTCGGGATGCCTTCCGAAGCGATAACGTGATGGACATTTTCATCGAGCTTGACAAGCGAAGCATCGAAGGTCCCGCCGCCCAGATCGTAAACGAGCATAGTTTCGGGACTCGCCTTGCTCTGGCGCTGGCGATGGCCGAATTCGATGCTGGCGGCGCTGGGTTCGTTAAGTACTCCGAGTACTTCGAAACCGGCGTTGCGAAACGACTCCACCGTGAGGAACCGTTGGTTGCTGTTTGCGTGGGCCGGCACGCCGAGGACAATCTTGAGCGGATCGTCCGAAGGCATGCGCAGATTCGAGCGTTGGCGCAGAGAAGCGAGCAGCGCGCCGGTGAGACCGTCCAGCAGCCCGGCCAGTCTGAGCTGTTGTTCACCTAGATCGAGCAGGGTTTGGGGACCTGCGTCCTCCAAGAGGCGCTTGATCGACCGGATGACAGTCCAGGATTCGTCGCCTTGCTTATCGTAGGCATCCCACCCGTAAAGGCGCTCGTCGCCGCAGACCGCCACCAACGAAGGAAACCAATCGGGCGAGGTCCCGTCTGGTGCTTCGAAGCTGACGAGGGGATAATTGCCACGATCCGCAGCGGCTACTACGATCCGATTAGTTCCAAAGTCTACTCCTAACTTCACTGTCTCATTCTAGCGAGAGTCGGGATAATCCGCTAGGGGTGAGTTATATGTGTGTGACGTTTCATGGCTCTGCATACTTCATTTGCAGCGTAACGCATCTTCAGCGGCGACTGTCCCGTTAGGCTACTGGCGCAACGAAGCCGGAAAACTCGCTCGGAGCTTTCGGCATACCACTACCACAAACCGCAGTCGCCATCCACGCGGTAACTAGTTTCGCGAAATCCTCTGGCGCTGGGCTGGATTGGCATTGTTCGAGAACAGCGCGATGGAAAATGGCGACTGCGGTTTCTGGTCCGGCAAATCAATTTCTTCGTGGGCGGTCTTAAGTCTGTGGCACAACAGCGTGTAACGGGACAGTCGCCGAAACACAGAATCCCGGCTATTTAGCGCAACGCGAAAATTGCCTCAGAGTACAGTAGCCAGACTCACCGATAAATTTTCGCGCCCGATTTAGCAAATTCCTCCGCCTTTTCGTGCAGACCGGTAACCAATGCTTCGTCGTTTGATACTCCGCGTTCCGCCGCGTACTTGCGTACCTCTTCGGTGATTTTCATCGAACAAAAGTGCGGTCCACACATGGAACAGAAATGCGCGGTCTTTGCACTCTCCTGCGGCAGGGTAACGTCGTGATAGGCTCGCGCCGTCTCCGGGTCGAGGCTCAGATTGAATTGGTCCTCCCAACGAAATTCAAAGCGCGCTTTGCTGATCGCGTCGTCGTGGTATTGGGCGCTCGGATGCCCCTTCGCGAGATCGGCAGCGTGGGCAGCGATTTTGTAGGCGATTACTCCTTGTTTCACATCATCGCGGTTTGGCAATCCCAGATGCTCCTTCGGTGTCACATAACAAAGCATCGCGGTGCCGTACCAGCCGATCATCGCGGCACCAATTGCGCTGGTGATATGATCGTATCCCGGCGCGATATCCGTGGTCAAAGGCCCGAGCGTGTAGAACGGAGCTTCGTGACACCATGCGAGCTGCTTCTCCATGTTTTCCTTGATCATATGCATCGGTACGTGACCAGGACCTTCGTTCATCACTTGCACGCCAAGTTCCCAAGCACGCCGAGTCAATGCTCCTTGCGCCTCTAGTTCGGCAAATTGCGCTTCATCATTCGCATCAGCAATCGAGCCAGGCCTCAAACCGTCGCCGATTGAAAAGCTGACATCATAAACCGCCATGATCTCGCAGATTTCGTCCCAATGGGTGTAAAGAAAGCTCTCCTGGTGATGAGCAAGACACCACTTCGCCATGATGGAACCTCCACGCGAAACGATCCCGGTCATTCGCCGAGCGGTGAGGGGAATGAACCGCAGCAGTACGCCGGCATGCACTGTAAAGTAGTCGACACCTTGTTCGGCCTGCTCGATCAGAGTGTCGCGGTAAATTTCCCAAGTCAGTTCTTCTGCTCGGCCACCGACTTTCTCGAGCGCTTGATAGATTGGAACGGTTCCGATCGGAACCGGACTGTTCCGAATGATCCATTCTCGCGTGGTGTGAATGTTTTTTCCCGTCGACAAATCCATCACCGTATCTGCACCCCAGAGCGTGGCCCAACGCATCTTCTCGACTTCTTCTTCGATACTGGAGGCAACAGCCGAGTTGCCGATGTTCGCGTTGATCTTCACCAAAAAATTCCGCCCAATGATCATCGGCTCGGCTTCCGGATGATTGACGTTGGTCGGAATAATGGCACGACCCCGCGCCACTTCGTCCCGCACAAATTCCGGGGTGATGTACCCCTGAATCATAGCTCCCCACGGTTGACCCGGATGATGGCTGCCGTTCGTTTTCGCCTCGAAACGTTCGCGGCCGAGGTTCTCCCGGATGGCGATGTACTCCATCTCTGGAGTAATGATGCCGTTTCGAGCGTACCAGAGTTGAGTGACTGGATGCCCGGCTGAAGCCCGCAGTGGACGACGTCGGAGACCAGGGAATTGGCCGTTCGATCCATCTCGTTCCGCCGCCTTTTTGGCGTGCGATTCGCTCAGATACCCGTTGTCTTGCGGACGCGTGAACCGTCCCTCATACTCAGAAACATCGCCCCACTGTAGTATCCATTCTCGACGGAGTGGGGGAAGCCCTTTCCGAATGTCGTGCTCCTGGTCCGGATCACCCCACGGCCCGCTGGTGTCATACAAGTTTACCGGCGGATTATTTTCTGAATTCCCGTCCGGTAATCGGGTGGGTGATTGTTCGACCTGTCGCAGGCTGACTCGAACGTTTGGCCGGCCATTGACGTAGATTCGGCGGCTCTTTTGAAACGGGCTTGTGGTCATGAGATTGGATCGCAGGACCACTTTGGCTCCCTTCGGCGGCATTACCCGCATCAGGTTCTAAGGGTTCCCCGAAAAATTCGAGGATCTCAGCCAACGGCTCCCCTGCAGGAAACAAACTATTCCCGGAGATTACCGCGACGCAAGGGGATTCATTCAGTCACGCTCTCTGGCTCCGTTTCTCTTTTTTTTGCCCGGACACTGTCGGACAAGTCGCCGTGCGTGAGTCCCCATTCACCTCTCACCAATCATTTCTCACCTCTCACTTCCATTTGGTTTGCGGCTTGCCACGCTATGCATCGTCTCTCGCGTTCCGAATCACTTCCAAGAAGGCCGGGACATACTTCGCCATTTTCATCTCGCCTACGCCTCGGATCCGTCGGGCGGCCTCCGGCGATCGGGGACGGATCCGCGCAAACGATTTCAGCGTTTCGTCCGAGAAAATCAGGTAGTGGGGAATGCCGTCCTCTTCGGCGGCCAGTCTGGCTCGAAGTTTGCGAAGCTCCTCGAACAGGCCGACATCAAACGGGAGCTCGGAGTCTTGCGGAATCGCTTTTGCTAGCTTTTTTGTCTTCGGTTCGGTCGGCCAAACGATCTGCAATGAAGAGCGATCCAACATCACCTCTACTCCCGCTGGTGTCAGACTGATCGTCGGATACTGGCCGCCGGTGGAATAGAGCAAGCGCGCTTCCTCCAGTTCTCGAAACAGCTCATGAAGATAGTTTGCAGACTTCTCTTTCAACAGTCCATAGGTGCTGAGCCGATCCAGTTGCGCGTCGGACACCTCGCGGGCCTTGCTGCCGAGCAGCACCTGGATCATCCGGGTCCGCCCAAAGCGAGGCAGAAAGCCTTTCTCGGTGCGGTGCGACATTCTGGCGACGCCGCTCAACAGTTTTCGTACGGTCAGGCGCTCTTCGTCGCTTGGTTCACGGACGCTCTTTGAGCGATCTCTTGTGCACCGGTCGCATGCTCCGCAATCCGCCGCCGCGGGATCACCAAAATACCGGAGAATAATGCGTTGGCGGCATTCCCGCCCGTACGCATAATTGATCATGGCCTTCAGCTTCGCTTGATCTCTCTTTTCCTTTTTGCGAAGGCTTTCGGCGTCAATCGGCAACCGACCTGGTAATAGATCGGGTCGCAGAAGTTTTGTTCCACGCACCCTTCTTCCGGGAATGTCGTAACGATCTATGATCTTGTGCCGGTCAAGAATCGTCAGCGCGGATCGCACAGCCATCTCGTTGGTGCCATCGCCGAGCCGGCCGGCCAGATCGCGAATGGGCGCCACCACCTCCTGGGTCTCGCTCGCCAGATTTCGCAGCAGCAGATAAACATTTCGAATCAGCTCGATCGGCGGGTTACTTCCTTCAATGAAAAACTCTTGTACTCGGGTGTCGGCATAATTGAACAACAATTCGCATACCGCCGGTTCTCCGTCTCGGCCCGCCCGGCCCGCCTCTTGATAGTAGGCTTCGAGCGAACCCGGGATATCGAAATGCGCGATGAAGCGCAGATCCGCGCGATCGATCCCCATACCAAACGCATTGGTCGCGACCACGACATCGCACTCGCTCTGTTTAAACTGATTTTGGGCAGTCCGCCGTGCTTCATCCTCGATGCCACCATGATAATCCACTACCTTCACGCCCCAAGACTTGAGCTCCTGGGTGATTTGTTCGACGCGTTTGCGGGTAGCGCAATAAATGATCCCGGTTTGATTCTGACCGATTAGCTCCCGGAGCCGGGCATACTTTTGCGCCTCGCTTTCTGTCTCGGTCACAAGAAAGCGCAAATTCGGTCGGGCAAATCCAGCGACAAAAAGGCTTGGCTCTTGCAGACCGAGTTGTTGGACCACATCAGATCGCACCTCGGGTGTAGCCGTTGCCGTGAAGGCTGCCGTCTGCGGGCGTCCTAATTCTTCCAGAACGGCGCCGAGGCGATAATAGTCCGGCCGAAAGTCATGACCCCATTGTGAAATGCAGTGCGCTTCGTCGACGGCAAACAACGCGATCGTTACCCGACCGAGTGTATCTAGAAATGATCGGCTCCGGAACCGCTCAGGCGCAATATAGACGAGACGGAATTCGCCGTTGCGCAGCTGCTGGATTCGGCGCTGTTGCTCGCTGGCCGGGATCGAGCTGTTGATCAGCGTGGCGGCGATACCGCGCGCGGTCAAGCTATCCACCTGATCTTTCATCAGGGCCACCAAAGGCGAAACAACAATAGTGACGCCTTCCAACAGCAGCGCAGGCAACTGGTAACAAAGCGATTTTCCGCCACCCGTCGGCATCAGGACGAAAACGTCCTTACCGGCTAGGATGTGAGAGATCACTTCCTGCTGCGGCTCTCTGAACTCTGGAAAACCGAAGTACGCCTCAAGGGCCTGTTGCGAATCCATCGACCTTGGAGACGTATAAAATCACAGCGTGGCTATCGTGCAACTGGAGCGGCGTCCATGGAAAAGAAGACGATGACTAATCGTTAACCGCCAACCGTTAACTGCCAACTGCCAACTGCTAACCTCCACCGTCCCTCAGAAATTGAAGCCAATCTTTAGCCGAATCTCATTGCGTTGGTGGCTATTCAAATCCAGAGATCCTGACCGCGCTCCATCGGCGTGCCATCCCTACCTGCGGCAACCAGGTTAAAGTCGCCCACCACCGGCCAACTGCGTAGTGAAGCGCCGGACCAACTGAGAATGCCCAATCTACCTGATTCCGAACATTGGCATTGGCCAGCTGGGTCGCGTAGCGTGTCTCTAGACCAAGAAACCAGTTCGAGGCGAACCGATAGGTCACGCCGGTAGTGATCTCCGGCTTAAAATTTGTGGTGAAACTCTCGCCATGGGACGGTCTTGGTCGCTCCCACTCAGTTTCGTTTGAGAATCGGTTGCGCCAGACGGGTGTATTTGAGTCTGCACTTTCTTGACCGGCTCCGCCGGTGAAGTACGTATGATTTTCCTTCCACTCCAGCGCGATTTGGAAGCGATCGGTGACGCCGTACTCAACTTCCTGCTTCAGATCGAACGCGGAATAGGATCCGGTTCCTTTGCCAAAGCGGCCCGTGGTCCAACTATATAATTCCCATTTTCCTTTTGGGAGGTTTTCGGAGCCGTAACTGTACCCGAAATAATTCTCGTCCCCGCGAACGGGAAGGACCAGGAAGGTCGCAGAGGAGAGGGAAATCAGTAAGAATCGGTGGCCGACAAGATTCACCGCACAAACTGAGAATGATTCTCATTCAAACTTCCTTTTCGTACCAAGTTATTGTCTTAGCGGTGACGAACCCGGCTACCACTAGAGCGGGCTAAAAGCTCAGCTGGTATGGTCGAATCGTTAGCGCGGATCAAATCGCGTCAGGCGGCTTCTCCGCGACCAGTGCGCCTCCGCCAATCCCGTTTTTCCGCTGCTTCGGCGGTTCATCGGCGGATTGTTGAGCAATGGCGTCTTCTCGCGCTGCCTTTCGTCGCGCCATGATCGAGAAGAGTACGATCCAGAATCTTTTCTCATCAAATTCTGTGGCATTGGTCATAAGTCGAGGTGGAGCTGTGCACTCACGAACAGCAACGGCGCTAGTAATCTGGAGAATTGGCTATCGGCTATCGACTATTGGCTTCGACACCGTTGGCTGCCGAACGCATCGGAACAATCAGAGACCGGGCTCGACTACTCTGTTCCTCGGAAGAAATCGCAAAATCTTCGTGTAAACGCTCGATTGTTGCCGAGCGCTCGGCGCGATGCGGTGCGTTCTCCGGCTTCTTTGAAGTATTAACATTAGCCTGATGGAATGCGCTGACGATCGGTTCGAGGGTAATCGAGATGCCATCAACGACCGAAAAGAAATACCAGTCGAAAACGGCCACCACTCCCACTATGCCAACCACCAACATCGCGGCACCGGCCACGACTGATTCGAACCAATTTGCTTGCTTTCTTTTTTCGCCGGCCTGGCGCCTGTTCACCCGTTCATCACCGACTGTCCCGCTAAGGTTTTGGTCTGCCATATAGTCATAATAAAAGGCGACAGTCGTTCCTGAACTAGTGATTCCGGATGGACGCGGAAGAAGCCGGAACGAATGGCTGGAATGAGATATTGAACGCGGCGAGGGAAGGGAGCGTCTCGGCGACTGGGCCTGATGTGACGATAGAGCGAAACAGATTCAGCGAAGGCAGGATCTGCGGTAGGGCGAAACAGATCCGGCGAGAGCAGGATCTGTGAGCTTGGAATGTGCATGTTTTGCCGGCGGCGACTGGCCCTTTTTGCGGTCGTTCTAGTCGATCCCGCCAAAGGACCTGCGCGAACCGACAAGCTTGATAACGGCCGAAATACTCTATCGCTTCCGTTGCGATCCAGGCTCACAGATCCTGCCTTCGCTGGATCTGTTTCGCCCGGCCCACACGCCCATCACGCTCCGCTGACCCGCGTCCGGATCCTGTTTGCCCGCGTTAGGCGATCAATCTCCCGCGCTTGTTGGCAAACGATTGAAGCACCGCGGCTTAGACCTAGCTTAGGTCTTCATTCCAATGGGTTTATGAAAGCCAACAAAGTCCCTCGTGAACGCAATCCATTTCTCTTAACTGGTAAGCGGCGTTGGCGACCGTTTCGCTGGATCTTCCGGCGCACCAAGCGCGATGATGCTCCAAATAATCTATTGAGCCAAGACGTTAAGCCTGTCTAATTGCATGTTTCGTTGTAAGACAAAGATGAAGCGATTCGCTCGAAGACATCTGAATCCGTGATCCGTTCTCCTCTTTTCTTATTGTTTGCTCACGCTCTGGGCAACGATTCGGGCGTCATCGAGAAATCTTTCAATTTTGGCGTCGGAATTCCGCTTTCGGCTCTCCTTCTCATTCTGGCGCTGCGCTCAAGCGGGGAGAATCGCGCTGCACGTCTGGGTTTCGCCGTATGCGCGCTCACGTTTACTTTGGGAGCCTCGGTCGAACAAATAGCCCTTTGCCTTGATCAATCGACCTATTCACTCACGGCCGTTCTGGCGGGCGACTTGGCTTTCTGCGCGGCGACGGCCTGGCCTTTGACCATTCTTGGACTCTGGGCCCAGGGTCCCTATGCCTCGATTTGGAGACAGCAGCTTGGACGAATGGTTCTTGCATTAGCTGGTTTGACCGCCGTGTTGCTGAGCTTCGGCCATGTGACCGGACTGCTTCCGTGGCAAATTATTCAAGCGCGCAGTCTGGAGAACAGGCTGCAACCGCTTGATCTTGGGCATGATCTTGCGGCTTACAATGGTGTGTTCTTCCTTTGGATCGGTGCCTTGGTCTTCCTGCCTGGCCGGGTTCGAGGCCGGCTCACCTGGATCTCCACAGCAGCATTACTGACTGGTATCTCTTTGGCAACGATCCATGTAGCAGAGGAGCATATAGCGAATCCTCCGTCCTGGCTGCACTCGGTGGTCGGCTTTTCCAAGCAATTCAGCATTCTGCTCATTGTCGCCGGCGGCCTTTTCGGTTTTTCTCGCTTTCGCTTTAGCGATATCTTTGCGCAGCAGGGCCTCCGCATCTTGTTGGGAGCCTTACTCGCGCTAGGTATCTCATTCCTCGCCCGCGGAATCTTTTGGTCCCCGCTGAGTGAAAATGTGCCCTCGCGCGGCTTGGCCGTACTCGCCTTTGCCGTGATCGTCTGGATAGGGGTCATTTGCTACGCGAAAATTACAACGCTGAGCGATTGGCTGGTTGATCGGCAAATTTTCCGTCAAGCCGATTATCAGGTTGCTCTCAAATCGTTCCGTGAGACCATCGCAACCGAATCTGATCCAATCCGGATCTTCCATATCGGAGAAGAATTGATAAGAAGCGCATTGCGTATCGCGAATGCCGCCATTTGCGCGAACGATACTCCGGAGATCGCATCGGCGGGTCCAGTTAGCTCGGAATCGGCCCGCGAATGGAAATTTCCGATTCAGAAAGGGGAAGAACCGGCACCATTCTGTTTGGAGATCTCGCCCGGTCCTGGCCGCCACACTCTCTTCAATGCGGAGATCGATTTCCTACGCGAAGTTTGTCTAACCATTGGACGCCGCCTGGAAGCGATCGACCGGGAAAAAGAGAATATCGAAAGGGCCAGCCGCGAGGCACAGCTAGTGAAGCAACTGGTGGAAGCGGAGCTTCGAGCCCTGCGAGCTCAGATCAATCCGCATTTTCTATTCAATTCATTAAATAGTGTCGCAGCGTTGATTGTGGATGAGCCCCAAGCCGCTGAGGAAATGATAATCCGATTGGCTAAAATCTTTCGGCACGTGCTGACTTACCACGATCGTCCGTTCAGCTCGATCAATGAGGAGATCTCTTTTCTGGAGACCTATTTGGAAATCGAAAAGGTTCGATTCGGCGATCGGCTTCAGGTCAACTTTGATATCCAGGAGTCTGTGGCGCACCTCTCGGTGCCAACGTTGATCCTCCAGCCATTGGTAGAAAACTCGATCAAGCATGGATTAGGGCCAAAGGTCGGCGAGAACCAGTTGATCATTCGTGCCCGCCAACAAACGGACTTCCTTGAATTAACGGTCGAAGACAATGGTGTGGGGGCAAACGTAGAAAAAAGGCTTTCCCAGCAAAGCTCGACCGGGTTGGGGCTCCGGAATGTGGAAGAGAGACTGCAAACCGTTTACCGTGGTGGCGCCCGGTTCTCTTTTGAAAGCCGGCCCCGCGTTGGATCGCGCGCCCAGATTTTGATTCCGATACCAGGGCCGAATGAAAAGACTGCGCTCGTTGCTAATTGACGATGAACCCAACGCTCGAATGCGTCTGCGTCGGCTGCTGAAGGACGAGGAACATGTCGAGGTAATTGGCGAAGCCAAAGATGGACTCGAAGCCGTCGCTGAGATCGAGCGGCTGAAGCCAGACTTGGTATTCCTGGACGTACAGATGCCCGGCTTGGACGGTTTTGGAACCTTAAAGGCGCTATCGCCTGAACTGCCGTTGCCGCTGATCATCTTCGTCACCGGGTTCCATGAACATGCCATGGCCGCATTCGACGCCAACGCTATCGCTTATTTGCTTAAGCCTATCGAGCCAGAGCGACTGCGGGAGATGATCGAACGTGCCTGGCGGTTGCTCCATTTTGCCGAAGATCGTGCCCAAGCTGTCAACGAAGTGCATCAATTCACAGCGAGCGTACCGCCCAATTTTCGCCAAATCGTGGCCCGTAAGCTGGATCGTTTCTTACTGCTCGACCCGGCCGACATCCTCTATTTTTACATGGACCACGGTATCGTCCGAGCACGCACCAGTGACGATAATGTGTGGGTCAACTATCAATTGAGCGATCTGGAGCAGGGATTGAATGAGTTCAACTTCTTTCGGGCGCATCGCGCGTCGCTGGTTAATTTACGACGGGTCAAAGAAATTAGGCCTAGTCCTCGCAGCGCGTTCCTACTGATCATGGATGACCCAACCCGAACCCAAATCGAAGTAAGCGAACGTCAAGCCCGCGTTCTGCGCTCGATCATACCGGGACTGTGAGGCTCACACCAGGGCGCGGTGGAAAAGGGGACCAAAGAGAAAAAACCCAAAGAAAGACAATCTTCGGTAGCGGCGACTGTCCAACCGAAGACTTTGTCTTGTTCAGCCTGATAATCCGAACGGAGCGACCGACTTACACTAACCGGAAATCGCAGTCGCCTTGGCCCCGCCGGCCCCAGCACCTCGGCACGAGATGGTGGTTTGCGGTGGCGCCCTGCGCCCTCAGATTAGCCATACCAATCACTTCGTCCGATCGCTTTGGCCGGAAACACCGAGGGCCTAAGGGGCTAGTCGCCGCTACCGAAGATTGTCTTTCTTTGAGTCTTTAAGTCCTTGGCCGACGAAGCCTTGGCGAAGTCTGCTTTGCGTGAGTTTTTCTCCGCTGCGTCTCTGCGTGAGCTTCCTACATTTCGAGTTGACTCAACCCAGCTGTCTCGTGGTAACCTGCATATTCCCAGTCCCTTATACGCGACCATGTCATCAGCTCCGTTATCCTGGTCTTTCGACGCAGATTACCTCCAGGCTTGCAATTGCGATTACGGGTGCCCGTGCGAGTTTTCCGCTCCGCCGACACCTGGCTTCTGTGAAGGCACAGGGACGTGGCGAATCAAAACCGGTCGATGCGGGGACGTTCCCCTCGATGGTCTTTGTCTGGGTTTTGCCGCGCACTGGCCAAAGGCGATCCATCTAGGCGGCGGCACTGTCACTGTGTTCGTGGACGAGCGCGCTAATGAAGAACAGCGTCGGGCGCTCGAGAACATTGCTTTGGGCAAACTCGGCGGGCTTCCATTCGAAATTCTGGCCACGACGTTCTCCGCCGTTCAGGAGACGCGTTTCATCCCGTTTGAATTTCTTCTGGCCGGCCGCAATAGCGCTGCCCGGATCGGTGACAGCGTCGCGTTCGATCTCGAACCGGTCAAAAATCCGGTTAGCGGAGAGCCGGAGTTTGTGCGCATCGAACACGCCACAGGGTTTATTTTTAAAGGCGCAGAGGTGGTTTCGGTGCGTGATTTACGGGTCTCAGCCGGCACGATTAACTTCCGGTACTCTGACAAAGCAGGGTTTGTAACCGAGGTTCATTACCAAAACTAGCGACCCTGAAAATCGCGGCAACGACCGTAGCTACCATGGAGAGATTGATCGAGACTGTGGTGCGGCGGGATCGTTTGGCGGTCAGCGTTGCCCTGGTAGGGATCGCGGGAGTTGCATGGTTTTACCTGATTTTTGAGACCGAGAGATTCGCGGCGACCGGAATTTGCCACTGTGCAGCGATGGCCATCGGCGGGCCCAATCTAGCACCTTGGGCGCCTCAGACTCTGCTGCCTCTCTTTCTAATGTGGATCGAGATGATGGTCGCGATGATGCTTCCAGCCGTCGCACCGCTCGTTCTCCTTTTTTCGAAGGTTGCACGTTCACGCGCCGAGCGTGGCCAGCCCTACGTGCCAACGGCACTCTTCATCTCCGGATATTTCGCGGTCTGGTCAGTGTTTAGCCTGGGCGCAGCAATTGCCCAATGGGTCTTGCATGGCGTCGCGCTGCTCTCACCTCAGATGACCGCCAAAAGTACAATTCTTTGCGGCCTACTCTTCGTTGGTGCCGGCTTATTCCAGTTTTCACCTCTCAAAAATTTTTGCCTCAATCATTGTCGATCGCCGTTAACGTTTTTGCTGACAGAGTGGCGCAACGGCCCGACTGGGGCCTTCCTGATGGGATGGAGACATGGCCTGTTCTGCACCACGTGCTGCTGGCTATTAATGCTCCTGCTCTTCGCAGTGGGCGTCATGAATCTTCTTTGGATTGCGCTGCTCGCAATATTTGCTCTGTCGGAGCGCGTCGCACCTAAACGTTGGTGTTTGGCCCCGGTATCAGGCTTGGCTCTGGTTGCATTTGGAACATGGATGCTTTATTCGCCGCCAATCGCCGCGTGAACGCCTGCATTGTGGCTCGCAATGATGACGCGCAGCAGACCAGGATTCGACACCGACGTGGATAAAAAATCTCGCGCCATGGCGACTGCGCCCTTAGGTTAGTCGTACTGATCGCTTCGTTCGATCGCCTTGATTGGCAGCACCGAGGGGACCTCAGGGGAGAGTCGCCCCATCTTGTCGGTGCCATTCTTAGGTGTTATTCATTCGTTATCAGTTAGTAAACAGACACTTCCAAAGTATTTTACGTGTTTCTCTGTATAAGCAATTTTCGGTTCTGTGACCTGTATTTTGGCGAAGTGGTGACTCAAAACAGACATCTGAGTAGCCAGACCCTACTCTGAATCCTTTGCGTCTTGGCGTCCTTGGTCGGCGAAGCCTTGGCGAAGCTCGCTTGGCGTGAGACTTTTTGTCCACCCTCGCGTCTCGGTGTGCTCTTCACAAAACCGCACGATGTAATCGTTCAACCGAAGGAAGCCGGTCTTTTCGAGTCGATAATACCGGAGAGTCGCTTCCCGCGTTTCGCTCACTAAGCCGGCTTCGCGCAACACTCGCAAATGCTGAGAAACGGCTGGCCTACTCATACCCAACCCAAGTGCCAGCTTGCCGACCGGTAGGGGGCCAAACCGAAGCCGTTCGAGCAGTTCGCGTCGAGTCGGATCGGCCAACGCTTGGAACAATAATTGGTTTGCCACTCTTATGTAAGTTATCGCTTATAGATATATAAGCGATGGCTTACCAATATGTCAACCAAAACTTACATAATGTGAATGGGGAACGTGAAAAATGCGGATTGCGGAACGATTTCATATTCCGCAATCCGCACTCCGCATTCCCCATTTCTTCAAACTGCTCCCTAACGAGCCGTCGAATATTGGAGATTAGTTATTTCTCTCGATCGAACGACCCGAACCCCGGCCAATCTCATTTCGCTGACCGCTCGCTCTCCATCGCTCGGATCCAGATTCACCGCCCGGCAGGCGTCGCGAATCACCCAAGTCTTAAGGCCGAGGCTTATCGCGTCCAAAGCGGTGAACTTCACACAGTAATCGAGAGCCAGGCCGGCAATGAAAATTTCCTTTATATCCTGTTTCGCGAGATATTCCGACAACCCGGTCGAGCGTCTTCTTCCATTGTCGAAAATAGCGCTATAGCTGTCGATATCAGGATCGACGCCTTTTTGAAAAATGGCCTTGACCAGGGTCATATCCAAGCGGGAAGAGATCTCCGCGCCTTTGGTCCCTTGCACACAGTGCACCGGCCAAAGTACCTGGGGCTGGCCAGCTAAAGTGATCATTTCTCCCGGCTTACGCCCCGGATAATTGGCCGCAAAACTGCCGTGATCCCGCGGATGCCAATCTTGCGTGGCAACCACGAGCTCGAATCGAGGCGCCAGAGCGTTGATCACCGGGATCACTTCGTCGCCTTGCCGCACAGCTAGAGCGCCGCCCGGTAGGAAATCGTTTTGAATATCCACGATAATGAGAGCGCTCATCAAAAGCAATAAAGCATCAAATGACTAAATACCAACGGATTACAATGAAAGAAACGGTCGATAACGGACCTGATCTACCAGACGCGAACGATCGGTTCGATGTTAGCCTCGGAAAATGCGTATTAAGTAACGTAACTTTCTACTTATCATAGCATAAGGCGTTCAAAAACCTTCGTTGCAGCTCACGCCGCAATTGTTGGAGAGTCATAATGTCGCAGCAGACGACGTCGCGCCTTCGACGCGATTCCACCTGTCGGCGATCCCGGCGATTCCGCGGCTATCCCGTCGTCCTCAGTCCGCTGGCAATCGCGTTGATACAGACGAGCAAATCCGAGAAAAGGAGATCAGCCGCCGACTGGTCTTGGGCCTCACGCGCAATTCGCCATTGTCGCAACAGCGCGACTTGTTGAATATGGAGGGCGAGGAGGGCGTCCGCCCGAATCTGATGTGTCATTGTGAACCGCGGCCGACGATCACCGGAGCGGCCACCTAACACCTCCGGAAGCAATTCCCGCGTCAAATCAAACTCTTTTAGGATGAGCCGAAAAACCGCTTTTACTGCCTCATTGTCAGGCACCAATGATGCGTAAAGTTCCATGATTGACCGCTCAGCGCTCTGCATGTTCGTCTCTGCGTTGGTCAAAACAAACCGCAGAAACGGCGACGCCCGTCCCGCCTCGAGTAATTCGCTCCATGCCGGTGTTCGATTGATTTCGGCTAGCGCAGTACCAAGGCCATACCAGCCCGGTAAGTAAAACCGCGATTGGGTCCAACTGAATACCCAAGGTATGGCGCGCAAGTCGGCCAAGGAATGTTCGCCGGTGCGACGGCTCGGTCTCGAACCGATACTGCTTAGTTCGAGGGCATCAATGGGTGTCGCGGAACGGAAAAACTCGAGAAACCCCGTCATCTCCAAAAGATTGCGGTAAGCGTCTCGGCTGGTTTTCGACAAATGCGAGACCAAACCGCCGCTCGTTTCTTCCCGCTCCGATTGACCTTCTTGCTGTAAGGTGATGCCGGCGACGCCCGCCAGCAGAATTTCCAGGTTGTACGCGGCGGTAATTCGATTGGCGTATTTCTGCGCAATGGTTTCGCCTTGCTCCGTGAGCCGAATATCACCGCGCACGGTTCGGTGAGGCAAAGCTTCCAGAAAACGGTGCGTCGGACCGGCGCCGCGACTGATCGTTCCTCCGCGGCCATGGAAATACCGAACCTGAACACCGCTCGAATCGGATACGCGGGTAATTTCTCTCTGCGCACAGTGGAGCGCCCATTGGCTGGTCAAAAGACCCGAATCTTTGTTGCTATCGCTGTAGCCAAGCATGATCTGTTGCACCGGGAACTCGCTACCCCGAATTTCCGCCTGGATCTGGATGCTCCGTTTGACAAAAGGGTGCTGCAGATACTGTCGGACAATCTCCGGTGCCGCTTCCAGGTCCTCAATCGTTTCGAAAAGAGGAACGACATGGATTTCTGAGGCTGGCCCCTCGGCGGTCTCTCGCCAGAGACCGACCTCGCGCAAGAAAAGATATACGGCGAGCAGATCGGCTACGCCGCGAGTCATGCTCACAATCAATGAGCCAATGCCGCGCAGTCCGAACTTATCCCGATAATCCTTGAGGACCCGATAACAGCTCAGAACCGCGTCTGCCTCTGGACCCACCGGAGTCCCGGGAGATAAGAACGGTCGACGGGAACCCAGTTCGGCCAACAAAAAGGCGAGCCGTTCCTCCTGACTTTTATGAATGAACCGTTCTGCTTCAGGAACCCCGGCAGCAGCCATCAGTTGCACCATCGCGAGATCGTGGAAATGACTATTCTGCCGGATATCAAGTACTGCTCCATGAAACCCGAATACGTCGACCAGGCGAATCACCCGGAGGACCTCCGCTTCTGCGATCCGGCGTGCGCCCACTGCTTCCAACGATGAGGCCAGCAAAAGCAGTTCTTTCCGCAGCTCCATAGCAGACGCAAAGTGCTGTTGTGGAGGTTTTTGATTGAGCTTTTTCTGTATTAAGTAGGCAAAACGTCGCCAAGGCTCTTCCCGGAATAAAACGTCGTCCGAAGGAGTGGAAATTTCTACCGAAAGCCGTCCAATCGCTTCTTCCAGATAATCAGGAGCAACCTGGTCATTTCCCGAAAGGGTCAGCTGATCAATGAGACGTCCAAGCGCATCGTTCAACGCGTGTATGGCCGCATCCCGGAGATCCTGAAAGGTTGTGGCGGTTACGTCCGCCGTTACCAATGGGTGTCCATCGCGATCGCCGCCTACCCAGGTTCCGAATCGCAGGCGAGGAAGCTTATCGGCGGACGCCAACACAGCTCGATTAAATCCGGAGTCGCTCCAAGCCTGCCGCAAACGGAGATCGACGTCAGCGAGCACCGCCGGAAATACGTCACGCAGATAATGAACAATATTGCGGCGCTCCTCAAAAAGCCGCGGTTTCGTCCGATGAACTTCCCCGGTGCGCCAAAGCCGTTCCAGGGTCACCTTGATTTCGTCGCGAATAGCAGCCTGTTCTTGCGGCGTATACATCCGGTTTTCCCGCTGAACGAGGAGAAGATAAAGGGCGCGATGCTGTTCGAGCACTGCCAGCCGCTTTGCTTCAGTCGGATGCGCGGTGAGCACCGGTTCCACGCGAATATAGGGCAATCGCTGAGCGATTTGATCCTCCGAGAGGCCAGCTTTCTTGAGTTTCTCTAGCTGGTAAGCCCACAGGCCCGGCTCACTGGCCAGGCCCAAGTCCGATTCCCGCAACCGCCGCACTTGTGCCGCTACATTTTCCTCGACCATGTTCAGCAGCTGAAACGCGACCGAATAGGCCTGCGAAAGGCGAGGGTTTGGTCGATCCGAGATCGTGACGTGGCTGATCCATGGCAACCGTTTAGCCAGGTCCTCTTCGCCAAGTTCCTCGAGCACTGCGCGGAAGCAATGCATGAGGAACGACAGATCCTCATGAATCTTCTCAAAGCCCCGTGCCAGGTAGTCCGGTTTCATTGCGTGCGAGCGCTGGAATATCTCTCGCGGACCACGAGGCGGTGTCAATAACTTCCGCTGAAGGCGCTAACGCCAAGGACAAGGTTTAAACGGTTCACAAGTTATTCACAGATTCGGATTTGCCTCGTAGCCAAGCGCATAACGATAACATCATACAATAAATGTCATATAAAATATATTCACAGCTGCGTCGATGTTGCCCCTTTGCTGGCAAACCCATCATCACACCGGATGACGAGCGACATAATTAAGTCATAAAAGACGACATAATTCTGTCATAAATCTTGCGGAATGCCCGAGTAATTCTTCTAAATTCCGGGTATCGGGATAGCGGACGATCTCAGAAACGCGCTCTAATCGAATTTTAGGAGGTAGCTCGCTTCAGCGATGGTTTGCGTTTATTTACACTCCGTTCGCCATGTTCACAATTTTAGTTCCTAGAAACGTAGCAAAATGTTTTGGTTGAGGGCCGTTCCCGTTTGCGCGTCGCTATGCCTAAAAGACAATCACAGGACATTTATCCTGCGTTTTTTTCAATTCCGCTTCGACGGCCGTCGCCTTGGCGGTCAAACAGTTTCTTTTCGGTCTAAATCCGTTCGGATCGTCGAACTGTTTTGCCTAGCACTCGCAGGACCCGATTTACCCGGAAACGGGCAGATCTGCGGATCGGTGCAGTTGCATTCCGGTCGTCTCAGGAGGTACAAGTACCCGCCGGCAACCGACATCAGAGAGATCAAAGCCATTAGCGGTTTGCCACGCTTGTCAACGATCGTAAAGCCTTGACCGGCCTTCACGGCAGCCACGACGCCAACTACTGCAACCTGTCCAAGATAGGCAGATGGATCCGCCGCCAAATCATTGACTGTTGTTGCACCGCTGGAAGCTGGTGAAGTAGAATCGGTCGCTTGGCTGGGCAACAGCGCAAGTAGCTAGAATGCCGATCGCCATCGTAGCGAACGTGACAATTTCTTTCTTCATGGCCCGGGGGAAGAGGCTATGCTTCATGACAAGAACAAGATAAATCCTCGCACGGCTCAGTATTCTGACTTTTTTTCGACGGCAGATTGCCCAAGGCGGCATCTTGTTCGTAATGCGACCCCGTCTTCAGTGCCGACGAGTTGATGGTCCTGACCCTCATCTACGATCAGGATGCGCGACACCGATCGTTCGAGATCGTCGCCGGGGTCCGCGACAGGATCACCGCGTAAAGACCGGATGCTGCGAGTGTGATGAGAAATTGAAATTTTTACGATTGTGCTTTGGGGGATGAAATTTGGCTGCCGAACGGCTGCCCGGACTGCAATCAGGTGCGAGGTAGACGCAAACTGTGGAATGACTGGCGAAGCCGTCTATGAACGGCAGGACCGCGTCATGGCGGTGCGTAACTGCACGACGGAAGCGCTAGACTCTTAGACCACAATCTTTGGCCTTCTGCGACTCAAGCAGCCTCTTAGGAGGTAAGCCGAAAACTCTTTTGAAATGACGGGTAAGATGGCTCTGATCGGCGAAACCGACCTGGCGTGCAACTTCGCTGATGGTGAAGTTGCCTGTTGTCAGAAGTTCCCTAGCTTTTTTCACCCTGGCATCGACGACGTACTGGTAAGGCGACTGGCCGGTAGACTCTTTGAACACACTGGTGAAGTGATCGGGACTCATACGAACCGCCTGAGCAATCCCGGAAACAGTTAAGTCTGTGTCCAGTTGATCTTGAATATATTCGACAGCCCGCACCAGCTTTTCTCGCGGCAACCTACCATACTGCCTTTTCGGCCCGAGCACTGCCGCGCCATATTCGCGTAGGAGGTGAACGGCGAGCGCTGTTGATAATCCCTCACCATACATGCGGTCATGGGCAGCGCCGCTCTGGACTCCGTCCCGCAATGCCATAGCAATGTGCTGAAGCGTAGGGTCGCTACCTCCTCGCTTCTCAATGAGTTCAATACGGTCTGCGTCTAACTCCAGCCCCTCAGCAACGCGGCTAACGAAAACAGGATCCAGAGCCAGAAAGAGAACATTCGCAAATACGCCCCTCTCTACTTTCAATCGCAGAAAAAAAGGCCGGTGGCTCGGAAAGAAAGAATTCGCGCCTCTTTCCTTGAAGACGCGCTGAAACCGCCCCTCGATCTTGAATTCATTAGTAAGGGAGTGGCCGATATT
>DATNNZ010000104.1:0-3329 GCA_035601575.1 Chthoniobacterales bacterium
ACATTGACCGGGAGCTCCGCAACGCAGCGGCTCAACCGTCTCAGCCGCAACCCTGCCACTCCCCGCAGCAAGTCGCGGCGGTGCCGAGCTCCCAGCAGGTGACGCCGGCAGGCCGGGCCCGCTAGGGGATGTTCGGCGAAAGGGAAATAAGCGCTCGGACTGGGCATCGAGCGGTGCGGACTCGGCCTCTTTTTTAGATCTGTTCGGCTGGCGGCCAGCGGGAGTGATGTCGGCAGCATCTGGGTCCATGTAGCAACTCAACGTTAGGCCCCGCGTGAGTTCCTGGCGAAGGAGAGGTGGAGAGATTTTCCAGTCCCCCAAAGGAGGGAGAAGGAATTCGCCCCTTAGTGACAACGGAATTCGCCCCTCGGTCGCATCAGAAGGTGGCACTAGAAAACCTAACTCACGCGCTGATGCAGGCACCGCGAAGAGTACTAGGCTTGACCCATGACTACGAAGGAAACGCTAGAGTCATCGACAGTTCAACCAAAGAAAAATCACGCGACCGCTCCGGTGGTTCTCATCACGGGCGCACTCACCGGCATCGGTCGGGCCACGGCCCTGGCCTTCGCGCATGAAGGAGCGCGGGTCGTTGTTTCCGGCCGACACGACGATGAAGGTCAGAAGCTAGCCACTGAACTGCGCAAGCTCGGCACTGAGGCCGAATTTCTGCGCACCGATGTGCGGCATGAAGAGGAAGTCAAGAACCTCGTCGACAAGACCATCGCTCGTTTCGGTCGCCTCGACATTGCTGTCAATAACGCTGGCACCGAGGGCACTCCCGGTTCGGCTGCCGATGTAACCACCGAGAACTATCGAGCCATCTTCGACACCAATGTGCTTGGTGTGCTTCTGAGCATGAAGTACGAGATTCGGGCTATGCTTCGGCAAGGCAAAGGCAGCATCGTTAACATCTCGTCTGCCTACGGCAAAGTCGGTGGCCCGACTGCGGCGGTGTATGTCGGCAGCAAGCACGCCGTGGAAGGCATCACGAAGTCTGCGGCCATCGAACTCGCCGGCACCGGCGTTCGGGTCAACATCGTTGGCCCTGGTCCGGTGGAAACGGGAATGTTCAACCGCTTTGCGCAAACGAAGGAAAACAAAGCAAATTTCCTCGACGCCCAAGTTCCTAACAAGCGCATCGGCACTCCCGAAGAAATTGCCAATGCCATCGTCTTCATTGGCTCTGACAAGGCATCCTACATCATCGGCGCATCCCTGGCGGTCGACGGAGGAATGATCGCCGACTGAGGTCTCCAACTCGCACCGGAATCGTCTGTACTATTGGAGATAGCGAGACCCTGCAAGCGCTCCAACTTCGTCAGCTTCGGCGTAAAGCATGACCAAACAAAAACGTGTTTTTACGATGTTAGCCACCCAGAGGAAATCATCATGACCGAAGACACTCATCAAACAGCACCTACCCAGTTCGTGGATGGCGCTGGCATCCGTTTTGCTTATCGTCGTTTTGGAAAGAATCAAGGTGTTCCGCTCGTCTTTTTCCAGCACTTCACCGGGACCATGGACAACTGGGACCCGGCCGTGACCGACGGCTTGGCCCGTGACCGCGAGGTGATCTTATTCAACAACGCCGGCATCTCCAGCTCTAGCGGGGAAACGCCAAACACTATCGCTCAGATGGCACGGCATGCGGCCGCGTTCATCGATGCGCTCGGGCTTGAACAGATCGATCTCTTGGGCTTTTCGCTCGGAGGATTCGTTGCCCAGCAGTTGACTCTGGACCGTCCCAAGCATGTTCGACATCTTGTCCTCGTCGGAACAGGACCGCGCAGCGGGGAGGAAATGGCGACGTTGACCCCTGAAGCCAAAGCGATGTTCGGAAAGACGTATGCAGTTCCTGATGAGTTGTGGCTGGAGGTATTCTTCTCTCCAACACAAACAAGTCAGGTAGCCGGGCGGGCATTTTTACAAAGATTAAGAGCGCGCAAGGAAAACCGAGATCCCTCTATTAACGAGAAGGTCGCTCCGGCTCAGATAGCGGCTTTGGAGGAGTGGGGAGCACCAAGAAACGAGCCTTGCGTCTACCTTAAGAATATCAAACAACCGGTTCTGATCATCAACGGCAGCAACGACGTTATCATTTACACAGTCAACTCATTTATCCTTCAGCGGAACCTGCCCAACGCTCAGCTTATTATCTACCCCGATTCCAATCACGGATCGCAATACCAATTTCCGGAGTTGTTTGTTGAGCATGTGAAGTTGTTCTTGGGAGAACTGTCGATCGGGAGTTTAGGCGAGACAACGAGTCAACCGGCCCAGGCCGCCACTGGGTAGAATTCGTCGGAGGCCGCCGGGAGGGTTGGAATACGCTCCAGGAGACCACAGACACAGAACTATTTCGGGCGCGCGACGTTGTGGGTACTCGGCGAGGACAAAGCGCGGAATGAGATTTTCAACATGTCAAACGGCGATGTGTATGGTTGGCGTCAAATGTGGAGCGAGTTGGCTGCCTTCTATGATATCCCGGTCGCGGAGCGTCTGGCCATGTCGACTGTCTCAGAGATGAGCGAGAAAGGGCCGCGATGGTTGCCCGCTACAGACTCTTTCCCACGCCGTACGAGCAGATCGCAAACTGGGCATTTGTGGACTTCATGCTGAACTTCCCCGAGGAGACGATTCTAAGCACAATCAAAATTCGCCAGGCTGGCTTCGCAGACTGCATTGATACGCACGAGAGTTTTAAGCGGCAGCTAAGCAAGTCGCGGGAAATGCGAATCATTCCGTAGATGTCTTGCACAGACTGGAGCCCGGATCATCTCGATCTGTTCCTTTGTATTCCATTAACTGATGAGCCTCGCCCCAACGTGCCCCCAGAGAGCTAGTAAATTTCCCCTGGTGTCGATTTCAGGCAAATCGAAGACTAACCGGGGTGTCACTGTCTTGACTTGGGCGTGATAACACTGGCTAGAGATAGCGATTACTAACTACCGATCAGGAGTAAAATGAAATTAGACGGCACCGCGGCGGAAGAGATTTGTAAACAATCCAGGCTGCGGGCTAGCAGTGTAGCTTGCGCAAAAGTCCAACAGGATGAGCAAGAGCCCGCGAGATGATTTTCTCTTTCGTCGGTAAGCTCGACTGATGAGAACAAAGCAGAATCGAAAGAATATATGAAGACTCCCACAGTACTTATCACTGGCGCGCTGACCGGCATCGGCCGAGCCGCGGCCATGGCTTTTGCACGTGAAGGAGCGCGCATCGTTGTCTCAGGCAGACACGACGATAAAGGCAAGGCTCTAGTCTCCGAACTCCAAGAACTCGGCGCTGAAGCCACGTTCATCAAATCCGACGTTCGCCATGATGAT
>DATNNZ010000105.1:0-12054 GCA_035601575.1 Chthoniobacterales bacterium
GGAACCTCACCCGGATTGAATCTGATTTATGTCCACCTTAACCGGCTGATTAACAAGTACGACCTCGACATAATCTATATGGCCGGACCTGGCCACGGCGGACCCGCGATTGTGGCCAATGTGTATCTTGAAGGGACCTACACGGAATATTTTCCTAACATCAGCCAGGACGAGCAAGGAATGCTGAAGCTGTTTCGCCAGTTTTCGACGCCGGGCGGTATTCCCAGCCATGTCAGCGCGCCAACTCCAGGTTCCATCCACGAAGGAGGAGAGTTAGGATATGTGCTCATGCATGCGTTCGGCGCCGTTTTCGATAATCCCGAGCTGATTGTCGCCGCCGTCGTGGGCGATGGAGAGGCCGAAACAGGCCCGCTGGAGGGTAGCTGGAAGGGTGTGAAGTTTATGAATCCGGTGCGCGATGGAGCGGTCCTCCCAATCCTGCATCTTAATGGTTATAAAATTGCTGGCCCGACGGTTTGGGGGAGAGAGACCGACGAGCACATCCGCGACTTTCTTGCCGGGCACGGCTATGAAGCTTTCTTTGTCGAAGGAAGCGATCCGATGCAGGTCCATCAAGATTTTGCCGCCACTCTGGAAGCAGTCATTCTAAGAATTCGGGAGATCCAAACCGATGCGCGCAAGCATGGATTCAAAGAAAGGCCGGTGTGGCCGGCACTCGTTTTGCGGACACCGAAAGGTTGGACAGGTCCGAAAGTAGTAGATGGTCTACCGGTCGAAGGGACATTCCGTGCGCACCAGGTACCTCTGGCTAATGTGCGCGATAATCCGACACACCTGAAGCTTTTGGAGGAGTGGATGCGCACTTACAAACCAGAAGAACTTTTCGATCAGAATGGCCGCTTCCGCGCCGAGTATGCGGAGCTCGCACCAAAAGGCCGGCGCCGCATGGGCGATAATCCCCATGCGAACGGTGGCCTCCTTGAGGTTCCCTTGGATTTGCCTGACTTCGCTGACTATTCGCTTGACGTGAAGAAACCAGGAACAGCGCGTCACGAGTCCACCCGACAGCTCGGCCAAATGCTCCGCGATATTTTCAAGAAGAATGCCAAGTCAGCCAACTTCCGACTTTTCTGTCCAGACGAGACAAACTCGAATCGATTGGGCGCTGTGTTTGAGGTGACCAACCGCTGCTTGGTAAGTAAGTTGATTGAGATTGACGACCACCTTTCACACGATGGGCGAGTGATGGAGGTGTTAAGCGAACACAACTGTCACGGGTGGCTCGAAGGATATGTGCTAACCGGTCGCCATGGGCTATTCGCGACCTATGAAGCCTTCGCGATGGTGGTGGATTCGATGGCAATGCAACATGCGAAGTGGCTCGAGCACTGTCTGCACATTCCGTGGCGCAAGCCCGTTCCCTCTCTGAATTACCTGCTCACATCCACCTGCTGGCGAAACGACCACAATGGTTTCAGCCATCAGGGACCGGGATTTATCGACAATCTCGTGAGCAAGAAGCCAAGCGTTGTTCGCATTTACCTGCCGCCTGATGCTAACTGCCTGCTCTCGGTCGCTGACCACTGCTTCCGCAGTCATAATTATCTCAACCTGATAGTCATCGATAAGCAGCCGCAGCTTCAGTGGTTACACAAGGACGCCGCGCGCGAACATTGCACCCGCGGAGCTGGGACCTGGAATTGGTGCAGCAGTGACGGAGACAAAGAACCGGATGTAGTGCTGGCCTGCGCAGGCGACATCGCCACGCAGGAAACGGTGGCGGCGGCGTGGTTGTTACGCCGCCATCTGCCTGAGCTGAAGGTGCGTGTGGTGAATGTTGTGGATCTAATGTGCCTCTGTCCTCCCGACCGGCATCCACACGGCCTGACTCAGGAAATGTTCATTAAGCTTTTCACCTATAGCAAGCCCGTCATCTTTGCGTTCCACGGCTACCCTGCGGTGGTTCACGGAATTTTGCACGGCCGTCCCGACACCGATCGATTCCACGCACGAGGCTATATCGAGGAAGGCACCACTACCACCCCGTTTGATATGGTTGTGCTAAACCGAGCGAGCCGCGTCCACCTCGCTGTGGACGCGATTCGGTACGCACCGAATATCGTCAATGCGGCAGAGCTAATCGCTAAAGGAGAAGCGATTTTGTCCAAACATCGCCAGTACATTGAAGAGCACTTTGACGATTTGCCGGAAGCTCGTGACTGGGTGTGGTCGGACTAATCGATTTTACGACAATCAAAACTTTTACTTTCTGCAGAGCTTCGTCAGGCGTGGCGGTCCCGGTCAACCAGGTAGCATCTTTGAAGAAGCCGGAACTCAATTTGATCAATGCGCGCGGGAGGACGCCACGCGCCGCCGCCATCGCCGGCATCCTCTTTTCGGTCCTCATGATCTCGGTCCTCCTGTTGTTGCGGCTCTCGGTCCGGGCGGATCCGCTGGAGGCGGGAGCCTGGCTGAGGACCGGTTCTAGTACAGTTGCTCTGGCGCTGAACCTGGTGCCATTCGCCGGAATCGCCTTTTTGTGGTTCATCGGCGTGCTGCGCGACCGCCTGGGAGAATTTGAAGACCGCTTCTTTGCCACCGTCTTCCTCGGTAGCGGACTTTTGTTTCTCGCGATGCTATTCGCCTCGGCCGCGGTGGCCGGTGGAGTCATCATAGCCTATGGAGCGAGGCCCGAAGGCTTGCTCGAGTCGGCGATTTTTACCTTCGCCCGCGCCGTCACCTACGAGATCATGAATCTCTATGCGGTCAAAATGGCCGCAGTGTTCATGATCTCTCTGTCAACACTCTCGATCCGTACCGGTTTCATCGCACGCTGGATTGCGCTCCTTGGCTATGCGTTCGCGCTGATCCTCCTGCTGAGCGGGCGCTATATCGAGTGGATTTTACTCGTGTTCCCTCTGTGGGTGCTATTGATCAGCATCTACATCCTGATTGATGATTTCCGTCGGCCCTCCCAAGCTGCAACGACAAGCCCCGAGTTCAACTCAAGGCGATGACATTTTCGGCCCATTGGGATCTGTAAATCGCTTTTTCCTTCCATATCGGGCGAATATGGGACTGGAACATCTCGCAATCGGGAGGTGAGCCGCATTAACGCGGCCGGGCGTTCCACGATCTCCGGGTGATCGTCCAAATACTTGTAGACCGCCAGAACCAAGCACCAAAGGAAAACATCGTGTTGCACCAAAGGGCTATTTCCAAGAAGTAATCTATTTGCCACAATACAAACGACGCTATTTCACCTGGAAAAATGTCTGTCCGTAACCCAATCGGCCATAAGAAGAATCCGGAAATCATACGGCGCGCAACCCGCTCGATTTATAGTTTTCCAAGACAAAAATCACTTGGCCTGAGCTTTTATGAGCTATGAATATCAGGTAGTAGTTATTGGATCCGGTTCCGCCGGGAGAGAAGCATGCCTTTCAGCCGCAAAGGCGGGATTGCGCACACTGCTAGTGGAAGAACGAGACCTGGGTGGTACCAGCTTGCATCGAGGCAACTATGCGGTCCGTGCACTCAGAGCCTGTGCGAGCTATCTGCGACAAACCGAGACCGCCTCAAAGGTCGGGATCTCACTCGATCTGATCGAAACTACCTGGGCCGATCGGCTAGTTGCGCAACGGCGGAGCAGCAGTCAACTCTCCGTGGAATTCAGCCAGGCGATCGACCGCGAAAAGGTAGATTTGCGTTTTGGTCGTGCGCGGTTGAATGGACCAAATAAAATCACCATTAGCGATGCGCAAGGTCAGAGCCAGCAAGTTACCGCCGGCCACGTAATCCTGGCCACTGGCTCGCGACCTGGCTTTCCGAGCCAGCCTGAGTTCGGAATCCTTAACACCGACCATCTACTTGGGAATCCTATTGTCCCGCGGCATCTTTTCGTCGTTGGTGGTGGCTATATCGGCTGTGAACTTGCTGCGATTTATCGAGCGTTCGGTACTCGAGTAACCTTGACCGAATGTAAGTCCCGCTTGTTACCGAGTTGGGATCCAATCGCGGGTGAGCAATTTCGTAGTGTTCTGGTAGCAGCCGAGGTTGAAGTTCTCTTGAATGAATCAGTCCAGCTGCCGCCACAGATTACCGGGAAGTCAACGAGCTATAAATTGTCCACCGGGACAGTTATTCAACCAGACATTACCCTCATCGCGACTGGGAGAATCCCAAACAGCGATGACCTCGGCCTGGAATCGGTGGGTTTGACTAGCGGTGCTTGGATTTCGGTCGATGAGAAGATGCAAACACCAACCGAGTCAGTCTATGCAGTGGGTGACGTTAATGGCATTGCCTTGCTTGACAGTGTTGCCGCAGCTCAGGCCGATGTGGCCGTGCGAAACATTCTGGGAACTGCGGCCCGATTCGACAAACGCTGGTTCCCAGAATTTCTACACACCGATCCACCAATTGCGAGCATCGGCTGGACCGAGGACGAAGCCAAGGATGCCGGGCTCCAAGTCAAAGCGCTAGCCTGGAACGGTCCACTCTTTACAGATAACGATTTCAGCACTGTCCAGCGCGAACAAATGGTTATCAAATGTCTGCTCGACACGGAAACCGACCGCATTCTGGGATGCCTCGGAATTGGTTCTCGAGCGGCGGAGATTATCAATCTCGTTTCCACGGCAATGGCTAACCGCATAACGGCGCATGAGGTCGCCAATCTCTCAGTCGTGCACCCGAGCGCGACCGAAGTTTTGGTTCGAATATTGCGAGAGCATTTCTATGGACGAGAGCGCCAGCAAATTTTTGCAGTTAACAACTAACAGTCGTCTAGCATCGGCTTTGCTCACTAGCAGAGCAACGATGAGCCTAGTATGAGCAACAGTAATCATGATCCTGAGACCGGCGTATCCCTTGTGGATGGCCCAGTACATGACCCAGATAGCGGATTGCTCGATAAGCAGCGAGAACGCCCCAGTCACGTAAGGCAAGGATTGTCGCATACGTTGGCCGAGAAGAACTTGATGGCGATCACGGGACTCTTCCTGTGTGTCTTTCTCGTCGTACACCTATTAGGTAACTTGCAACTTCTGTTACCAACGCAAGTGGCCCAGTGGCAATTCAATTTTTATTCGAAGCTGCTTTCTGAGAATATCTTTATCCATGTCATTTCCTATATTTTGTTTGGCAGCATAGCGGCTCATGCCATCTATGCGCTCGTGATAACAATAAAGAACCGGCAATCGAATGGGCGACGTTATGAGTACGACCGTCGCGGCGTAAGCAGCAAGTGGTACTCTCGCAAAATGGGGTTGCTAGGCACGGTTATTCTTTTCTTCCTCATTATCCATTTACGGGACTTCTGGTATCAGGTGCAGTTTGGCCATCTGCCTTTAGACAAAGATGGCCAGGAAGACCTGTATACCCTGGTAGTCACGGTTTACCGCAACGGATGGTATGTTTTAATCTATGTTCTGTGCATGGTGGCACTCGGATACCACTTACTGCATGGTTTTTTCAGTGCCGCTCGGACGCTTGGCGTCTATCACCGGCGCTACGTTAACTGGGTTCGAATCGCCGGTTGGGCCTACAGCATAGGCATCTGCGCGGGCTTCGCTCTTATACCGCTATATGTTCACTTCGCCAGACTATGATTACGTTGAACGCAAAAATACCCGACGGACCCCTAGAGCAGAAGTGGATCCGTTATCGTTCGACCACTAAACTGGTGAGTCCGGCTAATCGCAAGAAGCTACAGGTAGTTGTCGTAGGAACAGGCCTGGCCGGAAGTTCGGTGGCAGCGTCTTTAGGCGAGATGGGTTACGAAGTAACTTGCTTTTGTTTTCAGGATAGCGCCAGACGCGCCCACTCGGTCGCCGCGCAGGGCGGCGTGAACGCCTGCAAGAACTATAAGAATGACGGTGACACCGTTTTCCGCATGTTCTATGACACTATTAAGGGCGGCGACTTTCGTTCTCGCGAAGCTAATGTGTACCGGTTGGCGGAATGTAGTGCCAATCTGATAGATCAGGCTGTGGCTCAGGGCGTACCTTTCGCTCGCGAGTATAGCGGATATCTTAGCAATCGTTCTTTTGGCGGAGTTCAGGTGTCACGAACATTTTATGCCCGGGGACAAACGGGTCAACAGTTGCTTCTCGGAGCTTATCAAGCTCTGATGCGACAGGTAGCTGCCGGTACAGTTACTCTCTTTCCACGCCATGAAATGCTGGATTTGGTGACGATCGAGGGGAAGGCACGCGGCGTCATTGTGCGCAACATGGATAACGGTGCGGTAGAACGCCACGGTGGCCACGCCGTAGTGTTGGCTTCCGGCGGATTCGGCAAAATCTATTATTTGTCGACATTAGCCATGGGTTGCAATGCGTCCGCCATTTGGCGCGCGCACAAGCGGGGAGCTCTTTTTGCCAATCCAAGCTGGACCCAGATCCATCCTACCTGCCTGCCCCAATCCGGAGACTATCAGTCCAAGCTGACTTTGATGTCTGAGTCGTTGCGAAACGATGGCCGCATTTGGGTACCGAAGAACCAGGACGAGCACCGTGCGCCAAATAACATTCCGGAGTCGGATAGAGATTATTACCTCGAACGCCGCTACCCGGCGTTTGGCAATCTTTCCCCCCGTGATATTTCCTCACGCGCGGCGAAGGAAAGGATCGACGCCGGCTGTGGAGTAGGAGCACTCAAGAACGCCGTGTATCTCGATTTTTCCAGAGCGATCGCCGAACAGGGGAAGCAGCGGATAGAGGAAAAGTACGGCAACCTTTTTCGCATGTATCAAAAAATTACTGGCGTAGACGCCTATGATGAACCGATGCGCATATCACCGGCGGCGCACTTTTCTATGGGTGGTCTGTGGGTGGACTACGAGCTCACGACGACGATTCCAGGGCTCTATGCGCTGGGCGAAGCCAATTTTGCCGATCACGGTGCAAACCGGCTGGGAGCTAACTCTTTGCTGCAGGCTTGCGTTGACGGTTACTTTATCGCTCCCGCCACAATTCCTAACTACTTGGCTGGCGAAATCAAAAGCGGACCAGTCTCTGTCGATCACCCTGCGTTCGCAGAGACAGAAGAGGTGGCGCTGCGGCAGTTGCAGCAATTGTTGGGTATCCAGGGGACAGCGCCCTCCGATCACTTCCATAAAGCCTTGGGAACAATTTTATACGATAAATGCGGCCTGTCGCGTTCCCGCGCCGGACTAGAAGAAGCTATTAGCCAAATTCGTTCTCTGCGGGACCGGTTCTACGCAGACTTGCTTATTCCTGGCGGTCCCGACCTGAACAGCGAGCTCGAGAAAGCGGGTCGGATAGCCGACTATCTCGAGCTAGGCGAGTTAATGTGTTACGACGCCTTAACCAGAGAAGAATCGTGCGGTGCCCATTTTCGCGAAGAATATCAGACGCCCGATGGGGAAGCCGTTCGAAATGACCGCGATTTCGCTTTCACCTCCGCCTGGGAGTGGACCGGGATCGGCCAGGAGCCGGTCCTTCACCGGGAACCTCTGGATTTCGATTACGTTACTCCAACGGTAAGGAGTTACAAATAACGGGCTGTGTGTTATGCAGATACGACTCAAAATCTGGCGCCAGGAAAATAGAGCCAAACAAGGTCGGTTAGTAGACTATGACCTGCCGAATGTAGAGCCGGACATGTCGTTCTTGGAAATGTTGGATATGCTAAATGAACGGCTTGTCCGACAGAGAGAGAGACCGGTGGAGTTCGATCACGACTGTCGCGAGGGCATTTGTGGTCAATGCGGAGTCATGATTAACGGAAGGGCGCATGGTCCGCTTTCTAATACAACCACCTGTCAGTTGCATATGCGGACATTTAAAGACGGTGATACCATCTATGTAGAACCTTTTCGGGCCGCCGCATTTCCAATAAAGTGCGATCTGAAAGTAGATCGGAGCGCTTTTGATCGCATTGTTCAGGCTGGCGGCTACACATCAGCCAGTACCGGGGGAGCACCGGAAGCCAACAGCATTCCTATTCGTCATGATGTAGCCGAGGCGGCGTTCGATGCAGCTGCATGCATCGGCTGCGGCGCTTGCGTCGCTACCTGCAAGAACTCCAGCGCAGCGCTATTTACCTCTGCAAAAATCACTCATCTGGCTCTATTGCCGCAGGGCCGGATAGAAACCCGCCGGCGCGCGCGCCAGATGGTCCTGCAGATGGATAAGGAGGGCTTCGGCCACTGCACCAATACCGAGGCGTGCCAGGTGGAATGTCCCCAGCAGATTTCAGTTTTGTACATCGCTCGGATGAACTGGGAGTATAACCGCGCGGTATTCTATTGAAACGAAGCGAGTGCGGAGCCGGTTGTAACCTTGCCATCATCGCAATTCCTAAGACCATTGAGTGTGATGCACATTTCCCCGAACCTCTAATTACTAGAAAATGGGTTTGAGATTCCCAACAAAAATCGCCGGTATTAGGCGGAGACCGAATTTCGTTGCGGTCTGAGTACTGTCAGCGGCTGAACTCCGTCATTAAATGCAACTTGGTCGACTCACTTTCAAACTATGGACTGGAGATTGATCCTAGAGTTTCTTGTCATCGCTGGCGCGCTCGCAATGGGAGCGCGGATGGGAGGGGTTGGGCTCGGCTTGTGGGGAGCCGTGGGATTGCTCGTACTGGTCGTTGCCTTCGATGTCGCGCCGGCGAACATCCCCGGCGAAGTACTGCTCATCGTGCTCACGGTGATCATGGCCGCGTCAGCAATGGAAGTGGCGGGTGGGATCGATTTCCTCGTCCGCGTTGCTGAGCGGATCATCCGCAAGAACCCTAAGCAGATTACTATCATCGCGCCGCTTGTAACCTACGGTTTCACCTTCGCCGCGGGCACGGGACACATCGTTTATCCGCTACTTCCGGTCATCTATGAAGTGGCGCATGAAAACGGCATCCGGCCGGAGCGACCCATGGCCATCGCCACCATCGCCTCGCAGCAGGCGATCACCGCCAGTCCAGTTTCTGCGGCGACGGCGGCCATGATCGGGTTGCTCGCGCCTCATCATATCGGACTGGTGCAGATCCTTATCATCTGCGTGCCATCCACACTCATCGCGGTGTTCATCGCATCGTTAGTGCAACTCCGTGTTGGCAAGGAATTGAAAGACGATCCCGAGTATCAAAAGCGGCTGGCGTCCGGCGAGGTGGAATCGCACCGCGCCGCTAAGTCCGAAGCGAGCGCTCCGCTCAAGAAGGGCGCGATGGCCAGTGCGCTTATCTTCCTCGCCGGCGTGGTGCTCGTGGTACTGTCAGGGATTTTCCCTGAACTGCGGACCGTGCCCGGCGTGGAAAAGCCGGTCGTTCTTTCGATGCCTTTTGCCATCGCCATTGTGATGCTCGCCGTCGCCGCTCTGATTTTGACGGTAACGAGGGCACCCGTTGCCGATGTGCCCAAGTGCAAGACCTGTCAGTCGGGCATTACGGCGATCGTTGGCATCCTTGGACTGGCCTGGCTGGGTGACACCTTCATCAATGCCAACCGCGAGGCGATCATCGGAGGCCTCAGCGCGATGGCGACAGCGGCGCCGTGGACCTTCGCGTTCGGTTTGTTCTTTGCGTCGGTACTACTTTATAGCCAGGCCGCAACGACCCGCGCGCTCATGCCGCTTGGTCTCTCTCTTGGCATCTGGCCCGGGTTGCTGATCGGCATGTTCCCCGCGGTGAACGGCTACTTCCTCATCCCGAACTACGGCACAATCATCGCCGCGATTAACTTCGACCGCTCCGGCACCACGCGGATCGGCAAATACGTGATCAACCACTCCTTCCTCATCCCCGGCCTGGTCAGCACGACGGTCGCTGTCGTCGTTGGTCTGCTCATCGGCAGCGTGATCGGAAAATGAAAACACCTCACTGAAACCACATCCCCATGAATGTCACTCCTGAACGCATCGCTACCCTCGCCCAAACCATGGGCGTCTCCGCCACCGACCTCGCGGCGATCATCGCACACGGCACGTCGCATGCCTATAAAGCCGGTGATTACCTTTTCCATGAGTCCACTCCGCGTCACTGGATGGGGATCGTTGAGGAAGGTGAAATCGAAATTGTTCGCGGCCTGCACGGCAGCTCCGTCCGGCTCGCTACGCTCACGCCCGGTACCGGCTTCAGCGAGGGGGTGATGCTCGATGACTTACCGCATTCCGGCTCAGCCATCGCGCTGAGCGTAGTGCGCGTATGGCAGATTCCGCGGGCGGTTTTCGAAGAAGTCCGGGCTGCGAAACCTGAGCTCTTTTACCGCATGGTTAGCCACGTTGCTCGGCGTCTCAGTGCGCGGCTGCGCGCGGCTGGTGAGCAGCTCAGCGGCGGCCCGGCACCAATCGTCGCGACTTGGCGCAGGGAGCACGACCTCCTCGGCGAACGCGAGTTGCCCGACACCGCGTACTACGGCGTGCAAACCCTGCGCGGCATGGAAAATTTCCCGCTCTCCGGCATCCCGTTGAGCCACTTTGAGCACTTCGTCCGCGCGCTCGCTTTCGTGAAGAAAGCTGCGGCAGCCGCGAACTCCGAACTCGGCGTGCTCGATCCGAAGCGCGCGGAAGCCATCAGAGCCGCTTGCGACGAAATCATCGCGGGCAAGCTGCATGAGCACTTTACCGTGGACATGATCCAGGGTGGCGCTGGCACTTCGACGAACATGAACGCCAACGAGGTCATCGCGAACCGCGCGCTCGAACTGCTTGGCCACCGCAGAGGCGAGTACCAACATCTCCACCCGAACGACCACGTGAATTGCTCGCAGTCGACGAATGACGCCTACCCGACCGCAGTGAAGCTTGGCGTCGTGCTGACCCTCCGCGACACCGTCTCAGCGTTGCGCGAACTCCAGACGGGTCTCAAAGCTAAGGCTGACGAATTTGCTGATGTGCTAAAAATGGGGCGCACGGAAAATCAGGACGCTGTGCCGATGACCCTTGGGCAGGAGCTTGGCGCCTATGCCGTGATGATCGGTGACGGAATCCGTCACCTGGAGCAGGTCAGCGCAGAACTGCTCAAGGTGAACATGGGCGCCACCGCCATTGGTACCGGCATTAACAGCCCGCCCGGTTATGCCGAGCTATGCACGAAACGCCTCGCGGAAATCAGCGGCCTGCCCGTAACGCTGGCTGGTGATCTGGTCGAGGCAACGCAGGATTCGGGCGAGTTCGCACTGATCAGTAGCGTGATGAAGACCGCTGCCGTGCAGCTTTCCAAAATCTGCAACGACCTGCGCTGGCTTTCGTCCGGGCCACGGTGCGGACTTTACGAGATCCGCCTGCCTGCGATGCAGCCTGGCTCTTCCATCATGCCCGGCAAAGTGAACCCGGTAATTCCCGAAGTGGTCAGCCAGGTCTGTTTCCAGATCATTGGAACCGACGTCGCTATCTCCATGGCCTGCGAAGCGAGCGAACTTGAGCTGAATATGGCCGAGCCGATCATCGCCTTTAACTTGCTTTTCGGCCTCACACTCCTGCGCAACGCTGCAATTATCCTCAACACCCGCTGCATTACTGGCATTGAAGCTAACCGCGAACGCTGTTTAGCCTATGTGCAAAATTCCATCGGTCTGGTCACTGCCCTCAATCCGGTGCTCGGCTACGAAAAGAGCGCGGCTATCGCAAAGGAAGCCCTCGTCACCAACCGTAGCGTCTACGAACTGGTACTCGAAAAAAACCTGCTTACCCAAGCCCAACTCGACGACATCCTCAAACCCGAGAACATGACTCATCCGCGAAAGTTGGCGCCACACGCTTAACACCGTTTTTAACACAAATGATTGCAAACAGAGTGCTTTAGACTCTTCTCTCCAAGAAAGAGCAGAATTTTCCGGCGCGGCACCGGAGACCACCTTCGCTCTTCGAGCTTCGGCGCGTTCGAAAAACAGAGATCGCGCCATAGCGAAGCGACGGCGGAATTCCATTGCAGGGCCTGCATCGCGCACAAATCTCCCGGCCGCGATGGATGCGCGTTGCAGGCTTTATTGGATTTCTTTACTTTATCGAGGCTCCTGAGATAAATTTGTAGCCTCTCCTGTGCCCATCCGTGCATCGCGATCGTTGTGCCGGCTCATCGAGCTGAGCGCCTTCGTTAAGGGCGCTTTGCTCCTTGTGGCCAGCAGTT
>DATNNZ010000106.1:0-4181 GCA_035601575.1 Chthoniobacterales bacterium
GACCCAAAATCCCTGAGCAAAGTCTCCGCTTCGGCTAGGCCGATCCCACGGTCGAGCAGGTCATCGCTTTGGCGGCCTAGACTAAGCCAAAACTCTAGGCTTGCATCCAGCCGATCTCGCATCCAAAAAAAGTGTCGGTCCTCAGATAACCATTGCCAGACCCCTGGCCATCTCCGAAGCAGCGCCTCCTGGGGAACGCTAATCAACAGTTCCTGTTTCGGATCAGCCTCGGCACTCAGCAGTCCCTCTTTGATCAAACGATCAACCAGGCCTTTAGCGCCCGCTCTCTGCTGCTGATCAAACTCAGGCGATGAAACGAGATCACGATACGGCACGGTCCGACGGATCAAGTGACCTTCTTCGCCCTGGCCGGGCTCTACCAGGTGCCGGATCACGAATTTAAGCGCTTGCTGTTCGTCGCCTTTCAACGTTAAGAACACGGTCTCCGCGTGATTGGCCAACGCACCCTGAAGTTCGCCCAATCCGCGATAATCAGACCGGCGTAGCAAACCATCTTTTCGATCAAGCTGTCTCTGATATAACCGTGAAAGTAGGTGTTCGAGCAACGGGAGCGGTTCGGGGCTTGCTATCGCTGCCTTCAGTAAGGTCTCGTCCAAGCTTCGACTCGTTTCAGGATCCCGCTCGAAGCGCAGACCGGCTGCTTCTGCTGGGAGCCGAATCATGTTCCCGATCCCGCGTGATGTCGGAGGTTGAAGTTCGTATCTTCCGCTCAAGGCGGCGAGTTCGACCAATTCGGGAAACTTCTGGTAGTGGGCGTAGAAACCGCTGCGCAACGTCGCGATAATAAAGACCCCTTCGCAGTTAGCCAAAGCACAGAGAGCGGCGATATATTTCCGCTGGAGCACTGGGGAAATCCCTGTAAACAACTCCTCCAACTGATCTACAACGAGCGCAAGCCGCATCTTCCGCGTTACCCGTCCCAGGCTCTTTTGTCTGACAACCTCAACGCCTTCGCTTCTCCTTTCCGGCAGCCCTTCGGTTTCTCGCTGATCCAAGAGATGATCCTGCCGGCTGAGTTGATCCAGCACTTTCGCTATCCGGGCCGCGGCACCGTCCGGATCTTTTCTTAGTGAGGATGCTAGACTCCGCCATTCGTCGGGCGACTCTTCATCCTGAAGCTCTGGCAGTGCGAATTTGCCAAGCAGCGCGGCGGCAAGCGTATCGAAGGGATCTCCGGCCCCTGGTCGGGTCACTGCACGGCGCCAAGGTCCATTGCCCACAGTCAAAAGAGGTAGAACGCCGGCCCGAACCAGGGAACTCTTTCCAGAACCGGCAGGACCCAACACCAGGACGAAGCGCCTCTTGGCCGTCGCCTGGTTCTTCAAAGCATCAAGCACTTCGGCGACGGCTTTCGTTCTGCCGTGGTAGAGAGCTGCATGTTCGAAATCAAAGAAATTTAACCCCCGAAATGGGTTCGATTCCAAATAACGGACCTTTCGCAGCGCTTTCCTTAAGCCAATTTCCCGGTCCAACTGCCGTGCGAGGAAATCGCGAAAATGCTCTCGAAACAAATTTTCAAACTCTTCCAGATCTCGATAGTCATGGCAGCAATCGCGAAACTCTGTTCCGCCATTCTTTTCCCAAGCCGTGAAAAACTCCTGCACCGCATCCCACTGCCGGCACAAGTTTTCCCGTTTTTCTTTCGGTTCGAGTGGTGCAGCGGGAGTCGCTCGATTCCGGTAAACGAGCAACCCCGGAAACCCAGGAGTTAGCTTCGACTGATCCAATACCCAGGCAACTTCGTAATCAGTTGCGGACCTCGGTTGGCCACCGTCCGGCATGACGAACATCGGCGCCGACCTGATTCCGAGTCGAGACCAGAGAATGTTAATGACAAGGTCGTATTGGCCTGGATTCAGGATGTGCTCGCAATACCCCGGTTCCGCCTTGGAGTCTTGATGCTCCCAGAAGTAGGGACATAACAACAACCCATCTTCTCCATTGTCGCTTGCGGGTCGCGCGGTAGTTTTATCCTTTTGTTGCGACCCTCTCAGCCAGTTGGAGTAGGAGACGCTTATCGGAACGTCTAACTCTGCAGCGACCCAGCGGATTAATCGCTCCGCTACACTCCGTTCGTTCTGTACGTCCTCCGAGGAAGAAACAAGGATGTCGATCCTTTTCATCTTTAGCGTGGCACTACAGCATTCTTTTGTTTCTTCTGGCAGCACTTGTTTCCCTCTAGCAGAGAACAGACTTCATCATCCTCGTCATAGCGAACGCACGAAGCTCCTGATCTGTTTGTGGATCAGCCGTTTCTTTTTGTTGCGTTATCATTGTATCCTCCCGGTGTTTTAGATTGGCTTATCGCGAAAACGACCTGCGGCGGGAATTCTTGCGTCGCCGGTAACAGCCGTGTCGCCGGGAGGGCGGAAGGATCAACGCCTTTGGTCAACAGGTCGTTGTGCGACAACCCAATGGACGGCTCGTGCTATTTCCTGTCAATGAGAAACAACCTGTGGTTCCGCGAACGTAAAAAATCCCGCGGTTCAGGGCATTCTCGGTTGGAAGGGGTTACTTGATTGAAACAAGTTAATATCTCGAATACTCGTGCACAAGGGGTCAGTTGGCTAAGCTGCCGGCAGCAACCTGAGTCGTTCTTTTTTAACTTTTGCGCAGTGGTCAGAAATGCCGTGGTGGATCGGGGCGGGACAGCAGAAACGCAGTCTAAAAAACATTCCATCGTTAAACGCATTATAAAATTTTCTACAAAGGCGACTCGAAGTTAGTAGGAACAACACAAGGTAGTTAGTTAAACACTACTCGAGCGTTCGAGGCGGTGAGTTGGTCAGAATCTTTTCACCTGGATTGGTGTATCGCGAGAAAACGGAAAGACGGACTGAGCGAACCTCTGGTCCTTCATACCTCTAGCCAACGAGCCTTTCGTCCTCTGGACTTTTGGGCCAAAGGACCTCGGGACCTAGGATCTGGCGACCAAAGGCTCTCGGGTCAATACCCTCCGCCCCTTTGGAGCGACCGCGAAGATCCTCCGGGACCGCGGAGTTCGTTTGGATGACCGTTTGAAATGAAATTCACTCACCGAGTAGATCGCATCGATTCGCTGCCAATCATTGAGCTGATGACGCCGGCAAGCTGCTGTTAAAAATATCGGCAACCGCCCGCCAAGTATCAGCTGGCTGACGGCGGTATACCACGACATACTTGCCTTCATCGTGGATCTCAGCGCCCGCGGCGCTTGGCATGGTCATCTTGTAGATCCCGACTCCGTATGCCAAATCTCCAGAGGCTTCGACTTTGTTCGTTTGCAGAATCAGATCACGGAGTCCACCCGCGATTAGCGTTTCAAAGGCCTTTTCGATCGCAGGGCGTCCAACAACGCGTTCCTGGTGGGGTGGCAATAGCTGGGCATCCTCGGCGTAAAAGTCCTTTGTCAATTGCTTGGCATCTTTCGCGGCGAAGTTGCGCATGAATTGCTCGTCCATTGCATGAAGGATCGTGGCAACGTCCTCATTGTGGGTCATCGTATTCGTCATGACCCATATAATACTCCCGTTTATGACTGTTTCAGGCTCTAAGAGACTGTTGCTAACAAATTGGCGAGAATCCAGAACGTGACATCTTGCCCTTGAAATCGAAGTAGTCGCATTGCCCATCGTACCTATCTCAGTTTACGTACATGCCGTGAACGACCAGTCATTCTGTTTTAGCTCTCTTACAAGAATGCGAAACTCTTTACGTCTTCTGTCCATTCGGCGAACGCCACTTCGCAGACCAGTGTTGGCTTAACCCACTGGATTTTTTCCGGGATTTTGGTGGATTCACGAACGGGATTTGTTGGTAAATAGGGGCTTCAACCGGTCGACCGTACCTTTCAGTCGTTTCTCGCTGAATCTCTTCACCACTGCGCCGAATCCGCGCCGCTATTCGTTCTGGATAATTTTGCATGCGAACCAACAAAACTGGAGCCGCTTAGGATTCGCGAGTGTCTAGCCAAGAATCATTCGAAGGATCGGGAACGCCGGGGTGAGGCGCCGCCGAAGACAGAAGAAAGAAAACTGCAGCCTGCGCTTGCCTAATTTGGTCGAGTCTCGCTAAATTTCACCAGTCGAGAGACTCGTCCCGATGGTTCTCCAAGCAGTCATGAACGTTTCAAAGAAGGGCAACGTTAGCTGATCCTATGGATAACTTGGCGCAAAATGGAG
>DATNNZ010000107.1:0-3095 GCA_035601575.1 Chthoniobacterales bacterium
CGCGACTCCCAAATCTCCATAGCGCCTGCGGAACGGTTCTACGTTCCCCCAGCGCGGTTTCCTCCCTTGGAGGCTTTCGGACGCCGGCCGCCGAATACGCGGCGCCGTCCCTCAAGCGGCCGGCATCCGAAACCCTTCACAATTTCGGAAGTCGCAACGCGAGCGGTACCGCACGGAGATCGATTGCGATTTTTTCGCCCTTCAGGCTGCGATCGACCAAATTGGCTTACTTGGTCGCCTGATCACTTATCTCGTCCAGGAGTTTTGCGAATGGCGCCGTCGCCGGGGGGACCGCCACGTAGATAAGCATTCAAGCGGAAGAAAGAAAAAGAGCCGCCGAGTTCCTGGCGGCTCTAGTAGATTGGCCGTGTCAGGTCAGGCCCCCAGTCGTCCGTCTTTTGTGCGGCCGTAACGGCGGCGATTCGGATATGACCTAACCCAACACTCGGTTTTTGTCCTTTGCACAATACGCGCGGAAACTTAAACAGCTTTCAGCCGAGTTCCTGAGTCGGATGGCGGACGAATCGGAAAATAGTTCTGACTCATAATCGTAATGACTCTGACGCAACAAAAAGAAATAAGGTTGTGGATAAGGGAGGCTGATGATGAGTGATAATGATTGCACGATAATGGAATTCTATTGCTTGGAGCGGGCGAGGTTAGAGCCTCACAATCGGGGCAAATGGATTGCACAGGCCGAGCGTTGGCACGAGCTTGAGCGAGCGCAGCTCTCGTGGCGCAAGCAGAAGAGAGCACTTCAGCAGTCGATGCACGCAGGCCCGATGACAACGCAACAGCGCCAACTCAGTTAAGGTTTACGCCGCGCGGCACCCTTAGACGCGGTTAGCTCATCCATGCCTTTCCGGGTGCAGTCGACTTGATCGGCGCTACGAAGAACTCATTTCCGTTCTCATCGCGTACCGAAATGCCATTGCCCTGTTTCGCGAAGTTAGGCCGTTCGGTTCCAACCCTGTGGGCGATAAAGCAGGCGTGTCTCCGGGCCTCTTTTCGTGACGAGCATTCGTGACCCAGGACGTCACGAGCCGGAAGGTCGCCCACTAAGTCAAAATAGAACCTTTTCATGGTTCCAGTTAACGTCAGGATGAGCCCGTGAGTTTCTTCACTAAAGACGCCGGCCCAAATTTTAATGTTGCGAGCGGCTGATGCGCGGGCCCCTCATTGCTTTCCGCGCCTCTTCATCCTCACCCCTGCCCCGCCCCCGTTCTCATCGATGAACTCGACGCTGGATTGGCTAGCTAGCAGCCAAGGCGTTTCTGCGGATTCCCCGACTAGTCGCCTTGGGCAACAGCCTGGCCCTTACACCCTTTAATCGCGTCTCCGGAGCATACGCCAAAGGCTCGCAATTCCGGATAGAAGCAACCGCAGAGCGACAACTATCAGGGTGATCTGCAGCCAGACAAAGCCGCCAATCTCCCTAAACACAAACTCAATTCGAGGGCCCCACGGAGGAGGAATGTTGTCGCCAACGATCTCCATGCCTCTCTGAGTCGCGCGCTGAATCCCTGTAAGCAATTCGGGCATTTCGTAAAATGCCGCCGCAATAAAAACCCACGCCAGAATGACCGTGAAAAATCGAAAGGAGTGAACTTTGGCGTGATGCCTCAAGCCTGAATATCGATTTTCGCGGATCAGGGGACTCATTCGGCCTCACCGTCCAAGCTCAAACGCCTCCGGTAAATGGAACTCCCGATACATTGGTTCCCATCGCAGTCACCTGCTCAGCCAACAGATATATCGACTGTATCTCGGCGCTTGGCTCTGCATTGTGTCAAAACCGGAAAAGCTCCATGCGAGCATATGTTTTCCGCTTTGCCCCTAAGAGCGGACATTGTGCAACAGAGTCGGCATGTCCGTTTCGTGCCAACAGGCGACATCATTCGATCACCACGTCAGCGCGCGTTACCAGTGATTGTGGGAGATTTAGGCCGAGCGCCTCGGCGGTCTTGAGATTGATTGCGAGTTGGTACCGGGTTGGCTGTTGCACTGGTAGCTCCCTCGGCTCCGTTCCACGGATAATCTTGTCGACATACCCTGCAGCCTGCCCCCACATCGCGAGAATATCGGGCCCGAGACTGACGAGCCCTCCCATAGCTACCGTTTCTCTAAATGCGTGGCATGACGGGAGATGATGAGCAAGAGCGAGATCGGCAATCTGCTGCCCATTAGCGAGTGTGAGCAGTCCAGCAATAACAATCAGCGCCTCGGATTGGCCCCGCTTCATTTCATCAAATGCGCCAGCAATATCGCCGGAAGCGCTAAAGGCGATGGGTGACAGTTGCACTCCTAAATCCGGCGCGGCTCGTTCCAAGGAAGCCATAGCAAATTTGACGTTCGCGTCATCCCGCGCTTGTAGCACCGCTACGCGGTTCAGCTTAGGCATGATTTCCTTGAGAATTTGCAGGCGCTTTGCATAAGTTTCTGTCGCGGCCTCGAAGGTGATGCCTGTCAAGTTCCCGCCGGGGCGAGAGAGGCTCTCTACTAGTCCAATATCGACCGGCGCACCGACCGAAATAAATACCACTGGTTTGGCGGTCACGAGCTTCTTTGCTGCAACTCCACCGAGCGTGCCCGTAACAACCAGCAAATCGCTAGTGGGAAGGAGGGATGCGATAGCATTCTCGTAACTTTGGAGGTTTGGCTCTGAGTGTTGAGTGACTATGATAATGTTTTTGTCGCGCACATAGCCCAGATCGCCCAGGCGCCGTTCAAGCTCTTTCACAGCCTGATCCGCCGCGCTGCCTGAGCCTGTAACGATGCCAACTCGCCAAACCTTCCCGACCCCATCCGCGCTTGAGCAACTTGGCCACGCGATCACGGTGCCGCCAAGAAGACTGATAAATTTCCGCCGTCTCATTCAATCCCCCCTCAAGGCTTAACCGGCATCCTGCCTGTTCTAGGCGCAGACCGAAAGAGGCGCGCTCGATGTCGCAAATGGGTCAAACTGCCACATGGCGCAAAGACCGCGTCATGTCTGTTCTTGCACCGATAACGGACTCGGTTTCTACTATGCGCGGCTGGTCATATCTTCCCGCCCCTAAGGAACAACTCCTTGCCCCGCCTAACCGACCAAGGCT
>DATNNZ010000108.1:0-6733 GCA_035601575.1 Chthoniobacterales bacterium
TCCGGATCCCCACTGGCCGCCAATGTAATGCTGGGTCACGTTCTCTACCTTCTCGTAAGGGCGTCCGCTATGCTCCTGACGAAGTCCTCTTCGTTGATGATTGTTGCCATATCATGCTCCGATGTCAGGCCGAAAAGGACGAAAATCTGCTAGCGCCGTGCCGGGCAGATCGGCGCGGCCGCCGCTTTTTCCGTGGCCGCGAATACTGATGGGCTGCGGTCGCCGGCCCCGATCGGCAATGTAGCTAAGAAAAACTTCCCGCCACATCCAAGCACCGTCAAAAGCTCCGTGAAGGCAAAGAATTGGCGCTCCCCGCGATTCGTCTCTGGGTCTTATTTCGAGAAACTCAAGAGCCGGAGCTGAGCCGCAAGACGGGAGAAAACGAGTTGTAGCTCTATCATCACGACCATCCGTCGGCTGTGACTTGTCCGCAACTAGCGAGCTATTAGCAAACGTCATTGGTCACCCATCATCACAACGACTTTGCCCACTGCTTTTCGGTCGGCAACCCACCGGATTGCTTCACTTGCTCGCTCTAATGAGAACCGTTCCGAAACCAGCGGTCTGATTGACCCCTTCCTGTAAAATTCCAGCAGTTCAGCAGTGCTTTTCTCGAACGCGTCACGTTCCCGCGCCACCCAGGCGGCCCAGAAAACGCCGACAATTTGGCAGGATTTCAAAAGTGGTAGATTTAGGGGAATACTAGGGATGCCTGCGGGGAAACCCACAACGAGAAAACGGCCATCCCAAGCAACGGCTCTCAGGGCGAGTTCGGAATATTGCCCCCCAACCGCATCATAAATTACGTTCGCACCATTCGTACCGCATGCTTCCTTAAAAGCTTCAGCAAGTGCTTTTCCACTCGCTTTGTCATCAATGGTTCGCGGATAAACAAGGCCAACGTCCGCGCCGTGCTCCTTCGCTATTCTAATTTTTTCTTCCGAAGAAGCTGCAGCCACTACTCGCCCGCCCATGGCTTTGCCGAGCTCAACGGCCGCGAGACCAACCCCCCCAGCGGCACCCAAAATAAAAAGGGTCTCTCCAGGCGCAAGATGACCCCTTTCCTTTAAGGCGTAGTACGACGTCCCAAATGTAAGAATAAAAGCGGATGCTTCATCGAATGGCATGCCCATTGGCATGGGGATGCATTGTGTTTCGTCGACCACCACTTTTTCAGCCATTCCTCCCCAATTTAGCCAACCGATAACGCGGTCACCCAGCTTGTATTTTGTTATGCCGCTCCCAATCGCGGAAACTATTCCCGCCACTTCTCCACCTGGAGAAAACGGCCTTTCAGGCTTGAACTGGTAACGATCTTCAATGATTAGCGTGTCGGGGAAATTAATCGCACATGCCTTTACTGACAAAAGCACTTGGTTTGGACCCGGCTGAGGATCTGGAACTTCCTTCAACACCAACGTTTCCGGACCGCCAATAGTATTGCTTAGAAGTGCCCTCATGGCGATCCTCCCTTCGCTATATCTGTAAACGAGAAACCAAGGTCCTTGCTCAAGCAGGTCTATCCGATGGTAGGGTTGGAGAATATCTTTCGGACGGCTTCATTATGCGCACCTAATGCTGGAACCGCGCCATAACTGCGCGGACCATTAGGCCACCTTGCGGGTGGCGCCGGAACATTGATAAAGCCCCGCGGCGTTTTCACCGCGATGGTATGCAGCTGGGTGTGCGTGAGAAGATCGGTCAATTCATTTACGAACGCGAACGCTATATCAGCGCTGCTCAGCCGCCGAACCAATTCCGAGGAGTCGAAGGCTGCAAAGCCAGCCGACACGCGAGCGTCAGTTTCGTCCCTGTTTTGCACTCTCGAGACATTTGACGAAAAGCGGATGTCAGACATCAACACCGGATCTTCCAGTACGCCTTGGCAGAGTCCCGACCATTCCCGCTCGTTCTGTATCGAAATCAAGATCGGCTTGCCGTCTTTGGAGGAAAACACGCCGTAAGGGGCGATCGAGGGATGCGCTAACCCTATTCGTTTGGGAGGACGTCCCTGCGCCGCGTGCAGAAATGGAACCGCCATCCACTCAACGATCGTATCAAACATCGAAAGACGAACATGGGTGCCGCGTCCAGTTACGGTACGGCCATAAAGAGCCTCAAGGATTGCCTCTGCTGCCGCCGCTCCTGTGGCTATATCTACAATGGAAAAGCCAACTCTAGCCGCTTCCGACGGTCCGCCGGTGATCGAAGCGAGTCCGGACTCTGCCTGCACCAAAAGATCATATGCTTTACGCTCAGCCATCGGTCCACTTTCGCCATACCCGGAAATAGAACAGCCGATAAGACGGGGGTACTTTTGACAAAGTGAATCAACCGAATACCCCATGCGGTCGATCGCACCGGGTTTGAGATTTTGAATGAAAACGTCGGCCTCAGCAATTAGAGCCTCAAATAGCGCCCGATCCTTTTCCCTTCTTAAATCAACAACGACTGATTCCTTTCCTCTATTGAGCCAAACAAAATAGCTTGATTGCCCCGCGGCAACGTCGTCATAACCGCGCGCGAAATCACCTTCCGGTCGCTCCAGTTTGATAATCCTGGCACCCGCGTCCGCTAGCCGCATTGTACAAAACGGGGCAGCGACTGCCTGCTCGAGTGCCACAACTAATAAGCCTTCTAGGGGGCGCGTCATTAATCGTCCTCAGAGCCTCGCGTTCATCGCGAGATAGGGCCAATCCATTAAGGCTTCGAGGGGCTAAGCGGAAATAACTATAGAACATCGCTGCTATAAGCTTTGGCTAAGAGCGGCGCATTGCAAAAAACATCAAAAATACCTCACGAGGTATGCCGTGCTTGAGAGAAGACGCTGTCCCTTCAGCGGTCAAGGGTCCGATCCATACGAAACAGATATGCCCGCTAGCCAGAACCCCTATTGGCCTAGGCCGGCAGGGAGCCCTAACGTACCGTCAAACAATACGAAGCCGGTCCTGAAACAGGACGGGCAAAAAAGCGCGCGCCGGTTGAACTGGGTCGCATCGACCGGGCGCGAATCGGAGGATAGGAATGGCTGAAACCGACCAGATGAAGACCATCGCCGATTTTTGGACCAAGACAGGCAACGACGTTTCCGCAGCGCAGCAGAAGGTGCTCAAAGATTTCGCAGAAGGTATGACTAAAGCCTTTGTGTTTCCGATGCTGCCCTTCGCACCTGGAAACGCAACCATAGAAAACGCCGGCGACGCCTTTCGCCAGCTCATTCTTTCATCGCTCAAGATCTCGGATTCAATCATTCAAGGCACTCCGCAGTCGGGGTCTGCCGACGGCATGACGGCCGAACTTCTTCAGAAGATTTTCGATCCGCGCGAATGGTTGTCCGCGACGGGATACATGGACGAAACGGTTCGTAGACTCACGGAGGGGCCCAAATTTTCCGACCTCGGACAGATCGAAGGTAAAATTCTTAATCTGTTTAGAGCGCTTTCAGAGACCCGCGCCCGAAGTCTTGAGCAAAGCACCCTCGTCCTTGCCGCGTGGGCTAAGGCGGTGAGTGAATTCGCCAACAAACTGAACGAAGCGGCTGCAACAAAAAAAACGTTTAGTTCTAGGAGCGAAATAGTTTCGCTTTGGGTCGAGATTGGAAATCGTCACCTGCTGGAGGCGCAGCGTTCGCCGCCCTACCTGGAAACGCAGCGTGCCCTGTTGCAAGCAAGTTCGAACCTTAAACTTTCTCAACAGGATTTAGGCGATTTTTACAATGACGTCTTCGGTTTGCCGACGCGTGTTGAGATAGATGATCTAACCCGCACCGTCGCCGAGCTAAAGCGCGAACTTAGAGTTGAAAAGCGAAGGTGGCGAGCTGCCAGCAAGGATTGACCATGAGTCAGGTTAACGCGTCGAATAATACAGACCTATCCCAAGTGCTCAGCGAGGTAACAGATCTCGGTAAAAAGCTGGTTGGAGGCGCTCGACTCTTGAGTGAGGTGCGCGATGAAGATGTAGAAATTGGCACTACACCGAAGGACGAAGTTTGGCGCTCAGACAAAGTGATCCTCTACCGCTACCGGCCTCTTGTGGAGCGCCGTCTCAAAGAACCGCTTCTCATCGTATTTAGTTTAGTTGGCCGCTACACGATCGTTGACCTACAAGAGGACCGGTCGCTCGTGAGAAACCTCCTCAAGGAAGGCATCGACGTTTACGTGATCGATTGGGGCAGCCCTTCACGCGCGGACCGCTTTCTAACGATGGATGATTACATCAACGACTATTTAGATGGGGCGGTCGAAGCGATTAAGCAACGTGACGGCGCCGAACGCGTCAATGTTCTCGGTATATGCGAAGGAGGGACATTTAGTCTTTGCCATGCTGCACTTCATCCGGAAAGCGTGCAAAATCTTATTCTAATCGTTACTCCGATCGACTTTCACGCACAATCGGGCGACGAACCTCTGGGTCACGGCTTCATCAATATTTGGAGCCAAAATCTTAACGCGGAGGACGTCGACCAACTCATGGCTGCTTACGGCAACCTTCCTGGTGAACTTATGGGATCGATATTCGCTTCAATGACACCCATGAGAACGATGATGAAATACAATCTGGACCTCATGGAAACGGCAGGTGACAAGCAAAAGCTAATGAATTTTTTGCGGATGGAAAAATGGTTGGCCGACCGTCCACATCATCCCGGCGAGGTAGCCAAGCAATGGATCAAGGATCTTTATCAAGAAAACAAGCTAATCGCTAATACATTTAAGCTTGGCGATAAAACCGTAGATCTGCACTCTGTCACAATGCCGGTCCTAAATGTATTTGCTTTGGACGACCACATAATTCCTTCTGCAATGACCCGAAATCTCGACAAGCACATCGCTTCAAATAGCTATACCGAGCTTCCTCTGTCGGCCGGTCACATGGGGATATTTGTGAGTGGTAAATCGCAAGCGGTTCTTGGATCCAGTCTTGCGCAGTGGCTTCTATCGCACCAGTCGATCTAACCTTTGCGGACGAGAATGAGTTAGTGCTATTGGGATTAGCCAGTGAAGCTTCAGAACAAGATTGTATCGGCAGACGAAGCACTCGCGGTCATACAGGACGGTGACACAATAGCCATATCCGGATTTGTGGGGATTGGTGTCCCAGACGAGCTAATCCTTGCACTCGAGCGTCGCTTTCTGAAAACCGGTCATCCGCGCGAGCTCACTCTGGTTTTTGCGGCTGCCCCTGGTGATGGTAAAGAACTCGGCATCAATCGCTTAGCCCATGACGGCCTGTTCAAACGAGTTATTGGAAGCCATTACGCTTTAGTACCCAAACTTGCCGAAATGGCCCTCGACAATAAATTCGAAGCTTACAACCTTCCCTTGGGATCCATTTGCCATCTTTTTCGAGACATTGCTGCGCACCGGCCCGGTAATTTTTCGAAAATCGGACTGCGAACTTTCGTCGATCCCCGGCTAGGCGGAGGAAAGTTGAACGATGTTACGACTGAAGATCTGGTAGAGCTGCAAGAAATAAATGGCGAGACGTGGCTATTCTATAAGAGCTTTCCCATCAACGTGGCGCTTGTACGTGGAACGACTTCTGACCCCGACGGCAATATCACAATGGAACGGGAAGCGCTTATTCTGGATGGCCTGAGTCTGGCCACGGCAGCGCGCAATTCGCGGGGCTTGATTATAGCTCAGGTGGAGAGGATCGCCGCTAACGAATCGCTAAATCCGCGAGAAGTGCAGATCCCGGGTGTCATGATCGACTGCGTTGTGGCCGCAGAAGCAGAAAATCATCGGCAAACCTACGGTGCAACTTACAATCACGCTTACTCTGGACGACAGAGGGTCCCGCTCGATCGGCTAGAGCCAATGAGGATGAGCGAGAGGAAAATAATTGGCCGAAGATGCGCCTTCGAGCTTCCTCTTGGTGGCGTGATAAATTTGGGTATTGGGGTGCCAGAGAGTCTTGCCGCAGTCGCTGCCGAAGAGCACGTGCTTAGGCTTGTGACGTTAACTGCAGAGCCAGGAGTTATCGGAGGCATACCCCAGGGCGGCCTCAGTTTTGGCGCGTGTCTGAACCCGGCAGCCATCATTCAGCAAAATCAGCAGTTCGACTTTTACGATGGAGGTGGACTTGATTTAGCCTGCCTCGGAATGGCTCAAGCCGATTGTCGAGGTAATGTCAATGTAAGCCGCTTCGGGCGGCGCCTTGCCGGATCCGGGGGTTTTATCAACATTTCGCAAAGCGCAAAGAAGGTGCTGTTCGCAGGCACTTTTACGACTGGTGGCCTAAAGGTGGAGGTAAAGGATGGCAAATTGACGATTTTATCCGAAGGCCTCTCGCGTAAGTTTCTCGATCGCGTTGAGCAAATTACCTTCAGCGGCGACCTCGCTATCGAGAATGGTCAACCCGCCTATTTCATCACTGAGCGATGTGTATTTCAGTTGACGCCCGACGGCCTAGAGCTGAAGGAGATTGCGCCCGGGATCGATATTGAGCGTGATATTTTGAAACAGATGGATTTCAAACCACTGGTCCGAAATCCCATCCCAATGGATTCTCGGATTTTTTGGCCAGAGACAATGAACCTTGAACGAGTTCTCGTCGGTCTAAGCATTTCCGAAAGAATATCCTACGATCAAGCTAGAAACACTCTGTTTCTGAATTATGAGGGCCTTCATTTGCGAACCCTCGAGCACATCGAACAGGTTAGGGCAGAAATCGAATCGCGGTGCCGATCGATTGGGCGAAGGGTGACGACCATAGCCAATTATGACGGGTT
>DATNNZ010000109.1:0-3724 GCA_035601575.1 Chthoniobacterales bacterium
GCCGGATCCAGGCACGTCAGTAATATTGACTGAACATTTCGTATTGTTAAAGATGAAATCGAGATCGTCAAATGATTTTTCTTTCCGTTCTGTTAAACTTAATGCGTGTCTGCTAAAGGTTCTGTTCCTCCCCGCCGGGGCCGCCCGCCCATTGAAGCAGCCGAGTCGCATGCGACAATTTTGGATGCCGTTTATAAGCACTCTGTAATCGGCGAACAGTTTTAGAGGCTGTAATCGTCCCAATACTGCTCGATTTTGAGCGCCAAAGTTTGTTCTCGGCACAACTCCAGATCTTCGGATATAACGTCCAATCTATGTGCGAGGGAGAGTAAACTTCTAACCGAATCCATGCCTTGATCTACAAGCAGACCTTGGCTGCGAACCTGCTGCAACGCGGTTCGGAAATCGTCGCGTGCTGCTTTCATCGATGGCACTTCGACCCGGGTCGACCCTTCGCGAAAAACGGTGACCAAGGCTTCCGGAATTCTACGGAACTCTTCTCTTGCTTCGTGGACACTCGTATCCACGACATGCGCAATATTTTCCGGTAACGGTGGTAACTGCAGACGCGCGCGAGTGGTCAAATAGAGTGCCAGACGTCGCATTGTCACCACTAATTCCAGCAGTTTCTCAACCTCGCTTTCCGGGCAGTGCCGCCCCTTCAGTCCTTTCACCCAACTCACGGCTTCTATCGGAATCAAAGTTAGGCGTTCGCATTGTGCCGTATCGCCATGACCAGGTGATTTAGCCAGGAAATTCGAGCAGATCGAAAAATACTCAATGAAACGTTTCCGAAGCTCGGCCTCGGGAAGCACTGGCCAGAATAGCCGGCTAACAATTGCGGCAATGAATATCGGCAGCACCACACCAAAGTACGATCCGAATACGGCTTGAACCGCGACCGGTTTCTCGGCATCCAAGCCGACGGTCGCAACGATGAAAAACATTGCCGCGCCTGCGTGGAGATTCTGACCTCCTAAAGAAGCCAAGTAGAATCCATACGCTAGCAGCTCGGCAAACAGAAACAGATTCATGACGCCGTAATTGGATAGAGCTGGGCTTATTAGGAATACCAGGACTATAAAAAACAGCCCGGCTACAGACACCTTAAATGCGCCCTGCAACGCGCCTCGGTCCGCCTTACCACCGATAAAGTTCTTATTATAAAAAGTTAGGGCCAAAGCTCCAAGCGGTATCGCCGCCGCGCCAGGAGGATTAAACCAGTTACAGATAAGCAGCGCACCCGTCGCCGCAATCGCCGGCTTCACCCCATCACGGAGCCGGCTCATATCTATACTGGGCAAACGAAATCCACGAGGCTTATCGCGGGTCGGCGGGTCTCCCGGTAAAGGCAAATTGGCCACAATGGCACCTAATTTTAGAAGCTCGTCGCGTATTGCCAAAAGTGAGGCATTACGGTTAGCGAGGTCCAACGCATCCTCGAGAGAATAGTTCCGCGTAATTCCCGTCGCGAAGAGCTCTAGCAACCGTTCTTCGAGCGTTTGAAATGCTGTCTCCAGCCGCCCTTCTTTGATCACTTTTCTCGATCCGGCTGCGTCGGACAATATTCGCAGTTCATGTCCGATCGCTTCGTGAACCGCTGACAGCTCCGGACCAACCTGGTCGAGATACCCCGGTGCTCCCTTTTGACGCCGGAACAAGTCCAACGCTGCCTGTAGAAGGTGGGTCACGGAGACTATAGCGGCTCTGTAACCAGGCAGATTGCGCCGAAAATAGAGGCTTTCGTTGGCGCCATTCTGCAGCACGGCCCGCAATTTCATGACCTGGTCCCGAAGCGCTATTGCGACCGGTCGAGCCTCGTTGAAAAGGTCAGTACCAGTCGCCAGACCTTTGTTTTGCAAGTCAACGAGTCGCGCGACATTGCCCAGCGCCGCTCGAGCCAACTTGATGAAATCATGACGGGCAAACCGCGGCCAAACTAGATTGGACACCAGAACGACTGAAACTACTCCCGTTAAGATCTCCAATGTTCGGGCTAACCCGACATGCCACGCGTTGGTCGGATTATTCATACCGCTTGCACTGACCGTCACAAGCGTGTTTGCACATAGAAAAAATGCGTACGGAAAGATCGTGCCGCCGTACATGTACATGCAGATCCAAATGTAGATGAAGGCGAACCCCAAAAAGAGCAGACGATCATGTTCATAATTCCCGAGCAGCCATACCCCCGAGAACCCTCCAATGATCGTACCCGCCACTCGGGCAATTGACCGCTGAGCGATCGCTCCGACGTACTGGGCCGGCGCTAGCACAAGCACAGTAAATAGAGCCCAATTTGCGTGACCGAGCCGAATCAGCTGCGAGATATAAACCGCCAACAACCCAGCCAATCCAAGCTTAATACCAAACATCATCCTTGGATCCGCGAAGACCGCGGCGAAGTTCCTGGTGACCTCCCCAAGAACTGGCAAACGACGTCGATGAACCGTTGCCTCAGCGCTCACAAGTAAATTCCTAGTAGATTCTTGCATCCCGCTACCGCAAGTGACAATTTCAGCCAATCCACCGGTGAGATGACGGACATCATCAATTTTCTCAGGAGCGGAGAGCAGCGCATCTACGATTTCAATACGCCTTGGTCGATGGCAATAGTTGTCCTAGGCTTCTTATCCGCGTGGGCGGTAACTAGCCTACTTGAACATCTAGGTTTAGCTCGCCATGTCTGGCATCTGCCACTGTTTTTCGCCGCACTAGCTGTGCTCTTCGGAAGTCTAATCGGTCTCTTCTTCGCACCATGAAAGTCGCGGTCTACAGATATCTGGTCACTTTGGTCGCGGTGGCTCTGGCAGCCGTTGCGGCTTGGTTCTTGTACCAGAAGTATGTGGCAGATCCGTGGACCCGCGACTGCCAAGTCAGAGCCAACATTGTCGGCATCGCGCCGCGTGTCTCCGGTCCAATTATCAATATTCCGGTTCACGATAATCAGGAGGTAAAGACCGGCGATCTTTTGTTTGAAATCGATCCAGCCGATTACAAGACGGCGTTAGCGTCTGCGAAAGCCTCGGTTGCCAACCTGGAAGCGAACCTACTCCAAAAGCAACAAGATCTCGATCGAGAGACCGACCTGTTTCAAAGAAGGGTTAGCTCAAAACAAGAGTTTCAGAATGCTCAAAACGCATTCGCCGCGGCTCAAGCTCAACTGGACGCCGCTAAGGCGAACCTGGAACAATCCGAGCTCAACCTCGGTTATACGAAGGTTTATGCGCCGGTGGATGGCTATCTAACTAACGTCAACACAAGCCCAGGCGCTTACGTGCATGCCGGTGAGCAGTTGCTTGCGCTAGTCGATTCAAACTCATTTTGGATCGCGGCCTATTTTAAAGAAACGCAGCTCGTCTCGATCAAGCCCAGGCGAACGGTGAAGATGACATTGATGGGTTATCAAAACGACCCATTTGAAGGGAAAATAGATAGTGTTGCGTACGGCATCTTTGTGCAGGACGGTTCCGCCGGAACTTCGACCGGCTTACTCGCTGCAGTTAGCCAGACCGTAGATTGGGTCCGACTTCCCCAGCGTTACCCTGTCCGCATCAAAATTACCGGTAAACCGCCGATCCCCCTCAGAATCGGCCAAACCGTTACCGTTGCGGTAGTACCAGAGTCTTCGCCAACACCGGAGAAGATCTCGGTGCAGCCATAAACGCGGTCCGCAGATGTCGCACTGCACTTAAATCGTGGATAGCTCAGGCGATAGGACACG
>DATNNZ010000110.1:0-25856 GCA_035601575.1 Chthoniobacterales bacterium
AGGAGCGGTCCCTACTGAAGACCGCTCGTCCCATTTTCAGGACAAGCGATCCCAAAATTGGGTTAACTTCGCCCGTTCGTTCAGGTCGAGGCGCACCGGCCAATGAATCAACGCAAATTTATTTCCCCTCGAGAAATGCGCGAATGGCGGCATCCTCGATGCGGTTCGTTTCGGTTGGCATTAGGCCTGCTTAATAGATTCCCGGCGACCAATTAAGAGTCGCCAATTCTAAAAATAGCCACCACGCCAACAGCAGGGAGTCGGTGCCGGTCCAACCGCCGCGCACCGACTCTTCGCTTTTTTCGTGTAACTCGCTTTCATCTGGACAGCGAGTCTCATCTCGAAGAGGCACTTGGCGCGCGTACCCCCTGGCGACGGAGGAGAGCAGCTTCCGACTTCGCCCATTAATTCATTAATTGGCAGGGCGATGGTTTGCCGGTGATCCGGCGGTCTCGGAGAGACGCGCCCTACCCGTACAGAATGGGCAGCTGCCGGACGCGCCCTCCGGACGATGGGCATCTAACGGCTTTTCGGCAGGAGCCAACGGCCGACCGGCCTACCGGACCGTAATCGCGCTCGCAGTTTGATAATTCAGATAGGGACCCAGCCAGCGCTCGACTTCTTCCAAAGGTAATCCTTTGCGGACCCGATAATCTTGGATCTGATCGCGACCGATCTTTCCAACTCCGAAGTACTTCGCATTCGGGGCCGCGAAATAAAGCCCGCTGACCGAAGCACCGGGCCACATGGCATAGCTCTCCGTCAAACGGATACCGGTGGCTTTCTCGGCTTGCAAAAGATCGAAGAGGGTTCGCTTCTCGGTATGGTCCGGACAGGACGGATATCCCGCCGCCGGCCGAATCCCACGATACGATTCTCGGATCAGATCTTCTTTGCTCAGTTTCTCTTTAGCGCCGAACCCCCATTCCCTTCTGGCACGTTCATGCAGATACTCAGCAAAGGCTTCGGCTAAACGATCGGCCAAGGCCTTGGTCATGATGGCATTGTAATCGTCGTGGTCGGCCTCAAACTGGCGGGCTAACTCGTCCGCGCCATGCCCTGCAGTAACCGCAAAAGCACCAAGATAATCACCGCGTCCACTCGACTTCGGAGCAATGAAGTCGGCCAAGCAATGATTGAACTGACCCGAAGGTTTATCCATTTGCTGACGAAGCATGTGGAACACCGCCAGCACGTCGCTCCGCGATTCGTCGCCGTATACCTCGATATCATCACCGGCACTATTGGCCGGCCAGAACCCGTAAACTCCTTTGGCAGTGACAAGGCGACTGTTCACGATGTCCTGAAGGAGTTTCTGTGCATCTTCAAACAACTGGTGAGCCTGGGGACCCACCGCTGGATCATCGAGAATCGCCGGGAATCGTCCGCGCAATTCCCAAGTATGGAAAAATGGCGACCAATCGATGTAAGGAACCAGTTCATCGAGCGGTTGGCTGGCAATCGAGGACGGTCCGCAAAAGCTGGGTCGATCAATCTGAGCCGCGCTCCAATCGATCGGTTCTTTTCGCTCTCGGGCAACTTCAATCGAGAGCAAAGCCTTACTGTCGGTCTTTTGCTGAAACTCAATGCGAAGCTTGTTCTGTTCCTCAGCATTTTTCGCGGTGAAGCCCGGTTTGAGATTGTCGCTCAGCAAAGAAGACACCACACCAGCGGCTCGCGACGCATCCAGCACATGAATTACCGGTCCGGAATAGTGCAGCGCGATTTTCACGGCGGTATGGGCGCGGCTGGTAGTGGCTCCGCCGATCAACAGGGGTTCGGTGTAACCCAACCGCTCCATCTCTTGAGCGACATGGACCATTTCATCGAGCGAGGGAGTGATCAATCCACTCAGTCCAATCACGTCGGCGTTTCGCTTGCGCGCTTCTTCCAGGATTCTTTCGGCAGGCACCATGACTCCGAGATCAGTCACCTCGAAATTGTTACAGGCCAACACGACACCGACGATATTCTTGCCGATGTCATGAACATCTCCTTTGACGGTGGCGATGACGACTTTGCCTTGAGATCGTCTTTCCGGACTAGTTTCCTTCTCTTTTTCCATGAACGGCATGAGATAAGCCACCGCCTTTTTCATCACGCGCGCGCTCTTCACCACTTGAGGAAGAAACATTTTCCCAGATCCGAATAGATCGCCGACGATACTCATGCCCTTCATCAGCGGGCCCTCAATAACAGACAGCGGTCTGGGGTATCTCTGGCGAGCCTCTTCAGTATCAACGTCGATGTAGTCTACGATGCCTTTGATCAGAGCGTAGGCGAGCCGCTCCTCCACATCGGAAGATCGCCAAGCCTCGTCTTTCACCTCTGCCTTCGTGGTTTGTTTGACTCGCTCGGCAAAATCTACGAGGCGCTCCGTCGCGTCCTTGCGCCGATCGAAAAGCACGTCTTCTACCAGTTCGAGGAGATCGGGCGGGATCTGTTCGTACACCGCTAGCTGTCCAGCGTTCACAATTCCCATATCCATGCCCGCGCGGATGGCATGATAAAGAAAGGCGGAATGCATCGCCTCGCGCACGGCGTTGTTGCCGCGGAAAGAAAACGAGACATTGCTCACTCCTCCGCTTACCTGACAATGCGGCAGATGTGCTTTAATCCATCTGGTAGCGTCAATAAACGCTTTCGCGTACGCATTGTGTTCCTCGATACCGGTGGCGACCGTAAGTACGTTCGGATCGAAAATGATATCTTCCGGAGGGAAGCCGACCTCATCCACCAAAATCCGATACGCCCGGGAGCAGATCTCAGTTTTGCGTTCGAACGTGTCGGCTTGTCCTTTTTCGTCGAACGCCATCACGACAACGGCGGCACCATAGCGGCGCACCAACTCCGCGCGGGCTCGAAACTTTTCTTCGCCTTCCTTCAAACTGATCGAATTAACAATGCCTTTACCCTGAATGCATTGCAGACCAGCCTCCAACACGGACCATTTGGAACTGTCCACCATGATCGGCAATCGAGAGATATCGGGCTCGGCCGCGATCAAGTTAAGAAACTTTCGCATGGCTGCCTCGGAATCGATCATTCCTTCGTCCATGTTAACGTCGAGAACGTTCGCGCCGCCCTCCACCTGGTGGCGAGCGACCGCCAGCGCCCCATCAAAGTCTCCAGCCAAGATGAGTTTCGAAAATTTCGGCGAACCAGTAATGTTGGTTCGCTCACCGATCACCGTGAAAGTTGAGCCAAATTGGTAAGGCTCCAGACCGCTCAATCGAGTTTGGATTTTCTTTTCAGGCAGTTTCCGCGGCGGAAGACCCCTTACTAACTTGGCCAGCGCTGCGATATGCTCCGGTGTGGTTCCGCAACATCCGCCAACTATGTTCAGCCAACCCAACTCCGCCCACTCTTTCAGCTGGGGCGCCAAAGATTCGGGCGTTTCCGGAAAGCCTGTCGGCGATAGCGGATCGGGCAGGCCGGCGTTAGGATAGCAAGAGACGTAGATCGGTGCGATCCGTGATAGTTCTTCGATGTACGGTCTAAGTTCCTTGGGCCCGAGAGCACAATTGAGTCCGACGCTGAGTAGGGGAGCGTGGGAGATTGAGATCCAAAAAGCCTCGGTTGTTTGTCCAGTCAGCGTTCGCCCGCTTGCGTCGGTAATTGTTCCGGACGCCATCAGCGGCACTCGGTAGCCCACCTTGGCAAACACCTCTTCGATCGCGAATAACGCAGCTTTCAGGTTGAGGGTGTCGAAGGTCGTTTCCACCAATAGCAAATCGACGCCTCCCTCAAGCAACGCTTGCGCTTGTTCGCCGTAGGCCCCGGTCACTTGCTGCCAGGTTACGTCCCTTTTGCCCGGATCGTTCACGTCGCGCGAGATCGAAAGCGTGCGATTCAACGGCCCAATCGATCCGGCGACATATCGTCGCCGAGACGGATCCTCGGTCATGCACTCGACGACCGCAGCCTTGGCCAATTGAGCTGCGGTACGATTCATCTCAGCGACCAATTTTTGGAGGCCAAAGTCCTCCTGAGAAATCGCCGTCGCATTGAAAGTATTGGTTTCGATGATATCCGCACCCGCCGCCAGATATTCTCGATGAATCTGTTCGATTATTTGTGGCTGAGTCAGATTGAGAACGTCGTTATTGTTCTTCAGGCTGATTGGATGACCTCCGAACCGGTCACCACGGTAATCTTCCTCTTGGAGACGAAACCGCTGGACCATTGTACCCATGGCTCCGTCGAGGATCAGGATGCGCTGGGCGAGCGCGTCTAGGATATCGAATGCACTTGATTGAAGAAGTTGATTCGCCATGACGACAAGGAGCAAAAACTAGCACGGCGAGGAGGGAGCCGCAAACCATAGATTGATCCATCATGATATTTTGATGGATGAGGTTTAGCAACCCCCACGGCCCTCGATTGGTATCGCATGGGTCGCATGGAACTTATAGATCTCATGGAACCTATAGCACCTATAGTAACTATGGGACTTGTCGAGGCTTTCATCGCACGATCAGGTCCAGCGCAATTGCCGCTACGAAGACGACACTAACGAACGCGTTGCTTTGGAAGAACGCTTCATTGATCCCCTTCAGATCGAGCTTGGCCGCCGCCCGATGCTCATAAAACAGGGCGCCACAGACCAGCAACAGCGCGCCAAAATAAACCCAGCCAAGTCCGCTGACATAGCCGAAGCCGATGAGGCACAGGAACAGAACGCCGTGCATGATCTGGGCGAGGCGGAGACTCGAGGGAACCCCATATTTGACCACCATGGAATGGAGGCCGACCCGCTGATCGAATTCGTAGTCTTGAATCGAATAGATCAAATCAAATCCGCCGACCCAAAAAATGACACCCAGGGCTAATATCAGGGGAGGCAAGGCGAACTCACCTCGCACCGCCAGCCAAGCTCCAATCGGAGCAATCGCCAGAGATAGACCGAGTATAAACTGAGTAAACGACGTAAACCGCTTGGTGTAGGAATAGAGAAAAATGATTCCAACCGCGACTGGCGAGAGGAGAAAGCAAATTGGATTAATGAGCCAGCACACGGCAATAAAGCAGGCAGCCGAAACAACGACCAGCAGTATCGCCAAAGGTTTGGAAACCAGCTTGTGGCGGCCAGCCGTGCGCGGATTGCGCTGATCAATTTCCCAATCGGCCACGCGATTAAACGCCATCGCTGCGGTCCGAGCAAAAACCATCGCCAATAGAATCAGCAAGGCAAGCGGCCAATCAGGAAGGCCATGTGCCGCCACCAGCATCGATCCGACCGCAAACGGGAGCGCAAAGACAGTGTGAGAAAACCGGATGAACTGGAGAACTCGGCGAATTTTATCGAGTAGTGGCATCGCGTTTGGCGTTTGGCGTTTGGCGTTTGGCGTTTGGTGGGTGGCGGTCGGCGGTCGGCTGTCGGCGTTTGGCGGTCGGCGTTGGTGATTACCGTGATCAGCGGCTCCTGAGTCACAAAGCGTTTCCGGATTCTAGATTCTGGCTTCCGCTTTTTCCTCTTTCTCTCTAGCTCGGTCAATTTGCGGCTTGAACGTTCCGTAGATCAGCCGTGCTCCTCGACCGAAAGTAAAGTAAGCCCAGGTCCACTGAAAGAGAACCAGCAACCTATTACGTAGCCCGACTAAAAAGATCAAATGGACGAAAAGCCAGCTCAGCCAGGCCAGGTATCCGCCAAAACGAATAAACTTCAGATCGGCTACGGCCTTGTTGCGGCCAATCGTTGCCATCGTTCCTTTGTCGAAGTAGCGAAATGATACCGGCTTTTCGCCCTGCAGAAGAGAGAGAATGTTTTTCGCAGCCTGCCGGCCCATCTGCATTGCCACGGGAGAGAGCGCAGCCAAAGGCTGGCCGTTCTGCTGTTCGAAAAATGCCATATCGCCGATCGCGAAGACCTCGGGGTGACCGGGCACCGTCAGATCTTTGTTCACAATTACGCGACCGGCTCGGTCCGTTTCGGCGCCGAGTCTCTGGCCGATCGGTGAGGCGGCATTTCCGGCTGCCCAGATCACGGTCCAAGTCGGAATAAATTCACCGTTAACCGTCACGCCCCGACCGGTCACATCCTTCACCATTGTCCCCGTGCGCACTTCAATACCCATACTCTCCAACTGCTTCTGTGCTGAGCGGGACAGCTCTTCGCGGAATGCCGGTAAGACGCGCGCGACACCCTCTACCAGCAAAACACGAGACGCGCGAGGATCGATCCGACGAAAATCTTCAGCCAACGTGCGGCGTGCGAGTTCAGCAACCGCCCCCGCCATTTCCACTCCCGTTGGTCCCGCCCCCACCACGACAAAGGTCAGAGCAGCTCGTCGATCTGCATCCGACTCTGCTATCTCCGCCGCTTCGAATGCATTCAAAATGCGCCGGCGCAATTCGAGAGCGTCCTCCAAACTTTTGAGACCCGGCGCGAACCGCTCCCATTCGTCGTGGCCGAAATAAGAATGCCGTGCTCCGGCGGCAACAATTAAGTAGTCATACGAAAAAGCCGCGTTCGTAGTCGTGTGGACCTGTTTCAAGTTGACATCGATCCGGTCGACCTCGCCCATTACGACTTCAATATTTTTGGCTTCTTTCAGGATGTGTCGAATCGGTTGAGCGATATCAGCTGGCGAAAGTCCCGCGGTTGCTACCTGGTACAGGAGCGGCTGGAATAAATGGTGGTTCGTGCGATCAACAACAGTAACGCGTACGCCTTTGTCCGCGAGTTCCTTGGCTGCATAGAGACCACCAAAACCTCCTCCCACGATTACGACCCGGGGCAGAGATGCAGTCGGAGCGATGGGTGCTTCTGCTTGCATAGGCACTACCATACGTAATCGCTGTCCGCGCGCACCTACGCGACGCTCGTTGAGTCGAACCGGCGATCGAGGTTGCCGGTCGAGAGAGAACGAAGGAGGAAGATTTTGTTGCTTGTGAAATTTTTCACAAATAATCGCTTGCGACGCCAAATAAGAGAAATGTAACTTCGCCTACCCCGTACCTATGGCTACTTCGCGTGAAATAGAAATGCCGGACTCGTTGACCCGGACAGCCAAGTCGCTGGAGACCATCAACGAATCCGAACTTCTCGGTGAAAAGCTGACGATTAACATGGGGCCTTCCCATCCGGCCACGCACGGGGTGCTCCGGATAGTGCTGGAACTCGACGGTGAGATTATCACCAAAGCTACTCCGGACATCGGTTACTTGCATCGCGGTGACGAAAAAATCGCGGAGAACATGCAATATAATCAATTCGTTCCTTATACTGACCGGCTTGATTATCTGGCCCCGCTTTCCAACAACGTTGCGTATGCCTTGGCGGTCGAGAAACTATTGGGATGGGAGCTTCCGCCTCGCGGAAAAGCGATCCGGGTGATCTGCTGCGAGATGGCTCGCATTTCGGCCCATCTGCTCGGCCTCGGAGCGTTTGCCATGGACGTCGGCGCCACGACCGTGTTCCTGTACACCTTCACGGAACGGGAGAAGCTTTACAATCTGATCGAGCTACTCACCGGGGCCCGCTTTACCACCTCTTATACCCGTATCGGTGGACAAACGCGGGATCTACCGGATGGATTCTTAGCAGCACTCGACAAATTCCTGGACGAGTTCCCACCGCAACTTGATGAAGTCGATCGGCTGCTGACCCGGAATCCGATCTTTGTGGGTCGCACGAAGGACCTGGGTGTGATCTCGAAAGAAGATGCCATCAACTACGGAATCACCGGGCCGAACATACGGGGTAGCGGGATCGATTACGATGTACGCAAGGCCAAGCCGTATCTTGACTACGAAAAGTATGACTTTGATATACCGATCGGGACGGTGGGCGACGCGTACGATCGTTATCTGGTGCGCATCGAAGAAATGCGCCAAAGCGTCAAGATTTTGCGTCAGGCGGTAAAGAACCTTCCTTCCGGTCCGATCGACGTCTCCGATCCAAAGAACTACCCTCCACACAAACCAGATGTCCTGATGAAGATGGAGGAACTCATCCATCATTTCATAATCCACACCGAAGGGGTAGATGCGCCGGCAGGTGAAATCTATTTTGGAGCGGAAAACCCTAAGGGCGAACTTGGATTCTACATTCATAGCAAAGGTGGCGGCGTTCCCTATCGTCTGAAAATCAGGGCGCCCTCCTTTGTGAATCTCAGTATTCTTCCGAAGATTTTACTTGGCCACATGATGTCGGACGTTGTCGCAGTGCTCGGCAGTTTGGATTTTGTTATGGGCGAGTGCGACCGCTGAGCCTATGGCCTTCCGGATTATCATCGTGGCGTTCACCGCGGCGTTATTCCTGGAAGGTTGTAACCGCGAGATGGCCAATCGAAATCTGGAGCAGGTCAGGCTCAATATGAGTCCGAAGGAAGTAGAGACAATTTTAGGAGCACCTAATCGGGAGAAAAAAGAAGAGGACGGAGAAATTGATAGGAAACCGGCCACGGTGCTTACTTATTACTACGACCAAGGCAACCAGACCATCGTTCTCCGGTTTCAGAACGGGCATTTGGTCAAGGAACCGGACCGTTTAATCGAACATTGAGACATGGAAATCCCATCCGAACTGGAGTCACGGATCGACGAGGTTATTACCCATTATCCCGTCTCGAAGCGGAGTGCCTCGTTACCGTTGCTCCATCTGATCCAGGAACACTTCGGCTATATCAGCGACGACGCGATCACCTGGGTTGCCCAAAAGCTGGAGCTTGAACCGATCAATATTTTCGAGTTGGTGACTTTCTATCCGATGTTTCGCCAGGAGCCAATCGGCAAGCACCACATCCGGGTCTGCCGTACGCTATCCTGTGCTATGGCGGGTAGCTACTCGCTACTGAAGGCATTTTGTCGTCATGCCAACATTGATCCGGAGCAGCATGGACATAACAGCCACGTGCTCAAGAGCCAGGATGGAAAATACAGTGTTGAATTTGTCGAGTGTCTTGCCAGCTGCGGTACGGGCCCGGTTTGCATGATTGATGATGATTTCTACGAAGCCACTTCGGAGGATGAAGTCCCGCAATTGCTTCAAAAGTATCAATAGCCATGGCAGCAATCCAACGAACCCCGCATCCTCGCGAAAAGCGAATCATCTTCAAGAACATCGACCGCGAAGGTTGGACACTCGACATCGATTGCTACGAGAAAGATGGCGGCTACGAAGATTTGCGGGCCGCGTTGCGGATGACGCCCGAAAAAATCGTCAACGAGGTTAAGGCCTCTGGTCTGCGGGGACGAGGTGGCGCCGGCTTTCCTTGTGGTGCCAAATGGGGATTTATCAGGCCGGGCGGTTCCAAGCCGGTTTACCTGATCTGCAATGCGGATGAGTCAGAGCCGGGTACGTTCAAAGATCGGTATATCATCCACCAGGATCCGCACCAGCTGTTGGAGGGGATGATCATATCCTGCTACGCGGTAAATGCCAAGCTGGCATACATCTATATTCGAGGAGAATTTCCGCTCGGCGCCAAGATTCTCGAACAAGGGATCGCTGAAGCAAAAAGTCGTGGCTATCTCGGTTCGAACATTTTAGGCAGTGGCTTTGATCTTGAGATCTACGTCCATCGCGGGGCCGGAGCTTACATCTGCGGCGAAGAGACCGGGCTTATTGAATCTTTGGAAGGGAAGCGTCCATACCCCCGTATTAAACCGCCCTATTTTCCGGCAGTGCTAGGGCTTTACCTCAGCCCAACGATCGTCAACAACGTGGAAACCCTTTGCAACGTGAAGCATATCGTCCGGATGGGCGGCGCTGAGTTTGCCAAGATTGGACGTCCTAACAATACTGGAACTCGTCTTCTTTGCGTGAGCGGCGACGTCCAACGGCCGGGATATTACGAGCTGGAAGTGGGCGGCCTGACGATGGGAGAACTGATTTATGATGTCTGCGGCGGAATGAAACCGGGACGCAAGCTGAAAGCGGTAATTCCAGGTGGAAGCTCGGCGAAAGTGTTGCGTGCCGACGACCGTTACAAAATAAAGAATAAGCAGCCTGATGGTACGACGACCGAGCAGGAAATCGGGATCGATGACATTCTGATGGATTTTGATTCACTGGCAGCGGTCGGTTCCATGGCAGGCTCCGGTGGAGTGATCGTGATGGACGACTCAAGGGACATGGTCTGGGCGCTTAATAATATTAACGAGTTCTATGCGCATGAAAGTTGCGGCCAATGTACTCCCTGCCGCGAAGGCTCGCTCTGGATGAGCAAGATGACAGGCCGGATGCTTCAGGGCAAAGGCGATCAGAGAGATCCGGTTGTCCTGAAGAGCGTCGCGGATAATATCGCAGGACGAACGATTTGCGCTTTTGGCGAGGCGTGCGCGTGGCCGACTCAGAGCTTTATCGCCAAGTTTCCTGATGAATTTGCCGCCTACGCCGCAAAGAATGGCTCCACGGCAGGGCCGGATTGATTCGAGGTTATGAGTGTTTCCGCAGAACTTTTGAACGTACAGATCGATGGCGTGTGGCATCAGTTCCCAAAGGGAACCCGGGTGATCGAAGCGTGCTCCAAGGCTGGCAAATTCGTCCCTCACTATTGTTATCATCCAAAGCTCAGCTCTCCTGGAAACTGCCGCATGTGTCTGATCGAGATGGGAATGCCCAAACTCGGTCCGGACCGCAAACCGGAAACTGGAGAGGATGGCAAACCGATTATCAACTGGATCCCGCGTCCCCAGATTTCATGCGCACAGGATATTGCGGAGGGGATGGGCGTCCGAACCGATTCGCCGATGGTCCGTGAATGCCGCCACGGCGTAATGGAGTTCCTTCTAATCAATCACCCGCTCGACTGTCCGATTTGCGATCAGGCCGGCGAATGCCAGCTACAGGAATTCAGCGTACAATATGGCACCGGCGGGTCGCGGTTTCTCGAGGAAAAAGTCAAAAAACCGAAACGAGTGGAGCTTGGGCCACGGGTCACCCTGGATGATGAGCGCTGTATTCTTTGCTCCCGCTGTATTCGCTTCATGAAGGAAGTGGCCAAGGACGATGTCCTTGGCTTTGCCAGCCGGGGTAGCCACACTTATCTCACCGCGCATCCCGGTCGAAGACTGGATAGCAACTATTCGCTAAACACAGTGGATATTTGTCCGGTCGGTGCGCTGACCGATAGCGATTTTCGTTTCAAGATGCGGGTATGGTTTCTGAAGGAAACGAAAAGCATCTGCACAAGCTGTGCGACAGGGTGCAATACGATTATTGGCACCCGCGAAAACGTCATCTATCGCCAGACTCCGCGCGAAAACAACAGCGTCAATTCTTCGTGGATGTGTGATTATGGCCGGCACAACTTTCACTACGTCAACTCGCCGGAACGATTAACCAAACCGCGCGTTCGGCTGGGCTCAGCCCAGGAAGACGCGAGCTGGACGACGGCGATCGCTCGCGCGGTCGATGACCTTCGTCGATTCACGGGCGACGAAATCGCCGTGATTGCCTCCGGTAAAATGACCAATGAAGAGCTCTGGCTCACCAGACAGCTGATCGAAGCTCTCGGGATTAAGTACCACGACATCGTCCCGCGAGTGGGAGAAAGTGACGAGATACTTCTCAGTAGTTATCGCAATCCGAATATCGTCGGAGCACACTTATTGGGGGTTGCTCAGGACGAACCGGGAAGCCTGCTGCCGGAAATCTTTCGGCGAGTGCAAGCGGGCAGCATCAAGGCGGTTCTGGCCCTGAGTGAAGACCTATTGAACGCAGGGCTAAGCACGGCCGATATCGAAAAACTCGAAGCTTTTGTCGCGATCGATATTCTTCCAAACCGAACGAGTGCGTACGCGACAACACTACTACCTGGTTACTCGTTTGCTGAAAAACGAGGCTCGATGATCAATATCAAAGGCCGCCTGCAGCGATTGAATCGGGCGATTCATGGCCCGGGCGAAACGCGGGATGATTGGGAGATCTTACGAGATCTTCTCCAAAAATTCACCGGGTCCAATGGCATCTATCTTATCGAAGATGTCTTCAGGCAGATGGCCGAAGCGATCCCGCAACTGCATGGCCTTAGCTTGAGCAAGATCGGGGATCTTGGGACTCAGCTTGACACGAACGATATCCAAACGGGCGCGCCAGAAAACGTTCACGTATGAGCGATCTTCTCATCGGTATCGCTATTTCGTTACTGAAAACGCTCGGACTGTTGTTCGCTGTCGTTCTGCCGATGGTCTCGTACACGGTGTACGCTGAGCGCCGAGTAAGTGCCTTTATTCAGGATCGGGTCGGTCCGAATCGAGTGGGTCCGCTCGGTCTCATCCAACCGATCGCGGATGCAGTGAAGTTGCTCTTGAAAGAGGATTTCACGCCGGCTCATGTAAACAAATTTTACTATTGGCTTGCGCCGGCCTGCGCGATGGCGCCTTCGATCATGGCGCTGGCGGTCGTTCCTTATGGCAGCACGTGGTTTGGCCAGCCGATGGTAGTCGCCAATGTCGATGTCGGGGTGCTCTGGGTGTTTGCCGTCTCATCGCTCGGGGTATATGGAATTGTTTTGGCCGGTTGGTCGTCCAATTCCAAGTATCCCTTTCTTGGCGGCATCCGCTCAAGTTCCCAGATGATTTCGTACGAGCTATCGCTCGGTTTGTCGGTCATTCCGATTTTCCTCATTTGCGGGACACTGAATTTGCCGGCCATCGTAAATTACCAAATCGAAAACGGCTGGTTCATCTCGCCGATTTGGCTAAAAGGTATCTCTCTGACCGGAATCAATTTTCCGGAATTGATCGGTTCTCTCAGCATCTGGAAATTCCTGCTTTGGATTCCGCTTTTCCTTTCTTTCATCGTCTTCCTGGTTTCCATGTTCGCGGAAACCAATCGCCTTCCTTTCGATTTGCCAGAGTCAGAGACCGAACTGATCGGCGGTTATCATACCGAATACTCGTCCATGAAATTCGCCCTGTTCTTTTTGGGTGAATACGCTGCCATGATTGCAGGCTCAGCAGTTATCGTGACACTGTTCTTCGGCGCCTGGCACATTCCTTTACTTCCGACGGCGCCAGAGCAGCTTTCGTTTTGGCCCGGTGTCCTGCTCGGTCTCGCTCATATCGTGGCTTTTTTCGTGAAAGTTGCGGTTCTCCTATTTTTCTTTATTTGGGTCCGTTGGACCCTGCCACGTTTCCGCTACGATCAGCTGATGCGACTCGGCTGGTATTTCTTCTTTGAGATTGCGCTCGTGAATATCCTGCTCGTGGCCATCATTCTCGCAATCATGCCGAAGTAAAGGACCCTATGGCTTATACTATTCCGCGCCCAAAATTAAGTCTGGCCGAAAAGGCTTACCTACCAGCCCTACTAACGGGTCTCGGCATCACTATCAGACACTTTTTTGGAATTCTGTTCGGCAAGAAGAAAGTGACCATGCAGTATCCCGACGAAAAGTGGGATACGCATCTACCGCCTCACTATCGCGGTGCTCCGACTCTGGTGAAGGATGACTATGGTCGGGAACGGTGTGTTGCCTGCCAGCTCTGCGAGTTTATTTGCCCGCCCCGAGCGATCACAATCAAGCCGGGAGAAATACCGGAGAAGGATCGGTGGCGGAAGGTGGAGAAATATCCCGAAGAGTTCGAAATCGATATGATTCGCTGCATCTATTGCGGGCTCTGCGAAGAAGTTTGTCCCGAACAAGCCATCTTTTTACGAAAGGATTATGCGATCACCGGGCTGACCCGGGCTGAAATGGTTCATGACAAAGGGCGCTTGTATGAACTAGGCGGCGTGATGACCGGCCTGGTCAACAAGTGGAACGAGAAGAAGTAACCTTATGGCTCCCCCGCTATTCTGGACCTTCTCGGCGATCATGTTGCTTTTTGGTTTGATGGTCATCATCAGCCGCAATCTGGTAACCAGCGCGCTCAGCTTAGTCGTTTGCTTCATGGCACTCGCTGCCCTGTACGTATCGCTCGATGCTTTCTTCATCGGAGTCATTCAGATCCTGGTCTATGCCGGAGCGGTGATGGTTCTTTTCCTCTTCATCATCATGTTGCTCGATCTCAAAGCGGAGGAGCGTCGAAGGCTGAATTTGCCTGCCTTTTTCGGCGGCATCGTTGTTATCGCTTTGTTTGTTAAGGTTCTTTTTGACGTGAGCTACGGCTTCCAGGACGGATCCGCTTCACTTCCTGCGATCCAGCACGGGCAACAACCAGATGTCTGGTATATCGGGCTCACGATTTTCCAACAGTATAAGTTGCAGCTCCAGATCATCGGGACCCTGATCGTGGTCGCAACTATCGGCGTCGTGGTATTGAGCAAACGAGAGTTGAAATAGAATGGTCACGTTGAACGACTATTTGATTGTCAGCGGATTGCTCTTCGCGATCGGTTTTGCCGGCGTTCTGCTGCGGCGCAATCTGATTGCTATTTTCATGGCTCTGGAGCTGATGCTTAACGCGGCCAACCTCTCCTTGATCGGCTTTTCCAGGTTCAACGTTCAAAACGGGCTACCTGATTACAACGCGCAGATTTTGGTATTCTTCATCGTCACGGTCGCGGCGGCTGAGGTCGCCGTCGGGCTCGCGATCATTGTGGCGCTTTATCGCGCTCGACAGACGACGCACGTGGAAGATCTCAACTCTTTGAAATTCTAATGAAATGAACGACTCGGCGCCTTGGATCATCCTTTTTTCGCCACTGATCGCCGCCGCGCTAATCACGGTCGTCACTCAGCCATTCAGAAAGACTAGCTCCTATCTTTCAGTAGCAGCAGTGGCAATTTCGTTCCTTGCCAGTCTCACCGTTTTTGCAGGTCCGCACCGAGAGGGCAGCATTAATTGGATCGATCTCGGCGTCTTCCAGGTTCGGCTGGGTTACCTAATTGATGAATTAAGCAAGATGATGCTCCTGGTCGTGACTGGCGTCGGATTGCTCATCCACATTTATTCGATCGGTTACATGAAAGATGAGCGCGGGCGTTCGCGCTATTTCGCAGCCCTGTCGCTGTTCATGTTTTCAATGCTCGGCATCGTACTCGCCAACAACTTCATCATGATGTTCATCTTTTGGGAGTTGGTCGGCGTCAGCTCCTATATCTTGATCAGCCATTGGTTCACCCTGGCGAGCGCAGCCGACGCTGGAAACAAAGCATTCATCGTGAATCGGCTCGGTGACTTCGGGTTCATGATTGGAATCCTGATGGTTTGGTCGGCGTCCGGCACAGTGATGTTTGAGGAGCTAGGACCGAAATGGTCCACTCTCGGTCTTAACCCGATTTACATTAACGCCGCCGCCATTTTTATCTTCTGCGGCGCGGTTGGCAAATCTGCTCAATTCCCGCTTCACGTTTGGTTGCCTGACGCGATGGAAGGTCCGACGCCGGTTTCTGCACTGATCCATGCGGCCACCATGGTCGCAGCCGGCGTGTTCATGCTAGCTCGAGTTTTCTTCCTCTTTGAGCCGGCTCCGGTCGCTTTGGGCGTGGTTCTCTGGATCGGTCTGATCACCTCGCTGCTGGCCGCTTTGATGGCCACCCAACAGGATGATATCAAGCGCATCCTGGCGTACTCGACGCTCTCTCAACTCGGCTTGATGGTTGCTGCCGTGGGGTTGGGAGTGCCTGAGGCGGCGCTGCTTCACCTGTTCACCCACGCCTTTTTCAAGGCCCTCCTTTTCCTGGGAGCAGGCTCGGTGATTATCAGTCTGCATCATGAGCAGAACATCTGGCAGATGGGTGGATTGCAGCGCAAAATGCCGGTCACGTTCTGGACCTTTCTGATCGGTGCTTTGGCGCTAGCCGGTTGTCCTCCGTTCGCTGGGTTTTGGAGCAAAGACGGAATTGTCGCTTCCGCTTTCGACCACAACATTGCGGCGGCCTTGGTCATCGAGTTGGCGTCGTTCTTCACGGCCTATTATATGGCGCGCCTTTTCGTCGTCGCGTTTCTCGGCGCGCATCGATCCGATGCCGCTAGTCACGCCAAGGAATCACCTCCGGTAATGACAATCCCGCTGGTGCTGCTGGCGATTCCGGCGGCGATTATCGGTTTTCCTCCATTATCCACATTCTTCCTTCAAGTGCCGGAACGCGAAGGCGTACCGACGTTGGCGATTCTGGTTTCGCTGGTTGTGTTTTTGGCCGGTACCTTTTTCGGATTCACTCTTTATCGGGAAAAATCGAAAGATCCGATCTTGATTCCGCTCTTTGCTAACCGTTTTTACATCGACCAATTTTACTCTGCGCTGGTCAAGTGGACTCAGGATTTGTTTGCTCAAATTGCCGGTTTTGTCGACCGGTGGATCATTGACGGCGGGATTGTTCGCGGGCTCGGCGGCGTGACCTGGAGTTGCGGGTTTGCCCTCCGGTTTCTGCAAATCGGGAATCTCCAAGCGTATGCGTTCCTTTTCGGTTTTGGAGTAGTCCTGCTGCTCTACCTCATCCTGTTCGGATCATGATTACGCTGCTGGTTCACCTCACTTACCTCGCGCCGCTCGTTGCCGGACTCGCGATTCTGGCCGGACTACCCGCTCGCAAGACTGCTATCACTGGCACCGTCGTGGCTTTGGTCTCAGCGCTGATTGTTTTCTTCGGCTACGATCACCACGCAGGTGGGTATCAGTTTGTCTCCGGGTTTCCGTTGGCCGTCTCTTGGGATCTGAAATTCATCGTCGGAGTAAATGGCCTGAATGCGACGATGCTTTTGCTTACGGCGCTGGTCGCCCTGGCGGCGACCTGGGTATCACCGACGCTCGAGGAGTATTCTCACCGTTATATGGCGTGCATTATGTTCATTGCCGCCGCTGCCGCCGGCGCGTTTGCGTCGCTTGACCTTTTCTTTTTCTACGCGTTTCACGAGCTCGCGCTGATTCCGACCTTCTTGATGATTGGAATTTGGGGAACCGGTAATCGCCAGACGGCCGCCTGGAAAATCACGATCTATCTTTCTGTCGGTAGCATAATCCTGTTGGTCGGATTGATCGGTCTTTATCTGCTGATTCCAGATCAGCAGCGCACGTTTGATATTCCGCGGTTGCAGGCGATGGCCGCTTCGGGTGTTTTTGCTGGAGCAGGAGCCAATTCGATATTTCTGCTTTTGCTGATCGGCTTCGGCACGCTGGTCTCTCTCTTCCCGTTTCACACCTGGGCGCCACAAGCCTACGCTTCAGCCCCAGTCCCAGTCTCAATGCTTCATGCCGGTGTACTCAAAAAGTTTGGACTATACGGACTGTTGCAGATCGCGTTCCCGCTAATGCCAGAAGCAGCTCGACACTGGACCTGGCTGATTCTTCTGCTGCTGGTTGGGAATATCGTTTTTGTCGGCCTAGCAACTATTGCGCAGAAGCAACTCGATCTCACCCTGGGCTACTCCAGCGTTATGCACATGGGCTACATCTTTCTTGGGGTGGTGAGCGCAAATCTGATTGGAGTTGATGGCGCTGCCTTGCTCATGCTGGCGCACGGCTTGTCGATCGCCGCCTTATTCGCCATCAGCGGCGAGTTGCGGAAACAAACCGGAACACTGGATTACCGCGATTTGGGTGGCTTGGCCAAATCGATGCCGTTACTAAGCTTTCTTTTCGGCCTCGCAACCTTTGCCTCGATCGGGCTGCCGGGCTTCGCCAACTTTGCTTCCGAACTTCTGGTCTTTTTCGGCGCCTTTAAGACTGCGACTCCTGGCTCGGCATTCAACGGCTATCAATGGGCGGCGGTTTGCGGATTGTGGGGCCTGGTGATCTCTGCGGTTTACATGCTGCGGGCTTATCGTGGAATATTCTTTGGCGAACGTTCTCAACGTTGGAGCACCGTACAAGACGTCAGCTTGACTGTGGGTTGGCCAGTGGTGCTGTTAGTAGCTGCGCTCCTACTTTTCGGGTTTGCTCCTCAGATCATCCTTCAGGCAGTTGAACCGGGATTTCGCTACTTCCTCAAATAGCCTTTATGTCGCCCGTTATTCTAGAGCTGTTGGTTCTCGGTTTGGGATTGTTCCTCCTTCTATTTGAGGCATTCGCCGAAAAGCAAAATCGCGACTTGGTCGCTTGGCTGGGGATTATTGGGTTGGTCGCGGTATTTTTGCTTTTGCAGTTTGGTAACGTTTCGAGCCACAGTGGCGTAGCCGGCTATACTCAGGATGCAGCCGCTGTTTTCTTTAAGAAATTCGTGGTGCTGACCACGATCGTTATCCTAGTGATGTCGCTCGACTATGCCGACACATTCCGCGCTTTCGTTCATGGAACATCGCCGCAGTCCGGTCTGGGAGAATTCTACTCCATACCGATACTTACTTGCGCAGGGATGATGTGGATGGCTTCGGCCACCGATTTCATCTTGATCTTTGTGTCCCTGGAACTGGTCACTGTCTCCTTCTACACACTGGTCGCTTTCACGCGGAAAAACGCCGCATCCTTGGAAGCAGGCGCGAAATATCTGATTCTCGGCGCGTTGTCGACCGGTTTTTTTGTTTACGGTGTGACCTGGATTTACGGAGTTACCCGCCACACCAACCTGGCAGATATCGGACAGGCGCTCAGCTCGATTCCGGCAGGCAATCTGCACGGCTTGTTGTTTGGCGTGATGTTGGTCGTGGTTGGTCTCGGATTCAAAGTGGCGGCGGCTCCGTTTCAGTTTTGGGTTCCGGATGTTTACCAGGGAGCACCGACTCCGATCACGGCGTTTCTCTCGGTGGGATCTAAGGCGGTCGGATTCATCGTCCTTCTGCGGGTCGTTGAAACCTTCCAGCGTTTACCGGCCGTTGGCGATAAATTGATTGTGGCGATGGTCATCCTGGCCGCTGCGACATTGATCTACGGCAATTTCGCGGCCCTACCCCAAACCAATCTCAAGCGGCTTCTTGGGTACTCGAGCATCGGACACGCGGGCTACTTGCTTATGGCCGTAGCAAGCGTCGGTGCTTACGATGCCGGCTTGGCCGTGGTCGTCTACCTGGCGGCCTATCTCTTGATGACTCTGCTCTCGTTTCTTATTTTGATTATTGTCGCGAAGCATTCCGACGGCGATGATATTGCCCACTTCAGTGGGCTGGGAAAACGTTCGCCTTTTCTCGCTTTTGGTCTGCTCGTCGCCATGATGTCGCTCTCCGGCATACCGCTGACCGCCGGCTTTTTTGGTAAATTCCTGGTGTTCAAGGCAGCGTACGAATCACAACAATTCCTGCTCCTGGTACTAGGCATCATCACCGTGGGTTGCGGATTCTACTACTATCTCAAAGTGGTCAGAGCCATGTACTGGCAAACCACCGTCGGCAATAGCTCAGTGATCCCGGTGAGCCGGCTCTCAACCGTGACAATCTCCGCGCTGGTGCTTCTGATTTTTCTGTTTGGGATATTCCCTCAGCTCGGTCTTGGTCTGCTTAGCTGACCCAACCCGGGTGGGAGTCCTATCGAAAGGTCGTTTCTGTTCCTCTTCCTCTCGCTCTCGGCGGATCGAGTGGCGCTGAGATATTAGGGAGCCGATTGCAAGCCAGATGAAGCGCGTGAACAATTGTGATTATCGATACTGCGACTCCTTGATCTGAAAAACTTTACATATTAGGTGGCGTTCGACTTTCGGCCTGCTACCCTCAGTGGGCCGGGTCGGAAATCGCCCGACCTTTATCAACCGTATGCGAATTCTTATTGCCATCTTTCTGATCTCGCTGTCGCAGGCTTTGGTTGCACAGGATGGTCAGTCATACGGCGAATGGACTTTCGATTCCAACAAACCCGCAGTGCCATCAACTCCCGCGGCTGCGGATGACCAGGCGATTTGCGGTGTGATCAACCAAATGGTAGCGCTGTGGAATGCCCACGACATAGAGCATTACATGGAATGTTTCTGGAAGTCAGACAATTTATTGATTGTGTCGGATGGGGAACAAGTCATCGGTTGGAGCAATCTTCTGGCGACATATCAGCGAAGTTATCCTAATCGTGGAGACATGGCCGTTTGTTCGATCGAGCGACTCAAAATTCAAAGCCTCGGTCCAGGTCTGGCGCTCGCGCTCAGTTGGTGGACCGTTCGAACCGGTAGCCGCAATTCGTACTCAACCGATACGGCAATTTTTCGGAAGTTCCCGGACGGCTGGAAAGTCGTGGCTGATCACGCGACCTTCATTGCACCTTGATCCTGGCCCGAACTTTTCTCGGCCAGGATCTCGCGGCGACGAATCTTAAGCTAGGCGTTCGCAGAACGGAGCGGTCAAATAGAGGCGAAGCGACTGCCGCGATGCAATGGTCCGAGGAAGGCAAAGCTGCTCTTTCGGTGTAATGGTCCAAGGAACGCAAAGCTACCCCCGCGATGCAAAGGTCCAAGGAACACGAAGCTGCTCTTTCGGTGTAACGGTCCGAGGAACGCACTATTATAGATCGTGTCGGAGGCCGGAACCACGATGGTGCGTTGGTCACCTTGCCGATAATGATTCATCATAGACGACCCTAAAGGCGCCATTGCATTTGCGCTGCAAACGAGCGCGCCGATTGATAACAAAGTGAGCAATAGTTTTTTCATACGGTGCCATTGTAGGCGCATAACTCGCGATTAGCTTGCTCAAAATTGAGAAACAGCGGCAGAAAGTGTTAGTTTCGGTGCGGTGCTCGGTTCTTATTGAGTCGAAAAGGAGCTTGCATCCGATATTATAACTTTTTAATTATATGTGTCTAAGTGATTGACTGCACCATTCATGAGCTACCGTTGCAAGAGCGACCGCGAGAAAAGCTATTATCGCGCGGTATTTCTGCGCTGAGTGACGCAGAACTAATCGCCATTCTACTGAGGACTGGGACTCGCGGTACCAACGTTATCGCCTTGGCGGAAAAGCTCTTGCAACGATTCGGGTCATTTGCCGGTCTCGCGCGAACTCCGGTCCTGGAATTAGCGAAGGTAAAAGGTATCGGCTTAGCCAAAGGAATTCAGCTGGCTGCCTCATTCGCGGTCGGAGCTCGCCTTGCGGCAGAGCGGATCAGGAACGAGCCGATCGATAACCCGCAGGCAGTTTACGATCTGCTGGGCCCCGAGATGCGTCAGTTGGACCGCGAATCCCTTCGCGCGGTGCTACTTGACGCCAAGCAGCGACTCATCACCGTGCAAGAGATCTCCCTCGGAACTCTCAACGAAAGTCTAGCTCATCCTCGAGAGATTTTTAAAGCCGCAATCACGCATTCTGCATTCTCGTTTATTCTCGTTCACAACCATCCGTCCGGAGATCCTTCACCGAGCGAGGCCGACGGCAGATTAACCCGACGCGTCGCCGAAGCCTCGAGAATCTTGCAAATTACACTACACGATCATGTGATTATCGGGACGCCGCAAAGCGGCAGTAGCGGATATTTCAGTTTCAAGGAGGCCGGGGTGATCGCCTAGAGGAACGCATGGGAACGTCGGTAGCGTACGCTAACGCTCGGGAGCGGTGATTGATAGCGGCCACGTGCCTGAAAGGCCAGACGTGGATCACTCGAGAGACATCTGGCCGAGAGGAATGAATCGAGCTCGACCATTGAATGAAGTCGGCAAGGGATGGCTTTTGAATTGCAAACTGCATGTTGTCTGATCGAGGAACGGGCCAACGGCGCTATTTTTCTCGATATTGATCCTTCGCATACTCGATAAAACGGGTGACCATCTCGGTCACCGGTCCTCTCCGCCAGGCAATTCCGTATCGAATCTTTGGGCCCATCGGCTTGAGTGGCACAAAACTCACACCCGGGGCCGGCAGCCGGCTGATATGCTGCGGAAAAATGGAGATGCCGAATCCCGCGGCAACATACTGGACACCAGTGCGCGCCCGATCCACCTCCTGCACCACTCTGGGCGTGAAACCCGCTCGGCTAAACAAACGGGATAACCAGGCCCGGTAGTTCGGAGAATTCTTACTGGATGTAAAAATAAATGGCTCGTCGCGAAGCTGCGCGAGAGAAACCGAATCCAACATTGCGATGGGATGATCGCTGGGTGCTCCAACCATCGGGTCTTCTTCCGTGATGCATTCGAGTCGGAGCCCTGGCGGCGGTTTGCCATCAATCGGGCCAACCAGTCCGATATCCAGAGTGCGGGCAAGCAGCGCTTCCATTTGCTGAGAAGACACCATCTCCGCTAACGTGACTTCAACACCAGGATGCTCCACTCGGAATCGCTTCAGCACTTGTGGCATCCACTCGTGGCTCTGGGCACCGATAAAGCCGATCGCGAGGGAGGCAGCATCACCTCGACCTATCCGGCGGAGTTTTCGTCCGGCATCTTCCAACGTCCGGAAAACTTGATCGACTCCGCCTAAAAAGATCTTGCCGGCTGCGGTGAGTTGAACCTGACGACTATTGCGCTCGAACAGAGCGATGCCAAGTTCCGCTTCCAGATCTCGAATTTGGGCGCTCACTGCGGATTGAGCCACGTGGAGCAGCGCCGACGCTCGGGTAAAACTCAGTTCTTCCGCGACGGTTTTGAAATATCGCAAGTGTCGCAGCTCCATCCTCAAATATAGATTGATCCGGAGGAACAGCCCCTCGCCGCGCCTGCTTCGCGATGCTTTGGGCGGCTCCTTGCACTTAGGTTTGAAAACGCCACCGGTCTGGCCGCGAGGCAGGCGGAGCGAGGGGCTGTTCCTCCGGATCAATCTATATTTGAGATGGGAGCATGCGCAACCAGCTATTTCACTTATTGATCTGCTCAAATTAGTTTGGCGGCACTTATGAGCCTGTTGGTCCGTCCGCCTTCCCCTCAGGACCAAAAGAGTTTCGGTCGCCGCCTTCTCAGGTCTCCAGCAGCCAGCCGGAAGATGGACAACTCGCGGAAAACCGAGCCCGGTCAGGCCGAGCGAAATAAATGGATATCGCTCCTGGTGTTGCTGGTCGGGCCTTTTCTCGGTGTTATCGATTTCTTCATCGCCAACATTGGCATCCCATCGATCAAGAACTCGTTACACGCGGGCTTCAGCGAAGCGGAGCTGATCGTTGCAGGATACGGTCTCACTTATGCCGTCTGTCTCATCACCGGAGGCCGGCTAGGTGACATCTTTGGTCGAAAAAAGGTCTTCATCTTCGGTATGGCAGGTTTCACCGCCACTTCCGCCTTCTGTGGCTGTGCTGGGGATGCCGGAATGTTGGTATTTGGCCGGCTGCTGCAGGGATGCGCGGCAGCGGTTATGTTTCCTCAAGCACTCTCGTTCATTCAGGTCAATTTTACCGGATCGGCAAAGCGCCTGGCCTTCAGCATTTATGGGGCGATGATCGGTTTCGGCTCGATTATCGGCCAAATCCTGGGTGGTTTTCTGATCCAAGCCAATCTGTTCAATCTGGGTTGGAGACCGATTTTCCTCATCAACCTTCCGCTTGGACTCATCACCATTCTGGCCGCGACTCTCACTCTGGGTGAATCGAAGGCCAAAAATGCACCCGGGGTAGATCTCATCGGGACGATATTGCTTACTATCGGCTTGTTCCTGTTTTCTTTGCCTTTCATGGAGGGGACAGATGCTGGCTGGCCACTATGGGCATGGGGCGCCCTGGCAGCCAGCATCCCATTCCTTTGGGCTTTCTATAGATTCGAGTGTCGCTGCTCGGTGGGCGGAGGTTCGCCGCTGGTCGAGCCGCGCCTATTCCAGGACCGAGGATTCATGGTTGGAATTCTGGTCACTTGCATTTACTTCGCGGGGCACACTTCGATGATATTGGTGCTAAGCCTGTTTTTGCAGTTAAGCTTGCGACTAGATCCATTTCACGCCGGGCTACTGCTGGCTCCATTCTCGTTCGGCTTCCTGGTAGGATCTTCTTTTTCTGGCAAGCTCAACGGCCTCCTCGGACGGAACTCCCTGCATCTGGGAGCCGGGATTTTGGCGATCTCTCTGGTTTGCCTGTCGATGCAGGCCAACGCAAGCCACGGCCAAGCTTCTCTCGCTTTTGTTTTCGTCTGCTTTATCTATGGAGTTGGCCGCGGGCTGGTTACTGCTCCGCTTTATAATACGGTGCTCAGCGGAGTACCAGCACGAGACGCCGGTGCCGCTGCCGGAGTTGCCTCGATGGCGCAGCAGGTAGCTAATTCTGTCGGTATCGCGGTGATTGGCGCTATCGTCTTCTCCGTAATTCCTTCGCATGCCACGCCAGCGGACTATGCCCATGGCTTCGTGATCTCGAGCTTAATCAACCTGGTCCTTCTGGCTGCCGCGTCGCTGTTGTTGCTGTTGGTTCCAAAAAGCCGCGGCCGTGACGTCGCCACGGTCGACACAGCTATGGCCGAGGCTTAGGAACCAGGGAACGCACTGGCGTTGTCGGCGTTGTTTCTGTCCGGGATACATTTTATTAATTCCGAATGATTCACCCGAGCGCTATTGTCGATTCACGTGCCGAACTTGGGCCAGGGACGAAGGTTGGGCCCTATGTGGTAATCGAAGGGCCCGTAGTCGTAGGGCCGGATAATGAAATCCAGGCACATAGCGTTCTCACCGGAGAAGTTCGGATCGGAGCCGGAAACCTGATTGGCTATGGCACTGTCATTGGAGGATTGCCGCAGGACCTCGGATTTGATCGTAATTCATCGACCCGGGTCGAAATCGGAGACGCCAACGTGATTCGCGAACATTGCACCATTCACCGTGGTACAAAGCCCGGGAGCGCTACAACGGTAGGTTCCTACAATATGTTGATGGTCGGGGCGCACTTGGGACATAACGCGCAAATTGGAAACCATGTCATTCTGGCCAACAACGTATTGCTCGGCGGCTATGTTCAGGTGGGCGACCGGGCGTTTGTGGGCGGTGGCGCGGTTTTTCACCAGAGCATCCGGATCGGGACGATATCAATGGTGGCCGGTTCTGCCGCGATTAGCAAAGACATCCCTCCTTACTCGATCGCGGTCGGAATGAACAGTATTGTGGGAATCAATACCGTCGGCCTGCGCCGGGCAGGATTCGGTTCGGCTTTACGGACTGAGGTAAAAAAAGCGCACGAGCTATTGTATCACTCGGGAATGAAAACCACCGAAGCGGTAGCCCGAGCGGCGGAAACAAGCTGGCCGGCTCCGGTACAGGAGTTCTGGGATTTCGTTCGATCGTCTCGACGCGGCATCTGCGCTTTTGCGCGATTCAGCGACATTAAGGAAGATAGCATCACCGGCATAGACTAGCGGGCGGATCCGCTTGGTCGATCATCGGTTTCGCGCTACCACCTTCCGGTGGTTACCGTCTTTTTTTGCTTCCCAAACCGCCGCGATTCAGTAAATATCGGACAAACTCCGACAAAAAGCGGACGGATTTTGTCGCAAAATCGGATTCATTCCCCCAATTCCAGCAGTTTCACGACAATGTGGATTTTGCAGAGATTTGTTGACATCCTCTCGGGAACAAGAACTTTTCGGGCTTTATGAAATTGTTCCACCTGCTCCCGGTGGGATTGTCGTACTTGGTTGCAAGTTGTGCTTTCGATGACTTTCACAACAAATCTGCGGGATCCATCAAAGGCCCGCATAAGACAGTGCAGGTAAAGACGACCGCATATACTCACTCCGAGCCCGGCCATCGCCGCTATGGCAGGAACAATGCGGTGGGTACTCGGTTGGCAGTGGGCGGATGTAACAGTGCGGCCGCTGATTGGTCGAGGTTCCCGCTTGGAACAAAGTTCAAGATCGTGGGGCAAAACCAGCTTTATGTCGTTGACGACTACGGCTCTGCCCTGGTGGGAAAGAACACGATCGACCTTTATATGCCGACTCGCGGTATGATGAAGCGCTGGGGCTCAAGAGATGTGATGATCGAGTTGCTTGAGCTTGGTTCTTACAAAGAAAGTCTGAAGATTCTTCGCCCGCGATGTCGAGCTGCCTATGTCCGAAGGATGGTGACTATTCTTCAATCCAGAAGCGGGCAACCGCCGGCAGGCGGCGGCCGCCTTTTTTAGAAACCTGACCGCACGACGCCTCGCTTTTTCGGCTAGGCAGCTCACGAAATCCGGCTAAGCTCACGGCCTGTGAATGTATTCGTTA
>DATNNZ010000111.1:0-6493 GCA_035601575.1 Chthoniobacterales bacterium
GAGCGCGGTCTGGACGCGATCGGATGTTGCATCGAGGTCTAACAATGTCGAGTACTGCGATTGCCCGCCGGCGCGACGGTGATAAACGACCAGTATTTTGGCGACTGCACGAGCGATCTCCGCGCCAAGATCCTTCTCCACCAGAGCCAGCGCAAGATCGAGTCCGGCGCTCATGCCCGCCGATGTCCATATTGGTCCATCGATGATAAAAATACGATCTTCCTCGACGGCTATCTTGGGGTAGCGACGTTGCATATTTCTCGCGAACTGCCAATGGGTGGTTGCTCGTCGACCGTCGAGCAATCCGGCCTCCGCGAGAACGAGCGCGCCGGTGCAGACCGAAGCGATGCGCGCCGTTCGATCAACTGCCGATCGAAGATAGCTTAACAACCCCGGCGTAGCTGCCGGGGCTGCGATGCTACCCGCAATGATGAGGGTGTCGAACGTGCGGCGTTTGAACGACGACGTCTGAATCTCATATCCCAGCGATGTGGCGACCGGGCCGCCGCGCTCCGAGAGCAGCGTGACTTGGTACGCCCCCGACCCAACCTTCCAGTTTGTGATCTCGAACACACTCGTGACCGCAAAGTTCATGGGAGAAAACCCGGGATAGATGATGAATCCGATTTTATGCATCTGATTTCTCCGACCTGAGTCTATCCCACCGCGCACAGGATGTCCTAAAAAGTCGCCTATTTGACATTCGCGCCGTCGATTTCCGGGCTATTGTGCGGTCAGAAGCCTGAGGTATCGACGGCCTTGAAATCGAGTTGATGTCGTTGCCAGCAGCGAATCGGCCTTCCTTTCCCGCGAGAGAGATACTTGCATCACAACCAGATCGCCGAACATTTGAATGGCGAACTCGAAACACGAAAGCATACAGCCTTAGAGGAGCCCACGATGGGAAACACGAAAATTTTAGTGACGGGGGCAACGGGAAAAACGGGTGGGTATGCCATCAAAACGCTTCTGGAACTGAAGGTACCGGTGAGAGCGTTGGTTCATCGGATTGACGCTCGATCAGAACAACTGAGCGCCGATGGCGTTGAAATCGCTCAAGGCGATCTATCCGATTTTGAGGCGGTAAACGAAGCATTGAAGGGAATCACTGGAGCCTATTTCGTTTATCCCATTGAGGTGCCGGGAATCCTGGAGGCCACCGCGTTTTTCGCCCAAGCCGCCCTGGAACAAGGTGTCGCCGCCATCGTGAACATGTCGCAGATCTCAGCGCGAAGGATTGCGAAGAGCCACGCCGCTCAGAATCATTGGGTTGCGGAGCGCCTGCTGGATCGCTCGGGCATTCCGGTCACACATCTGCGGCCTACCTTCTTTGCCGAATGGCTGGAGTATTTCTCGGACAGCATCAGGGAAAAGGATATGTTCCCGCTTCCCTTTGGCGACGTTCGCTATGCGCCCATCGCGGCGGAAGATCAGGGCCGGGTCATTGCGGCGATCTTGAATGATCCAGCTGGGCACGCAGGAAAGATTTATCCCCTCTACGGTCCGAAGGAATTAACCCAATACGAAGTGGCTGACATCCTCACGCAGGTTCTAGGGAGAAAGATTACCTACGCTGCGCTCGAGATCAAAGACTTCATGGAAATCTGGAAGAAAACGGGGTTCTCCGCATACAACCACCAGCATATTGCTGCCGTTGCCCAGGATTGCCGCGACGGACTCTTTTCAGGAACAAACGATTTGGTGGAAAAGCTCACCGGCCAAAAGCCACTCGGGATGATGGATTACATCGTCAAGAATAAAGCGCTGTTCAGCCAAAGCGCGGCCGCGCGCGCATGAATCCTGAGAAAGACTAAATGCTTCCGAATCTCGACGAGCGAGGAGGGAAAATATGAGCCGCAAAGTACTCATCACAGGAGCCACCGGAGACACTGGCCGGGCCGCCGTTAAAGAATCGCTAAAAGCTGGACTGGTGGTCCGCGCCATGGTCCACGGCATAGACGACCGATCGAAAGCGTTGGAAGAGTTCGGCGCAGAAGTCGTCGTCGGCGACCTTCAGGAGATTGATACGATTCGACAGGCCATGGAGAGCATGGACGCTGCTTATCTTGTCTACCCGGTCAAACCTGGACTCATAACCGCCACTGTAAATTTCGTGCAGGCTGCGAAGGAGGCGGGTGTCTCGACCGTCGTCAACCTGTCGCAACGATCCGCAAACCGCAATTCAAAAAGTTACTCATGCCGGGACAGTTTCATCGCCGAGGAGGTACTCAAATGGTCAGGCCTTTCGTTCATCAATCTGCGCCCGACATATTTCTTGGAATGGCTGCTCTATCCCTGGCAGCTTCCTCTCCTGGCGAATGAGGGTGTTCTGCGTTTACCGGTCGGGAAGGGGCGTCATTCACCGATTGCAGCAGAGGATCAAGGGCGCGCAATCGCCGCGATCCTGAAGAATCCCGAGGGACTTATCGGCCAGACGATTAACCTCTCCGGACCGGTCGAGATGAACCACGAACAGATGGCTGCGGAGCTGACCGATGCGCTGGGTCGCAAGATCGTCTTCGAGGATGTGTCGATCGGTGAGTATTGCAAGTCCATAGAGGCCATGGGCGTGCCGCCCTACATCGTGCAGCACCTTAGTGGTGCCATGGAGGACTACCAGCACGGTGCGATGTCCGGGGCGGACAACAACGTCGAAAAGCTGACAGGAAAGAAGCCTATGAGTGTTGGCGAGTTCGCACGCGCTCATTTGGATCAACTGAACCCAAAGACGAGCAAAGTAGCAAAAGCATAGGAATTTTGTCTCTATTTGTTTGCGGAGCCGGGAGACGCACACCAACGAGTACTCGATTCTCTCGAACGGGATATTTAGTCACTTTAACTACTGGAGCAAACCATGAAAGTAATGGCCATTGGCACGCTGAAACCTCTTTCGCCGGAACAAAGACAGAACTATCTACCGAGGGAAGTCCCGGCGACGTTGCAACTCTATCTCGACGACAAGATGGAGCAGTTCTGGCTGCGGGACAAAGAGGCGGGCGTAATCTTCCTGATGAATGTGGAGTCGGTCGACGAGGCGCACAGGCTTCTTAGAGCGTTACCGCTTGGTCGAGACAATTTGCTGACCTTTGACCTGATGCCGGTCGGGCCTCTGCTGCCGCTCGGAATGTTGATGAAGCCAAAAGGAATAGGAATATGAACCAGGATTCAACAACAGCGAAAGCCAACAATCGCATGGACAGCACACCGTCTTTCGCCGAGCACCATGTTCCGCGGGAGGCGGGAAAAGTCTACGCACGCGACTACAAAGGCGCTGGTCCTGCCTTGGTGCTCATGCACGGCTTCCCCGATAACCTGCACATCTGGGACGATCTGGTCCCCTACCTGATAGCCAGCGGGCGGCGCGTCGTGACGTTCGATTTCCTGGGTTTTGGCGCCTCGGACAAACCCACCGGCGCTGCGTACAGCTTCAAGCAGCAGTTGGGCGATCTTGAAGCGGTCGTCGAGGACCTTGGCCTAGGGAAGATTGTCCCTGTCGCCCACGATTCTTCCGGGTTCGCGTCGATCAATTACGCGCTAGCGCACCCCGAGGGAGTCGACTCCGTCATCATGCTCGACTCAGCCTATGCCGAAGACTCCACATTCCTTTGGCCGGAGATGGTCACGCTCTTCGCGACCAAGAGCCTCCATGCGCTGGCGATGGCTGTCGCCCAAAGCCCCGAACAGTTCGGCTGGCTGCTGAACTGGCAGAAGCAGAAATTCCTGGACGCCCTTCCCGAGACGCAGAAGCCCCATTTCAATGAGTTCGTCGGTCCGCTTATCAGTGACAACTTCCTCACCCAAAATTCGGGCCCCGCGTTTGTGCAATTGGCGGCGCAGTTCTTCGATGCACACATCCAAAACGCCAAACGTCTGCCGGAGCTCAAGGCATTCGACGTTCCGGTCAAGCTCATCTGGGGACAGTTCGATCCGTACTTCCCCGTGTCGATGGCCGAGCGACGCAAGTCTCAGTTGAAGCACGCGTTCCTCACCCTCGTGCCAGCGGGCCATTGGCTGCAAATCGATGAGCCTCAGCAAGTGGCTACGGCGATGTTGTCAGAAGTCTGGACGACTGCCGGTAAGTAGTGCGGTTGCGAAGGGCGGGCTGTATCAAAAGTGGCTGGGCGTATTGATTAATTATTAAGGACAAGCAATGACCGCTACACTTTTTCTCGGATTTGTGGCGATGATGGCAGCGATAGTCGTAGGACTTGTCGCCCGCTACCTAAATGGCCGAACCGCATTCCGCGTGCTGGCCGGGCTGTCGGCATGGTTTATTTATGCCGGATTGATGGGTTATTTCGGAGTCTTAAAGAACACCGCGATGCGACCGCCAGGAACAGCGTTCCTCCTCGTTCCCGTCCTCTTCTTTCTCTTCCTTTTCATCGTGCGGTTCTCTGCCAACGCACGGATCATATTGGCCTTTCCGCTCTGGATAATTCTGGGCGCGCAATGCTTCCGAGTCGGCGTCGAGCTGTTTCTGCATCAGCTTTGGATCGGCGGCCTCGTGCCCAAAATGCTGACCTTCGAGGGCGCGAACGTGGACATTTATATCGGAGCGTCAGCACCCGTGATCGCTTGGTTGTCCACGCGAGGGCGATTGGGCTTGAAGCTCGCGCTCGCTTGGAACGTATTGGGCCTTCTCGCGCTGACGAACGTCGTGACTTGCGCGGTGCTGACGTCTCCCGGCCCGTTCAACGTGATCCACGCCGAAGTTCCCAATCGGATGTTCGGCACGTTCCCATTTATGTTTATCCCAGGATTCTTCGTGCCCTTGGCGGTGACGCTCCACGTCCTTGCGATACGGGCGATTCGCAGCCGGCTACGGACGGGGATTGGAATAAATCTGGCCGGGGCGCAGCGCGCTCAGACGGGCTCGCGGCCAGCATCGGTTTGAACAGCGCGTTTGAGTTTTTCAAATCTCACGTAAGGAGACTTCTATGGAGCAAGCGCCAGGAACCTCGAATCAAGAAACTGTCGAAGGTGTAAGTGGTCTAAAGATATTTTTTCGATCGTGGCGTCCCGATGGTAAGGCCCGTGGGGCCATCGTCATCGTTCCGGGTTTCAACGCCCACAGCGGTTATTACGGATGGGTAGCGGAGCAATTCGTGGCCGATGGTCTAGCCGTGTACGCCGTGGATCTGCGTGGTCGGGGAAATTCGGATGGCGAGCGCTTTTATGTCGAAACGTTTGAAGACTACGTCCGTGATGTTGAAGCGGTTATGGCCATCGTAAAATCTCGAGAACCGGGCCTGCCCATTGTCATGCTGGGTCACAGCGCGGGCGGTGTCGTCTCTTGCCTCTACACCCTCGACCACCAGGCTATGTTGGCGGGGCTGATCTGCGAGAGTTTTGCTCATGAGTTGCCGGCACCCGATTTCGCGCTCGCAGTTTTCAAAGGGCTGAGTCACGTTGCGCCACATGCACATGTGCTTCACCTCCCCAACGAGAGATTTTCTCGCGACCCCAAAGCTGTCGAGGCAATGAACAACGATCCACTGATTGCCCACGAAACTCAACCAACACAGACTATGGCCGCCATGGTTCGGGCCGACGAGCGACTTAAGAAGGAGTTTCCTCTGATTACTCTGCCGGTCCTGATTCTTCACGGCACCCAAGATAAGAACACAAGCCGAGCGGCAGCCAGCATTTTTACGACATGGCGGGTTCTGCAAATAAAACGTTGAAACTCTACGAAGGGGGTTTTCACGACCTTCTTAACGACATCGACAAGAAATTAGTCATGCGGAACATCATAGACTGGGTCAATGCCCGCGTTGCTGCCACGGTTGGCAATCAGGCACGGACCCAAGCCGCGTCACTCTGAGCGCCTCGACGATTTAGCGGCGAATCAGAAGCCGGACAAGAATTAGAACGCTGTCTCGCTGTTGCCCCCGCAACCGTTTGGGCCTGGGAGCAGAATCTCTTCCGCCACAACGTGAAATTGGCCGGCAGCTCAATCCCTCTCTCAGAGCGAATCTATGAGCACGCCTTGGAGCGGCGCTGCGCTTGATTAGCGAGGGAATTGCCGTCATGGCCGCTGCCGAGATCTTCAGCATGCACGGTTCGCTCCCAACTGGTGTCAGCCTCATCGAGCGATGAACGCTATCGGTACCGACAAGTCGGCCTGTGGGCAATGATCCGTTGCTCCTGTGTTTACGTGCTAACCGAAATTTCATTCCGGGCCAGAAGTCGGATTCTAGGAAGTTACAATGATCAAGGAATTTGGTCCGTAGGCGCCCGTTTTTCAAACCGCAGGTTTTGTTAGTTGCAGGCGGCCGATTTGAGATGCTGTCAACCGTTGTGATGTGCTCTGAGGTATTGAGCGTTGCAGTTTCGCCGGTTTGCTAATTTCCCCTGCCCTGTTCGTATTCACCACGCTTCATTTGTTTTGAATGATTTAGAGTGCGCTCAGTTGCACAGAATCACCCCATTTGCAGAGTCTTGTGCACCAAGTGTGCACCAAATAGCCTTCCGAAAGAGAGCCCCGAGCAGT
>DATNNZ010000112.1:0-2538 GCA_035601575.1 Chthoniobacterales bacterium
CGCAGCCTGCGTTGCAAAGCATGTTCGACGCAATTTACCCGCCGGGTTTGCAGTGGTACTGGCGCGCGGACTTTGTCAGGAAACTGAGCGACGAAGCGATTGCCGAACACATTAAATTTGCCAACGCACTGCCATCAATGCATTCCACCATGCATCTTTATCCGATCAATGGGGCGGCCGCGCGCGTCGGCAAGAACGAAACGGCATGGAATTACCGCGATGCAACCTGGACTCAAGTCATGGTCGGGGTCGATCCCGACCCGGCCAACAACGACAAGACTATTTCCTGGGCCAAAAGTTATTGGGACGCGCTCCATCCATACTCTGCGGGTGGAGCTTACGTAAACTTTATGATGGACGAAGGAGAAGAACGGGTGAAAGCGACTTATGGAGATAACTATCAGCGATTAGTTGAGATCAAGAACAAATATGATCCCGATAATCTTTTTCGGGTGAATCAAAACATAAAGCCGAGCAAGGGACGCTCTGTTGTTTCTGCCTAGAACCCGTTTTCGTAATTGATCTTTCGCGCTGTAGCCACGGCGCTCTGTCGCCGTGCCGCAGAAGCATCTTGTTGGAGAAGCGCCCTCATCCTAACCTTCCCCTGGGGGGAAGGAACTACCTCTCCCGTAGGGAAAGGGTTGGGGTGAGGGAAAACCTGTGATAAAGGATGCCTTATTGTGGTTAGGAAATAGAGGCGGTCTCACGTTAAAAAGAAAACATGAATGCGGAGGAACTAAGGTCCTTGCAAGCGCCGGTGAAAGAGCGATACCGCCAGCAACCTGGGACCGCGCTAATCACACTCCGGGCCGAAGGACGGCTTGGTGAAGGTGTTACCTGCAAGATAGAAACAGGAAAGGCGCCGGTCGAAGCCGGGCTCCATCCTGCTACTGGTGGCGACGGTCGCAGCGCTTGCTCGGGCGATATGTTGCTTGAGGCTTTGGTCGGGTGCGCTGGTGTTACTTTGAACGTGGTCGCTACCGCGCTCGGAATTCGGTTACGGGATGCAACAGTTCGTGCCGAAGGCGACCTCGACTTTCGCGGCACCCTGGGAGTATCCAAGGAGGTACCGGTCGGTTTCCAGCAAATACGATTGCAATTCGATCTCGATACTGATGCGAGCGAAGAACAACTGGCTACTCTGGTTCGCCTAACCGAACGATACTGTGTTGTCTACCAAACATTGAACCGTCCGGCCAAGATCGACGTTGAGTATCGGCTTAGGTCAGGGTAGGTTGCCGCCGCTCAAAGCTGTCCTATGCCAACCTACATGGACATTCACGAGATTCCGGGAGGAATCACCGCCGAAGAAGTGGCCAAGGCGCACGCCCATGATGTCGCGGTCGAGGGAAAATACGGTGTTCATTATCACAGGTACTGGGTGAATGAGAGCGCCGGCAAAATCTTTTGCCTTTGCGAGGCCCCAACTGCCGAAGCCGCGATGCAGGTCCATCGCGAAGCGCATGGCCAGCTCGCGGAAAAAATTATTCAAGTTGAGCCTGAAGTTGCCGATTTGTTCCTCGGCGGGAGCGAAGTAAATGCGGCAGGCGCGGCCCTGCTGCCGGGTGGTACGGCCGACGCGCGCGATCCGGGAATCCGAACTGTGCTGTTTACCGACATCGTCGACTCGACCTCGCTGACGCAGAAATTGGGCGACGAGATGGCGATGGAGTTTCTCCGTGTCCACGACCGCATCGTGCGGGACGCTTTAACGGCGGCGAAGGGCCGTGAAGTTAAGCACACTGGCGATGGCATCATGGCCTCTTTTGTTTCAGCCGCCGCCGCGGTCCGTTGTGCAATGCAAATCCAGCGTGAGTTGGCTCGGCATGAGCGAGAGGAGCGCGATCATCACATCAAAGTTCGCATTGGTGGCGCGGCCGGGGAACCGGTCGAACAAAACAACGATATCTTTGGAACGACTGTGCAACTGGCGGCGCGGCTTTGTTCCCACGCCCAACCCGACCAAATCCTGGTATCGACCGCGGTAGCGGAACTATGCATCGGGAAAGGCTTAACATTTCGTCGTTTAGGCGAAGTCTTGCTCAAAGGTTTTGATCGGCCGGTTCAGGTTCACGCCGTCGAATGTGCCCAGTGACGTCGGTGGCGTATTGACGAGCTGCTTTGTCCAATTCTGATTAGTTGCGTCAATTTAGTCAGGGGGAGCGACCTGCGCATTCTCTGTAAGGACCAGCGCGATTCCGCCGAGGACGGCAATGGATGCGAGGAGAAAACGTAAGGTAATCGACTCGCCAAGAAATAAAATACCACCGGCCGCGGCGAGGACCGGCACACTCAGTTGGACCGTAGCGGCGCTGGCAGCTTTTAGTCCTGGCAAAGCGCTGTACCATATTACATAGCCAACTCCGGAAGCAATTGCCCCCGAGAGCGCCGCATAGCCGAGGCCGGCGCGATCGAGCCTAGCCCAGGGCAACAGGGCGATGCTCAAGATCGAAACAAAGACCACGGCTCGCCAGAAATTACCTGCCGTCGTGGTCACGGGATCGCCTGCTCCCTTGCCCCGCAGCGAATAGAATCCCC
>DATNNZ010000113.1:0-3941 GCA_035601575.1 Chthoniobacterales bacterium
ACGCTCTTCGTGGTCACAGGGTCTTCGGTTCATAACGCATGCCGATCTTCATACCAGATCGGTCGATCTTCATCGTAAAGACCGGCCGCGCGTTCTCCTATGGCCGGGAACGGGGTTGCCGTCTTAAGCGCAACATCCCGCGCAAGATCAAGAGCGATGGCCTTCTCTGTAGAATCTCGGCCTACTAGGTCCGACTGTCTCTGGTTGAGCAATCCCCTCGGAACTTCGACAACGATCTCGTGGGGATTGCCAATAGGTGCTGCCAGAGATACACTTTTGGGCGTGAACTTTAAGTGTACGTAGAAAAACTGTTCGCTTATACCTCATTATATTCTGCTTTATTTTGGACGAACGGTGTTGGTGCTGCCTTCAAGCGAATTGAGTGTTCAACCCGAATCGACGGTACGATCATCGTGCTCGATATGCGACAGAGTCTGAGTCCGACAGATACGAAGGATCGAAGACATGCGTTCGATCCATTGCTGCTTCCAATATTTTCGCTTGACAGTCTAAAACATTGCGAAGTTTGATAGCGCTTCGAAGATCGGAGCCTCGACCATCAATGCCTCTGTCTTTGCATATCGCTCAGGGTAACACAAGACGCGTAGGGGGTAGGAAGCTACCAGCTCGGATTAGTGTGTTGCGGCTTGGGCTTATTACCCGAACACGGAGCGCAGTAACCAATATTATGAAACTGCGCCGGGAGATGCGTCACCAGTCCCCAGTACTTGATAAACAACCCGTCACCGAGTCACCGACAAATGAGAAGTTTTGTATTTAATGATATCACGATTCCAGTAGTTTTCAAAGCCACCTGTAGCCGTCGCGCTCAATTATGGAACCGACAGGCTTTCGATCATCACGGACCTGCGCTACGTCAAAACCTAACCGGAGAACATTGATGATGAAAAGCTTTTGGCTGAACGGCTGCTCCGGCCGGCAAGAGAGATGGGCAGAGGATGGGCACAGATGGGTAGCCGCGGAACCGAGAAAAAACGGGTTTGCCCTTTGGGGTTATCAGGATGACAGGCCCGAGATTATCTACCTTGGAGGCGATACTCGCGAAGAGCAACTTGAGAAATTAGCCGATCAATTCCGTTTGGGTGACCCAGAGACAATCAACGCCCCATTTTTTCACAAAGACGTTTCCGATATACTTTGCCGCATGGAGGTGCAGAATTGAGTCCGAGCGGAGGAGCGCGCAAGGGCGCTGGACGAAAGAGGGGTAAGAGAACCTCAGACACACAATTCAGATCACGGTGCGGGTCAAGCCCAAGACGGCGGGAAAGCTCCGGGCGGAGGCCGAGCAAAGGCTGAAAGAAGAGCGCAGACTTCGGCCGGAGCGCAAACGACCGAACATTGGCAAGGTACTTGACGAATTAGCTAAGCACCTCTGACACCCTATGCCCAGCAGAATGGCGGCTCCAGTACTCGATTGTGTTACAAAAGATTTCCGATGTATCACTTCCGGATCCGCTCGGAGACGAAAGACGCACAGCTTCATGGACCGAAAGCGACGGGAGCCGCTGGACGGCGTTATTCTTCAAGTGGGCCGCAGGTCCACCTCGCTCGCGGATTCTCGCTCGACTTCACCGTCCGGAGAATTGCCTGCCTGCAGCCGGTTTTAAACTCCAGGTGGATCGGGGCACAATCTTAATCTTCGGCAGGATTGCTTAAAATCCGGGGAGCAACTCAGAATGCGGGACCATTGGGACGACCGGCTCGTCGGACTCGAGTTGGTGCTTCTCGGTGAACGCAATCTCGCCCAACAGACACTGGAGATTGTCATTTTCGGATATGCGACTTCTCAGGAAGCTGAAGGCGCACTACGTCGCCAGATGGAGAAACTTATCCGGACTTAGTGGACGGTCGGAGATAAGCGAACTGCATTGGCATCTATCGTACAACCGTCGGTGCATTCTCCTTGCGGAGACGTGCGGCTGTAATCTGTTCAAAAGGAGGTTATGTTTTACATCGCGGAGCGGAAAAGAGATCGGTCGATGGGGCCAACCGGGCAAGTGTTTTCCGCCCAAGCTCTTGCGCACAGGTTGCTCGGTCGAGGCCCGCAGGATCAACGTATCGGAAGCGAAGATTGGTATTCCTTCGCGTTTGAAACAACGCCAGTAGGTCGCGTTATTTCAACACCTGTCGCTGCGTTGGTACGTAATGCAATGCTGAGGTGTAGGGATAGCCGTTGACAGGTATTGTCAAGGTTTAAGTATCCGAATGCCTTCTTCTTTGCGTTGGCGTTCCAACACGCGATCGTAACCGCGACTCTCTTCCGGAGGGCAACCTCTATACGCTTTCGTGAGACAGCACAGTGTTGTGACACCGGTATTGCGGCTTCCGCTCAAAGTGGCACCGCGACGTTGGTAGCAACCAAGCGCAAGACAATCGGCTCCAAGACATCGATGGTCCAGCACCGAATAGCGTTCGCCGGCTTTTATGAGATAACTCATGGCTTCGACTGTTTTTGAAGCTGATGCGGAACGACCGTTAGGCGTTCTTTTGCGGCAACTTTGCGCTGGCGTTCATCAAAGGACACGAACTCTGTGCATTCTGCCTCGAGCGCAGCGGCCACGTGCAGGATGTCCAAGGTCCGTGTCCCAAAAATTGCTGCATATTTAGCTGAGAGCACTTCAGCACGACGGAAAAGTTGGAGAAGATCATAATCGGGCAACTGCAAGCGTTCGTTCGTGATGTCGGCTCTTAGCACTTGGATTGCTGTCTTCTCTTCGTTCGCGTTTATCTCAGCGCGGAACCGTTTAAGCCGGATCGCTGTGAAGAGCTCTATCGTATGGAAGTGCGTGAAAGGGATCGGTGGAGCGATCTTTGAAACCAACGCGATTGCCTCTGCGGAGTTGAGCTCTTGAACGTAGACTTTGAGCAAAACACCTGTATCAAAATAAGTATTCAAAAATCCCCTCGGAGGTAATCCATAACCTCGCTGCTGACGCCTTTGGCAGGCTTGACCATTCGTGCTTCGAGGTCTGGCCACGCCGGAACCTCTTTATTTTCCTTTTTGGCCGGTGAAAGCACGGCAAAGGGCTCTCCTCTTTTTATGATCGAAACTTTTTCTCCAGCTTGAATCCACTGAGAAATCCGCGCGAAATTGTTTCGTAAATCTGCCACCGTAGCCGTTTTCATATGATAGATAATCTATCACGAAGTGGATACTCTGTCACGAGGTTGTCGGCTTCGCTCTCCGGGTCCGCGAAATGGCCTCTCCTTAAAAGTTGGCACTCGTTGCACCTCGGGATTTTTTCCCGAGGTGGTGCCACGGCGGCCAAGATCTATGCGATCAGGGCGAACTTGAGTCAGGAGCATAAAGCTTTCGCCGCCGAGATGCAGATTCGAGCTGAACGCCTCGTTGGGGGTACCAGCAGCACGGCTGCAGAAATTTACTCTAAGCCACCCTCTAAACGGCTCCTTAGGGTATTTTTCACCGAACAACTGCCAAAAAGCGCATTTGAAGCTTGGTTGTTGCGTGAAATACTTGCGTACAATGCAGATCGTATTGCGGGATTCTTCCGCCAGAGCCTGTATTGTGCGCAAAAAACACGGGGTCTAACGCGGGGGGAGCACTGCGTAAAATACAGCTCACGTCCCCGAGCAATCAGTGACTAACTGGCACGTCAACATTGCGTACAATACGCTCCAGTAAATTTTCACACGTTTACTGCTAGCACCCCTAAGAGAGAGCTCGATCTTCCGGCGGTTCGTTGGTCTTTAAATGAAGAAAAGTGGCGAGTGAAATTCGTCCAGCATCAATCTCCAAGCGCATGTCAATTCAATGGTAAAAATGCGAATTTTTAGGCTTTTGTTGAAATTCGGATTCCTTTAAGCTCGACGCCGCTATGGAAACCCAACTCATCTACCTATCGATTCCTCAAGGGACCTTGGAGAAGCTGGAAATCGTCGCTGCCCAAAAGGGGCTTGCC
>DATNNZ010000114.1:0-3544 GCA_035601575.1 Chthoniobacterales bacterium
ATGGCTTTGAACCGCATCTGCCGCTTGAGCAAGGCCTGGTGTTGAACGGTTGAGCCACTTATAAGGTAGGTTGTTGATAAGAGAAGCGTGATACCAATCAGCCGTGAATCTCGATAGAACCAGGCTAAGACCGGAGCCATGGCAGCTACTACCAAACTACTTACGACACTTACCGCGACATTTATCCAAAAGAGATTGGAAACTTGCGCATGCGTGATCCGATCCCGCTGCACGGTGGCAATGGAAAGACCGGCATCTTTAAAAACACGTAGGAAGCCGGTCACCGTCGTTACCATCGCTACCAGGCCAAAGTCTCGCGGCATGAGCAGCCGCGCCAGGATCATGGTGGAGACCAGACTAAGAACAAACTTGGCTCCCTGGGCCGAAACCGTAACCGCACCGCTTGAGATTGTATGCCCCTTGAGATTCCTTAGCAGATGGTCGGTTTTAAAGTGCTCCTGATGGCGCTCCTCCTCTGTCTCCGGTGAGGACTCTGCCGGCCTACCAGCTAGAATTCCGGTGTGTACAGAATTGGGATTTTCTACGTTCATCGCAATCGAATCGAAATGCTCAGGCGGCCGATTTGTCGTCAGACGGCCCCGTCCTGCCTTGCCACATCAAGCCCTCCAGACGAAATAGGGTCTTATCCCAGGACCGGATCAGAGAAGACTTAAATTCATTGTAGCAGTGTTTGGCCCACTTGGTCGCCTTCCAGCCAAACAGCTTTTGCATCCAGGCGTACTTCCAAGATAATCGCGGAGATTCCAGTTCACCTCCCATCGTTTTGGCAAGCTGCTGCAATTGTTTGACGATGTCCGGACGTTCGGGGTAAAACCTGAAGAGCGCCCTTCGGAGATAGTTCACGCACATTGCCCGTGTCTTTTTGCTATCATCGAGCGAGCGGAGATGCGCGATGTGCAGCTGCATGGCGAGAAAATGCCCCTCTATTTTCTTGTTGGAGAGGCCGATATTACTCAGACCCGAGCCGGTGATGCGATAGAAGACTTTGGCGTCAGGCACAAAGCGGATGCGATCGCATTTCAGGATGACCCGGCAAAAGTACTCGCCGTCATCGGCTCCTCCTCCCAGGAGCCGTGTATCCCAAGGCCCAGCTGCTTCGCTCAATTCGCGACTAACAAGCCAGGTCGCCGGGTTCATATGGAGGTTTGTCCCCAGTCGCCGTTGCAACCATTCAAGTGGCGTCAGATCACACCAGAGCGGCGTCGGCACAAATTGCGCTTTGTGCGGTCGAAAAATGAAGTAGCCCCACGCCGAAGAAAGAAGCGTTCGTTTGCTTCGACACTCCTCCGCCGCTTCCATTTGCTTTGTGATTTTATCCGGGGCCAGGAGATCATCGGCGTCGAGCCATTGAATGTAATCTCCCTGGCAAAGCTCAAAGGCTTTGTTTCTCGCCGCGCAAACGCCCTGATTTTCTTGAGAAACAATGGAGAGCTTCTCCGAGGCAAACTGTTGTGCAATTGAGAGGGTTTGGTCGCGAGATCCGTCATTGATAATGACGATCTCTACCTTGGGCCAAGTCTGGTTAAGTGCCGACTTAATCGTGTCGGCGATCCAAGGCTCAGCATTGTATGCTGGTATTAAGATGGACACCAAAGGCTTCATTGGGATGCAGATGACTTAGTATCGATAGGTTCGGGCAGACTCGTTTCCAAGAGATCTAATTCCACTAGTTCACAAAACAAATGTCCGATCGCAATGTGGCACTCCTGGATTCGGGCGGTGTTTACCGCAGAAACAGTAATGGCTGTATCGACACACTTTGCGAGCATCCCGCCATCTTTGCCGACTAGACCGATGGTTTTGAGTCCCCTCTTGCTCGCTGCCTGAATGGCGGCAATGACATTGGGAGAATTACCACTGGTGCTGATACCAATGGCCACGTCATTCGACCGAGCCAAGCCCTCGATTTGCCGCGTAAAAATCTGTTCAAATCCGTAGTCATTGCCTACCGCGGTGAGAATCGACGAATCTGTTGTGAGCGCTAATGCAGGCAAGGCGCGGCGTTCTCCAATGAATCGACCAACGAACTCGGCAGCCAGATGCTGCGCGTCCGCTGCGCTCCCGCCGTTTCCAAAGAGCAAAAGCTTGCCGCCTGACCGCAAGCAGTCGGTAATCATGGAAGCTGCTTCCACGATTGCGTGGGCATTATCACGGGCAACCTTCATCCGCAATTCCGCCCCTTCCTGGAGAGAAGCTGCAACTTTGGCTAACGCAACCTTGGCATCCATGATTTGAAACCGACTTGCTAAGCGAGACGTGGCGACGACATCGTTTTATCAGCTTCCAGAAGGCTCGAGTAGATTCTGGTCGTTATCGTAGCGACTTTACTCCACGAATATCGCTCGTTAGCATATGTTTTAACCTGCGATCGCCGACGCTCAAGCTGCCGAAACAATTCGCTGGCGAAATATTGCTCAATTGCACACGCAAGAGCGGACGAATCCCGCGCCTTGAAAGTTAAACCCGTTTCACCCTCAACGATTTCTTCTCTCAACGAGCCGACATCAGCCGCAATCGCGGGCAATCCATAACTGTACCCCAGAAATAGCACACCGCTTTGAAAAATGTGGGCGTACGGCAAAACCAAAACATCCGCCGCTTTGAAATACAGTTCCGTTTCCTCATCTGGGATATACTCTATCCGTTCGATGACACGGTCAGCAATGCCCCTCTGTACGATAGCTCGGTGGATACGACTCCAGTAGTTCTCGTCGCCTTTCGGCTTGCCGACAATGATTAATCGGTAGCTCGAGTCTGTCTGCAAAAGGTCGCCGAACGCAGCAACAAGGTACTCAAGCCCCTTATAAGGAGCTATATTTCCAAAAAATAGTATGGCCTTATCCTCGTTGACCAGTCCCAAGCGACGTTTTGCCTCTTCCGTCGAGAGATTCGTGTTCGGGGCTGTGTTGTTAATTCCAAACGGAATGACGCTCACCTTGCCTGGCGGAATGCCAAACTCGGAAGACAGCTCATCTTTCATTTTTTCTGTATGAACAAAAATGTGATCGCTCAAGATGTACTCACATTTGAGTGAAAATCGGTTCAACCACGAATCGTTTGAATCCCGCTTTCCAGCATTCACGTTATGAGCGGTTAGGGCAATCCGTTTGCCCAGCAGTTTGTAATACGTCAGCAGCAATGTTCGATCAAAGAAGACGAATTTGTTAGTCCACAAAATATGAAAAATTTTTGGCCTTGCGGTCGCCGCATAACAAACAAGCCTGATATAATAGTTCAGGATTCGCCGCGCCTTCGCGAAGGGACTTACATTCGGACCCTGATCACCTCGTAGATTAAGAAAATTGATGCGGGCATTGTTGAGTAATTCCGGTACCTGCAGATCGTCGCTTCCAATGAAATCAAGTAATATTCCCTCGGATGTAAGCGCGGCTGCCATCCCGAGCGCATACGGTTTATCTCCGCCGCCAGTCAGTAGTGCGATTTCGACGGTCGCATGAGGCTCATTCACCGCGCAGTGTTCTTCCTTAAGACGCAGCTCGGGTGGCCCCTGAGACAGGCGATC
>DATNNZ010000115.1:0-3813 GCA_035601575.1 Chthoniobacterales bacterium
AACCGGAGAATTGTACTAAAATGAGAGACTCCCTCGAAGAGCAACCGCTCGCGGAACAAAATTCCTACCGTTGGTGTCCTGCGGCGTCCCGTGTTGATAACGAGTTTCGGTGATCGGACGATTCGAAATTAACAGCCGTAACCCGGGTGGTTAGTCAGGACGCTAGCGTCGCATTTTAAAACGACATTGTTAGCTTACCCTGGCTCACGGGCGCAGTAAAATTTGCGATCGTTGCTAACCCAAACAGTTGCCAAGTTGGCCACCTCATCCACGTCATCTCGGGGCGGATAGTGGTCCGAATGGACGATGATTCCGAAGCAGAGTTTGGTCCGCGCGATGTGGGGTCGATTCCTCCGGGGCACGACGCGTGGGTCGTTGGGGACGAACCGTTTATCAGCATCGACTTCGGAGAGGCTCTATACGCCAAACAGCAAAGCTGAGTCGTCCCAGTGTCGATTTAGATCCACCAGTAACCACGCCACCATTGCTTCGGTATCTGCAAATCGCGCGGTGGCGCATAGCCGCGATTCGGAGCATCTGGCCGCCGCTTTCACGTGAAGCAGTACTGCGCTCCGGTTCGACTCCTCTGATTTTATGCGGCCGAGGAAGTTCTTGGGACTAATAACATCATCCAACGTCTTCTAAAATAAAGTGGCCGCTGACCTCAGACGGACACGGAAATTCGACTTGAACTCGGCCGATTCCCGAGCACGGCGTACAGGAGACCACTAGCGTAACTCCCCTGAGAAAGATTGTATACAGAGGTGCCCTATCATTGAAGGTCGACCTCCCCGCTGATGATCTTTATTACCTGTGATGCTTCCTCGAAGTCCGAGACCGCCATGCTAAAGGTAACGCTGACAAGATTGTCGCTCGGACGGTCGAACTCGATTGACAACCTCTCCGGCGTGAACTCGACACGGCGCAGAAGAAAATGACCGATATACTTCTCGTCGTGCGTCTCGATATAGCACCTTCCACCATCTGAGGTTTCGAATTGTCGTTGGATCAGAAGATAAGGGCTATTAGGATCGTTTTTATCCTCCTCGGCCTCGAACATGGCTTGGTAGTAGTCACCGGAGACCGAACTGGACACGTGGTTCGCGTGAAACCGCATGGTTCGCGTATCGCGCGCTGACGCCAAGGTCCGGCTACGGGTCTGCCGCTGCGAAGCGGAGGCAAGACCATCGGCTTGAACCGCCAATTGGGAGGACCCTGCCGGAATGACCATCTTCTCGGCCTTGCGTGCTTGCTTCTCTTTGCGCCGCTTCTCTTCAGCCTGTACCACTTCTTCCAAAGATCGCACATGCTCTGGCTCTGATCGGCCAAAGCTTTTTCGGTAGCATTCGACGATAAACTCCGGGAGAGGCAGTTTCCACGGCTCCTGCCCTCCGTCGGCAAGCGACCCTAGCTTCCGCGGGTTCATTCCCAGTTCGCGGGCCATCTGCGTATGTGCGTGGCTCAACTTGAAACGCCTTCTAGCCTCAAACCAGGGCTTCAGCTTTGTGGGAATTCGTGTCATTCATCGCCTCTCGTGAGTCATTGCGGTCTCGCCTCTGGTCGCCCATCCTATGGTTCTATGGTCCCCGGATAACGCCGCTGTGTGGATTTGCGTCCAAATAAAGACGGTGCATGGAAGCTCTGCAAGATTGGAGACCTACAGGATTGTGAGAAAACGCTCGCCGTCCACGTCCATGAGACGGGCTTATTGGAAAATCGGGGTGAAGTCACACGGAATAGGAGTAGCCCGTCTAAACTGAGCCAAGCCAAGTTACAGCCACCAAAGGAAAAAAACACCGTCTTTCGCCTGCTTCCTTGCAGATCACCCCAATCGCTCTCTTCCGGCGGTGTCGCATGGATCGGCGTGCCATTCCCAGTGCGCACTTCTCACCATCGCTATCACCCAGGCGAAACTGCCCCAAACTTGCCGAGCAAACGGCTCTCTGGTAATTTAAATTTATACTTAGATGAGCACGCTCGAAATGGCCGTGGAGGAATTAAAGCGTTTACCCGGATCCAAGGTCGAAGAGGTGGCCGCATTGATCCACCAACTCGCCCAAGATGTTGACGAACAAAAACGTCAAGCATTCGCTGCGACTTTCGCGAGCATGAGTGCGGAAGAAGCGGATGCATTCCAGCGCGTAATCGATGAAGCCTGTGAGCGAATCGATTAAGTTCGCCATCGACACCAATATCGTCAGCGCCTTTTTTAAGGGGGAGCCGGACATTGGTGCGCGGGTGCGCGAGGCACAGCAAGTTTACCTTCCAATTATCGTACTAGCCGAGCTTTACTTCGGAGCCGAGAAGTCCCCCGATCCGGAGCGGAAACGTCAACAGATTGACCGCTTCCTGCCTCTGGTTGAAGTGTTGCAGACTACCGCACAAACAGCTCGCAAGTATGGCGTAATCAAGGCCGAACTGGAGGCACGAGGGGAACGAATCCCGGATAATGATATCTGGATTGCAGCGTTGGCCATGGAACATCAGATACCATTGGCCAGTCGCGATCAACACTTCGAACGCATCAGCGGACTAAGCTCTCTGAAGTGGTAAGATCTTCTCGACGAAGAGTAGGCGTAAAATAACGGAAGAATGACTGATGAAGAAACCTAGGGGCAGAACCGGCTTCGCGAGAGCTACAGGGGCGCGGGAGCTGTCTTTTCCCGAAGCAAATTTCCCGAGAACCAAGGCCGATATTGAGACGTGGATAGTAAAATGTTTCTTCTCGTCTCTAAAAGAAAACGGATGGGAACCGTTCTGTCTAGCGAATCCCCGCCAGAATGAAGAACAAGACTTCGATTACACTGTTGACTCGGCACGAGGCGAAGGATTTCTGGAGTTGGTGGAGGCAGGTCCTGTCGAGGTGTACCGCGGCGACTACGCAAAGGCTCCGGTAGTCACCAAATCGTCAGACGTGGTGAAAAATCTGCTAGAGAAGATAAAGAATAAATCAGAGAAGTACCCAGAGGATCGAAAGTATCCGTTGTATTTGTTGATTTACACCACCCAATGGAATTTCGCTTTGAGCGACGCGCAAGTTTGCTGGCTACAGTACGAACTTAGAAGGGAACCACCCAAGTTCGATGGGATTTTCAGCTGCCATCCGATCGAAGAAAACTTCGGACAACTTCATTGGCTTTACCCAATACCTCCGGACGCGTTGACTGGCTTCGATCCTCAACAAATGAAAGATCACGTCGTCCTGCACTTGGACTATCGCAACTTCAAGATCGAGACCAACATGTGACGTAAGTCACGATCACCGAGCGAAGGCAGGCTTGGCGATCGTTTGATCAGCTGATAATCCCGACCTCTTTCACATGATCCAGGGCTAGTCGCCCTGCCAATCCGCCAAAGTTCGAACGGTCGTTGTTGAAGACGTCATTCTTTCGACTTGACCTATCGATGTGCGAATAGGAGTCAAATCCGGGTGCCCTTTACGCAGGGTTTCCCATCATAACTTCCGGATCCACTTTGATCCCAGCTGGCAGTTTCATCAGAGTAGTTTCGATAACAGCCGACGCGCTCAAGCTTTCAACCAGCGCGCTCCGACCAGGCCAGGAACTGCTGGATCGCCTGGTAATAGGCGGCTCGTGTGTGCGCGTTGCGGATCGGGACCGTAAAAAACTCGAAAAACTTTTTCTTGGTTGATGGCCAGGCGCGTTCGATGAGAATTGGAGCTGCGAAAGAATCTACAGAAACAACGGCAAGTTCGGAGTCCGGCATTGCCTTAAAAGACTACAAGAAAGGGCCCCCTTTTTGGCCAGTCATAAAAGGGGTTATGCAGGACGAAAGTTAGGCGAGGCTAATGTT
>DATNNZ010000116.1:0-20287 GCA_035601575.1 Chthoniobacterales bacterium
CAGTGTCTGGAACTCCGGCGGTGTCGCAAAAAGTTGCGACAAGGAAGGCGCTACGAAAGCTTCCGAGTACGTACCACGAACGGTGATGTCGTCGAACGGTTTGTACATTATCGCTATCTGCGGTTTGGCCGCGCTGTGAAACAGCGAATAATCATCGTATCGTTCTGAAATCACTACCTGCAGCTGACGCATTCCAGGCCAGGACCATTTCTCACCAAAGATGGGAATGGTGGCTTGAATATAACCGCTTCGAACCCATCGGCGTCCATTGGTTCCCTTACCCAGAAAATTTCCGGCAATGATATTGCGGTTTGTGCTGTTCGGGTCATTTTGGATAATCAAGCTTTGATCACGATATTCCAAGCCCCCAGCCAGTAAAACTTGGCCGCTGGACAGATCAAGGATCGGACCACCAGCATGGATATTCCACGTAGCGATATCAGTACGGGCGTTCTCGAACTGTTGGGTCCGAATTGCGTCTACTAATGAGCCGTTGATCTTGCCCGATTTTGATTGGTCAGTGAACGGATCATAGAACTGCCCAATGTGGCCGGGCAATTTACCCTGAAGAGCTAATTGGAGCGCATCGACTTTAGCTGCATTGAAGTAGGTCTGCGTCGCATCGCTTTCCCCATACGCGAAGCTCGCGTCGACAATCCAGCCTTTTGGCAATTGCAATGTCGCCCCGACAACGTTAAAGACCGTTCGCGTGATTGTGTCCTCTTGCCATGGACCGAACTCATTCATCGCCTGCCCGTTTGGCTGGAGATCCTGATGCGTCGGATTAAACGGATTATTAGCCGGAATAAATAGGACGGTGTTGCCAACCTGATCACCAGAGCTCATCCCTTGGTTAGGCGTGATACCTACTTCCTCGGTTCGTTGAACAACCAGAAGATCGTAGAAATTGAGCCAGTCAGTCGGGCTGAAGTTTACTTTCAATGATCCTCCATATCGCTCCTCCCGTGCAGCTAACTCGGAATTAAACGGTATAAAGGAGTCAGCCGGGGCAGTCCCCGGAAGTAGCGTGGGACTGGTAGAACCAGGAGGTGTAAAAAACGTAGATCCAGTCTGAACCGGGAATGGAGTTCCAGGAGGTCCCACACTCGGGCGGCCTCCGGTTCCTGCCTTAAACCCGCTTAATGAACCAAAAGGAGAAAAGAAGGCTGTCGAGGTATCCGGAAATTTGGCCGCAAGCTTGCTCTTGTCCCCGAAAGCGAACCCCCGGTCGAGCGAGTCGATGGGCGATTGAGAATAGTAATCGAATGAGGCAACAATGCTCAGTTTGGAGTCATCGGACCAGAGTTTATGAGACACGCCACCGGTAACCTGGCTGTGAAAGATCTCATAATCGTCGCGCTGGCTGATACCATAGTAATTGTAGATGTCGGCCCCATTGTAGTCATTTTTCATAATGATGTTTACCACCCCGGCCACAGCGTCGTCGCCATAAACGGCGCTAGCTCCGTCCTTAAGGACTTCAATGCGGTCAATAGCAGCCAACGGAATAGAGTTCAGGTCGACAAAAGAGAATGCACCACCTAACGGAATTGGAAAATCCGGAAACCGATGGCCATCGACCAACGTCAGGGTACGATTGACCCCCAACCCTCTCAGGTTGACGGCGGCTGACGCAGGCGAAGAGTTGATACCCGCGTTGGTGTATGTGCTCAGAGTACCGTTGGTGTACGGGAGTGAGCGGAGAACGTCGCTAGCTGTCTGGTTCGCCTGCTTCTCAATAAAATCCCGATCGTACGACACCACTGGTTGCGGGCCCTCGCCTACCCGAGGAATAACATAACCTGTGACTGTCATTTGTTGCAGTTGTCCACCGGTCTCCGTCCCGGCCGAAGGATTTGTTGGCGCTTGCGCCAGTACAATTGCCGGTGGCATCAACGCTGCCGCCCAGATTACAAGCAGCCTGGCGTTACCAAACTTGAATTTCATTTGTTTCTTCCACTCCAGCTTGCAACGCGAACCTCGCATTCCATCGAAGCCAAAGAGTCGCAAGCGGTTAAATTGTTAAAGGTTCCAGGTTGGCTATCAAAGCGCTGGCGAACGCCCTTGGTGCTTCCAGAGTTATGCCGCTTTGATCTCCTAGATGGGTCGCGACTTTGAACAGAAACAGGAGCGCGTCAAGAGTTTTACAAACAAAATTCGAACAAATTTAGACTCTGATTGTCACGATGGCTTTTTTTAAGCAAAGGCAAAAAAAAATGACAAGCAAAAGCATCTAATTAACCATCACTTCTTTTTGTAATGTTGGTGCATACTAACACTAATGGAACCTAGTCTAAAGACTCCATTCAACACTCTTGAAACGAGTAATGTTAGCAGAAACTCTCGTGCTTAAATACACAGAGCCAACCCCAAACAGCGGAGAAAAAGTTGCAAAGTGCGCGAATATCTCAAAGGGGCTAAATTTCTGAGAACCACTCCGACTTAGATTATTCTTGGGAAATTACAGTGGGGCCCGAGAATTCCGGATTCCAGCTTTAGCCCCTCTTTGCCCAGCGCTTTCCAACCCTGCAGTATTGCCTTGTGCTTAGGCCAACTTAGATGCTGATTTTTATGAAGTACGACAACGGAATCAGTGCCGCCCAGAAGCGGCCAGTGCTCCAAATGCCGGTACGTCATAAAAAGTGAACAGCCATTCCGTGTCCTTTCTTAGGCACTCGGTTCCTGTTGGTCGGGGTATTTGGCTTGCTCGTCGCGGGGTACACGGCTATCGCAGCAACAAACAATACGATTTCGGCGGCCCGCCCTTTTTTGTTCGAATTGCCGGAATTGTTGTCCGAATGGGCGTCCATTCGGCCAATGCTCTCCAAATAGCCTCTTTTCGATGGACGATAGCGCCGCTTTGCTGGTTCCGGCTCGCAATCCTCAACGAGCCCGAGCGTGTATTTGGAATTCGGAAGGTTCCAATGGCTCTGGACTTGCCGGAGCGGCGTTTGGAAATCGATCATGCCCACATCTCGGCCGCTCAACATATAGTTTTCCAATTTCTGCTCGTTACCGGACAGAATTACTGATTCGACCTTCGGCGCGTGGACACAGATTTCCCGCACCACCACTCGTCCTGCCTGTCTTTTCCTGAGGAGCCGTTGGTTCGCGATCATGGAGTTATAAGCCAAACCATTTTTGTCTATCAGGCTGGCCCTTAGCCACTTATGTCATTACGATAAACATGAGCGGATGGGCGCTTGCACACTGCTTGCACGTTTGGGGGGGCAAAGCGGCCTTAAACGGTCGAAGCCGAAGCCGGGAAGGCCGAACGCGTGGTCAGTCCCGCGGTGCCAATTCAGATAACACCTTCTCATACCGCGGATCCTGGCGAAGCGGCTCCCAGTATGGGTCACGCTTTAATTGGCCGTAGAAAATACCATTTGGTACCTTGGTCAAAGAACTCAATTCCTCAAAGGCTAGGCCCAGTTCATTGGTCCAGGCGTAAACAACGGCTAGGTTGATCTCAATCTTTGGGCCAGCCAATGCATCCTTGGCGATCGGCAACATTTCGGTAGCACGTTTGGCTTCCGAGATGGCTACTTCTTTGTTATTAAGCAAGGCGTCTACCACCGCCAACTGACTAAGCATCTGGGCATTTCCCGGTGCCTTCTGGACCTTTTGGTTTAATTGTTCTCGCGTCTCGGCAAAGCTGGCATTTGTACCAGGTTGCTCACCTTGGAGCCGGGCTAGCATAATTGAGTAACAACCGACCGGCACCGGGTTATCTCCGTAAGCAAACCAGCCTTCGTCCTCACCGCCATTCATCCTTTCGATCAGTTCTTGTATTTGCGGCCCATCACGATCAACGAACGCGAACTTCAGTCGCAAAGACAGTACCCCCCTATCACTGGCCATCGATGCCGGAAGCGCTACGATCGCGGAGCGAACGGCGGTGTCATCTCCGGTCTTATAAAAGGTTACATACAATGGCTTTTTTGTCTTGAGTATTGGCAGGTCGGGACGGAGCTCGCTCGCTCGGTCGAACGCCTGCTCGGCTGCACGAAACTGACGCGTGTAATAAAGCGTATCAGCTAAGTGCTGAATCCAAAGTGTATTGCGCGGATCTTCTTTGAACTCCTGGATTGCTTTTTCGAATTGCCCCTGCCGGCGATCCATGAGCGCTTCGAGCCCGATCGCCTCGGAATCATTCGGTAAACCGCGTCTGGCGATGGCTAGTTGGGTTCGAGCCCGCTCGTAATCATGATAGCCGCAGTAGAGGTGGAAGGCGTATGCCAGGTGAAGCTCGGGCAGGTCCGGTTGCAAACCCAGCGCGCTGTTTATCGCCGCATCTCCCAAGGCGCGTCGTTCTGGGGTAGGATCATACCACAAGTAGAGAAGGTCGTTTCCTTGAGCGGATGCGCAATAGGCGAGCGTGAATTTTGGATCGAGCCGGACGGCTTGATCCAAAAAACCGATCGCGTCGACCAGCGGTTTCTTGACGCTTCCAAAGCCCGCAGAAACTCGAGCGCTGACCAGTAACTCCTTTGCCTGCAGATAGAGATCATAGGCCTCAAGATTCTCGGTTGGTTTACTTTCGATATTTCGCTTTTCTTCGGGAGAAAGCGTCGCGGCCAGCTTGGTAGCGACGGTCTGAGCTACTTCGCTCTGGATGGCGAAAATGTCATTGAGATCGCGATCAAAACTGTCGGCCCAAGTGGTGTTATCGTCGCGAGCCTCGACGAGCTCGATGCTGACCCGAACATGGTTACCATTCCGGCGCACCGTTCCTTCCAGCACGTTCGCTACACCCAACGCACTAGCGATCTGGCGTAGATCGCGTTTCTCGTCCGCGCGGTACTGCATCACCGACGTCCGGCTGATGACTTTGACTTGAGCAATCTTGGCAAGACTATTGAGGATCTCGTCCTGGACACCGTCGGCAAAGTAGATGTCGTCCTTATTGGCGCTGAGGCTTTCGAAGGGAAGTACAGCAATGCTCTTGGCCGGAATCTCGGGAACAGCAGAGCCCAAAACCGCCTTGGGGGTGTCGGCGGAAGAAGTTGTCTGTTGAGTGCTCCTTTTCGCAGAGAAGAAAAGCCAGGCCGCCGCAATCACTGCCGCTAGGGCCAGCAAACCAAACGCAATGATCCACCGCGTTGTTGGCGCAAAAGATGTTCGGTCGGCTTTTCGTTCTGGCGGGACATCTGTCGTTACCGGTACGGAGTTCCCATCGATAGAGAGCAATCGCTGAACGTGTTCGGTCAACAACAGGTGATGCGTCTGCAGAGGTGGAGTAGTCGCATCGAACCACTGCACGGTCTCAAGGAAGTATGCCAGGTTCTCCCGCGGGTTGACTGCCTCGATGCGGAATGGAATCACTGCCAGCCCTAAGGAGAAGGCATTGGCCAGTTCACGCCCGACATGTTCCGAATCGTTTGCGTGATCGGTAAACACCAAGACGAAGACGCGGCACCTGGCAATGCCCTGCATGATACCTCTGGTCCAGTCGGATCCTACTTCGATGTCGCGCGGAGCGATCCAACATGGGATCCCAGCGGACTCGAGCTGGTTACAAATCGCATCTGCGATCGACCTGTCCTTACTGGAATGGCTGATAAAGACCACCGGCGACCGACGGCGATTCGGCGATGAGAGTCAACAATAACTTCGTGAGCTTTCCACGCCGTGAACGCCGAGTCGACACCGCCAGATAGGCGACGATCCAATCGCCAGGCTAAGGAAGCGTCATGTGTACCCCCAAACTGTTCCAATTCGCGAGGCGCTGCGTGTTCAGTTCCTGGAGCCGACAAATGAAAAACGGCCAAGACTTCCCAGCTATGCTTTTTTCGTTTTAAACAGCGGTAAATGTCCCTGAACTTTAGAATTACCGGCCTCGAAGAGCTGCAGCGCGATCTCAAAGAAGCGGCACGTGCTGCTTTAGCGTCCTCCTTTTGTTCGATGCCAGTCTATCACTCCCTCCCATTCCACGCCCTGAGCGCTTGCTGGTGTCCCTCGCGCTTGGGCCCAGCTGGCTCCGCATACCTTGCCCGACCACCATCTGTTAAATCGTCCGGCCTGCAATGGGACAGTTTATTCGTCCGCTTCCTAATACGAAATACCGTTCTTAAGGCACCATTCCTGCGCCTCGCCTCGACCCCAATCCAGCGCTTCCTGTTCGGTCTTCCATGGTCCCTTATCGGTTGCTAGATGGCCTGTCCAGGCTCCGTCAACCCAGACCGTCGCATACCAGCCTTTCCGGCCTTTGGCGACTTGGTAGTAGGCACCATCGCTGTCATCACCGCCGTAATAGTCGTCAATGGCACTGGTTTGCACTATCGGCTTTCGCTTGCTCAATCCTCAACGAGCCCGAGCGTGTATTTGGAACTCGGAAGGTTCCAATTGGCTCTGGACTTGCCGCAGCGCGGTTTGGAAATCGATCATGCCCACGTCTCGGCCGCTTAACATATAGTTTTCCAATTCCTGCTCATTACCAGACAGAATTACCGATTCGACCTTCGGCGCGTGGACACAGATTTCCCGCACCACCACTCGTCCTCCCTGTCTTTTCCTGAGGAGCCGTTGGTTCGCGATCATGCGCATGGCGGTTCCGAAAACGTATCGGATCTCCTCCGAGCCTCTTTCGGCAGCCAACAACACAAAGCGGGTGACAGTTTCCACCACGCTTCTGGCATGCATCGATCCAATTACCAAATGTCCAGTCTCGGCGGCTTGGAGCGCAACCATCGCAGTCTCTACATTGCGAATTTCACCGACCACGATCACATCTGGATTCTGTCGCAGGGCCTCCCGCAACCCCGTGGAATATGATTCTACATCGACTCCGACCTCACGCTGAATGATCTCCGATTGTTTTCCTGAGAAAAGGAATTCGACCGGATCTTCGATGGTCACAATCTTGTGTTGGTGGCTTTGGTTAATCGCTTCGACCAGACACGCAATCGTCGTAGTTTTTCCAGATCCGGTAGGACCAGAAATCAGGATCAGGCCTTCACGGAGCGATGTGACGAGTTTTATAGTTTGGCTAGTGAGACCTACTTCGCTCGGCGCTGGGGGTGAATCAGGAAGTGGCCGCAATGATGCAAAAAGCTCTCCTTGCGCGAGAGCAATGTTGACCCGAAAGCGCTTGGAATAGAGAGCCGTCGTGAAATCGACCGACCTTTGCCGTACAGCAAGCTGTTCGCGTAGATCAGGCCTGTCTTTGGCCAATTCGGCTATCATCAGCTGGACTTCGTCTTTCGAAAGAGCACCGGGCTCCGCTAGCGGTACAATTTGACCGGCGAGTCGAGCCGAAACATTATTACGGAACAGCGAAACATCGCTGACTTCGTTTTTCTGGACGAAGTCCACAACGGTTTTCCAGCTCTGCTGTACCGCCGTCCCTAGCATTTTCACTTTCCGATATTCAATTTTGCGGTGTTCTCCGGATGCAGGGAACAGTTCACTGGGCTCTTTAGATCGAGTAGATTGGCATAGTCGATTCCATTGTTGTCCGGGCAACGAGGGATGCCGAATCGAAAATAAGGCGCAAAATCAGTGGCGCTCGGTATCGTAGTTGCGCCCGGATGATCACGCGCATATTCATCTTTAGCCGCTTCGATTGTCACCATGTTAGTCAGACAAACCCGACTATTCTGTTGCTTGAGTGCACTCAAAATCGAGATAGCAATGAAGCCGGCAGCAACCGCGATGATCGCCAATACTACCAAGATCTCAACCAGGGAGAAGCCGGCTTTCGGCGCTAACCGAAATCGACAGTGTCTCTTGCCATTAACGGTAGGCTTCATAGTTCTCCAGATCGTCCTTGACCAGGAACTCGCGCAAGACGCTTTGCGTCACTTGATTAAGCGCGTTGAATACGTGCTTTCCGCCGAGGCAATCGCCGGCAAACCGATTGGATTTCCTAAGTCTGTGCCGGAGAAGCAGATCGATCGCTTCGATTGGCGCGATGTTATCCTCTGGCAGATCGCGTTTGTTATAAAAGAAAACGAGACTCACTTTGTCTAAGCTCGAATCCATTCCCGCGAGGTTCTGCTCGAGGTTCCTCAGGCTTTCGAAGTTTGCCTCCATGCGATCCCATTGCGAGTCCACAACGAAAACGATCCCGTCCACGCCGCGGAGAACAAGCTGGCGTGTGGCATTGTACATCACTTGACCTGGAACCGTCCAAAGTTTGAAACGTACTTTGAAGCCTTTGATTTTCCCGCCATCTACCGGCAAGAAGTCGAAGAAGAGTGTCCGATCGTTCTGTGTCGGCAACAAAACCAGATTCCCTCTGTCTTGGGCGTCGACCCGCTCGTGAATGTATCCCAAGGAAGACGTCTTTCCGCCAAGAGCGCAGCCATAGTAGACGATTTTAAACTCGACCTCTCCGCTTACGAAGTTAATGAAGGACATCGGGTCAAAATTATCTATATCCTAACGCTTCCGTCGAATGTTTTTTTGTGATTCGGTAGGGATGCGCTGCGCTTCGCGAATAGCCGATAGCCAATAGCCGATAGCCAATAGATTTCAGAATACGTCGTTCAAGTGCTTTGTCCTTTATCGGCTATCGGCTATTCGCGAAGCGCGGATCGTCTAGCACTGTCCGGAAGCCGATGCGTTCGTCTTTAGTCTCTGGAGAGAGGTGGAGGATTCTACGAGTCAGTTCGCCGCTGTTTGATCTGAAGTTCCCTCCACGAACGACGGGGTTGCCTTGGCCGTCGTCACTGGCAGTCCATTCCGAGACATTGCCGGCCATATCGTAAACTCCGTATGGACTACGATCCTGTCTCCAGACACCTACTTCGGTCCAACCTGGACCCGCCTGCAGCGCTCCCAGCAGGTTAGCCGCATTCGCAAGCATGTCCGTTCCCCAAGGAAATCGGCGTCCATCCGATCCGCGTCCAGCCTTTTCCCATTCTGTTTCTGTTGGCAGCCGGTGACCCTTCCATCTGGCGAACGCATAAGCGTCGAACCAATCCACGTAGACGGCCGGGAAATTGGGATTCAATCGAATTCCATGATAATTCTCGCCAGAGAACGCCGCTCGTGAGTAGTTCTCCCATTCTTGATTGGAATGTCCTTTGTGAGGCGCTTGATTTGGATGATCAAAGCGAGTATCTGAGCCGGTTGCCTTGAGAAAATCGGCGTAATCCCAGATCGTCACCTCTGTGCTGTCGATTACGAATCGTTTCAGATTAAGACGCTCTCCATCCTGATAAATGAACTCACCCTCCGGAATTGCGATTTGCTCAGTCACCCGGCGTTGCCAGTGTGAATGCCTCGCCACCAGTTCACCAACACGTTTTTGCAGGTTGCTGCCATACGCTGTCAATCGCTGTTGTTTGATAGAAATGACGTAAGTTGCGGTCGACGCGGCAGCTATTATCATTACCGCCAAGAAAACGCGCTTCGCCCGTCGGGCTCTGGTCATTCGTTTTCGCTCCAGCTCGATTTGCGTTAACAGGCCGTCAGCCGAAGATCGATCGTTTGGCAGAGACCGAGTCATCGATGCATTGAATCCGGTCGACCTGAGCTCGTCTCGCTTGCGAACTGCATCCATGAGGACCTGCTCCCATCCGCCCTGAATGGTAGGCTTGGATTGAATGCCGCTATCAATGGACCCGAATTGAAATTCCCCTTTCTCCCAACTCAGGACCTCCAGCAAAGCATGCTCTCCCACTTGACCCTTGGTCGCCGCGTGGACTATCCGGCCTCGCCTGAGGATCACTTCGCCGCGTCGTCTGCCGTTACGGATAACAAGTCGTCCGTCGCGCTGAGCCAGACAGCCCATTTGAATAATGTCTAATAGCGCAAAATTATCCAGTTGACCGGAGAAGCCGTGTTCTGTTGTCTTTCGCGGCATAGAGTCTGGCCACTGAAATGGCGGATCAACGCAACCTTGAACTTCCCTTCACGGCGACTTCCCGATTGCGGACTGCCATTGAATAACGTCGAAACTAGAGCAGCCCGCTCTGATTGGCCTCCACGGACGGATCGCCTGGATGAAGCTTGCCCGTCTTTGAGAGGAGAATTGAAATCCAGCGCGTCGATTTGAAGTTTGACATCACAATCACGAAAATCACCGTCAACGGAACACATAAGAATGCTCCCAACACCCCCCAAACTGTTCCCCACAAAATCAAGGATATAATCACGGTTAGCGGACTCAAATTAAGAGTCTCTCCCATGACATTCGGTTCGACGATATTACCCATAAGCTGCGCAATTGCGGTAATTCCAATTCCAACCACCAGACACGGTCCTAGGCTATTAAATTGGACTGCGGCCAATAAGGTCGGACAGATCGTCGCTGCGATGACGCCAATTGTCGGGATGAAATGCAAGATAAAGACCAAAAGGGCCCAAAATTCGGCAAAATCGAGGCCGACCAGCCGCATTAAAATATAAGCCAAAACTGCACTGGCGAGACTTACCACCGTCTTGACGCCCAAGTAGGTGTGAATATCACGATCAATGCGCTGCATAGTGTGCAGCACTCTCCTCCGTTGATAATTATCCGGGAAAATCGCAGACAATTTGGCCGGTAAAAACCTCGTCTCCAACAAAATGAACAGACCATAGATGACTACCAGGGTTACCCCCTCGAGTAAATCGGCGACCGATTTTGCAACGGCGCTAAAGATTGCCCGCAGATCCAGAGTTCGCAAAATTGCCGCGAGCTCGGGCGGTTCTTCTATTCCGAATTTGGCGAAGATTTGGGCCTCCAGCTGCTGAAGTCGCACTTGGTAATGAGGCGCGACCGCCGCAATATGAACGGCGTTATTTGTAATGATGGCCGCTAAAACAAAGCCAAGCCCAAAAATGATCGCAAAAGAGAGGATCACCGAGACGATCTTAGGAATCCGGTGACCGGCCAATCGGATTCGAGCTACTAGCCGGCTAAGAATATCAACTAGATAAACGGCGAGAAACGCAATGACTAAAGGAATGAAGAAATTCCTTCCGAGACTCAAGATGTAGAACACCGCGATGATGATGCCGAACGTCAGAGCGGCAGAAAGAAGTCTGCGAAAGCTATCAGAGCGTGTGGTATGAGGATAATCGCTCATCAAAGAAGTAAGAAAAAGTAACTGGTTTCGTGGGAAACATTCAATTCTGATCGTGCTATCGACTTCATTCGATGACGGCGAAAGGAACTCAGGCCGGATTCGAAGGCTGCAACCGGACGATCTTTGGCGTCAAGATTCTCCCACCGGCGAAAACCAATAGCGTCTTGAATCGAGCCGATTTTCTCAATCTTCCACAGCGACATCCGAGTACGAAATAAATTCGAGCAGTGATCCATCGGGATCGCGAAAATAGACCGACTTCCCCATCCCTTGGGCTCCGGCCCTTGAAACCGGACCCAGTTCCACTGCGACTCCTTTACTTTTGAGATGTTCGAGAGCCGCCTTAATTGGGCCATCCCAAGCGAAGCAAAGATCGCTGTTGCCAGGTTGAACTGGCAATTTTGCGAGGGGTCCAGCCGAAACACCAGGCCCGTGTAGATTCAGCTGAGTTGTCCCGAATCGATACGCCGTTCGGCCGTTTACCGAGATTAGCTCGGCGCCCAGAACTTCGGAATAGAAGCGATTGGATCTTTCCCAATCCGAAACATGGATGACGCAATGATCAAAACGAACCGGGTAAGAAGCTCTGGAAGGCATAAGGACAATACAGGATCATCTCACACTTAACTCGGCTTTCGACAAATCAGTTTCTGCAGTGTTCGGTGCTTCTCTTGACTGGCAGGCGCAATCTCTATCGGAGGATTAGACCTCCGGCCGCCGGATCATAGAAAAATACTCCATGTTTGGGTGGCTGATTATTTAAAGCCCAAACCAAGCTGGCAGAGTTTAATTGTCGATCCACCTCCTGTCGTAGCATACGTGCACCCTGAGCCTTGTTGTAGCCGACTCGTAGCAAAAAGGCCATTACCGGACCCGGATCAATCGTCAGCGGCCGCCCAAAGAATTGAGAGAGCACTGCAAGCTTTTTCTTGATTAGAGCGGCAAGGATCATTTTTTGAGTCTCAAGATCGAGTGGCCGGAAAACGATCCGTTCGGTGATGCGGGCAAAAAGCTCCGGCCGCAGAGATTGACTCGCCACATCCAGCGCGACCCTTTCCATTGTTGAATATGGTGCGTTCTCCATTTTTGAGAGATCGCCACTTCCAAGATTGCTGGTCATAACCAGATAAAATTGCCCGACTTTGACGCGATCGCCGGTTAATGTAGTCAAGATACCCTCCTCCAAGAGCGATAGAAAAACGTCGACTAATCTCGGATGCGCTTTTTCGATTTCGTCAAAAAGCAATGTCGATCCATTTGGATGCCGTCGGATCGCAGCTTCGGTTCGTTCCAAAAACTCCTGAAAACGGCTATCTGGCGAGTATTCGTTCATGAACACCATTTCCAGTCCGGTAGGAGAGCCAAATATGTACTCCGAGAAACACTTGGCGGTTTCCGTCTTCCCGACACCAGTTGGGCCCAGGAATAAGAAACTTGCTTTAGGTTGGGATCTTCGCTCGTTCAATCCGAGCTCAGCGGCTTGAACCGCTCGGGCCACGCGAGTAATAGCGCCTTTTTGGCCAATTATCTTGCTTTCCAGAGCCGGAGCCAAGCCGCTCAAGTGCGAGCACCACTCCAACCCAAGCTCCAATCCGTTACCTGAATCGTCCTCTGTCTCGACCATTTGTCTTCACTCTTCGGTCGCGCTTTTAATCTTCATTTGTCTGATCTCGAACGATTTCGCAAACCCGACGGATTGGGGCCGACCCAGCTTAATTTGAAACGCGAACCGGCCAAAACCGAATTAGCTGTCATTCCCCTTTTCGAATGACGACACCTCCGGCTGGAACTTTGTTTTCGCTTGCACCGGAACCATCGGCCGTCTCTTCGCTGCCTCCCTCGAGCTTTTGCAGCCGTCCGTTCATTGTTGAAACAACATTCGCTAGTTTGCGCTGAGCATCCAAGGTCTGCTCCGCCAAAGACTGAACCGTAGTCGCCAACTTCTCTTGGTTCTGTTGAATCGCATGGATATCTAGATTCGCCTCTTGCAAGCCCCGCTTGGTTTGGACGATATCCCGCGCCGCTTCGCCTGGAAGCGGTTCAGGCGCATATTGTGGATTTCGAAGCCCTAAGATTGGCCCCAAGAGGATCCCGTTCTCGTTTCGATCGCTTTGTGTAACCCAACGCGGTTGTTGCTCGACTCGATATATCGCGTGTCTTTCATGGAGAACTCTCGGGTCCGACGGATCGACGTAACGATTCATGCCGTAGACCTTCAGCGATTCGTTCTCACGCACATTTCGGATCGTGCCAATTGGAGAGGTTGGCAAAGAACTGCTTTGCTCCGATTTAGCAGCTGGTGCCATCGTGCGAACTGGGTGGATTACCGCCTGCGGTTTCGACTGCGCACATCCGAACAGTAGTGCAAATTCTAACCAAGTAGTGAATCGTAAAGCATTTATATACATAACTAATTTCTGTTCTGATCTATCGAATTCAAAGCAGGTAATAACGGGTTCAGTAAACTGGCAGTATCTACAGGAAGTGCTCTTCGAACCTGATCGCGCGCCTTCTTTTCGAGATCAGCTTGGGCGCGAGCATCGCGTTCATCATCGGCTCCAACCTTTGCACGACTCAGATCGATCGCTTCACTGCAATACACATAAAATTGCTTTCCGGCCGGGACTCGCACAAAAAAGCCATCCCGTTCGATCGATTTCAAAATTTGGTCTGAATATCGGTCGAGTACACCTTGAGTTCCGCCGGCGACCGGGTTGATGACTCCTCCCTGCAGCGCACTTAGACCGAGTGAACTATTGTTAGTGTAAACCCGGTTACCTAAAATCCCGGAGCTCCCGCTCGAAACTGCACCCGACATGCCACTGATCAAGGAGGCTGCATAAAGCTTGATCACATCATTGTTGGCAGTACGAATCACGTCTCCTCGCAGCCCTGCGCTCCCGTCAGTGATCCCATAGGTGTCATACTCAGGATCGCGTTCCATATCCAAAACCAATCCTTTGATAACCAATTCGCGACCTCGCCGGTCAGGTTCGTTCAGTACAAAAGTAAATTCTCCTTCACTAGCGATTCGTTCACGAACCCGGTCGACACTAGCGATTCCGTGCACCTCAGAGTCCGCCCGTAGGATGACTTTGCCATTCCAGCAAAGATCTTCTGCAACCAGGCCAATAATCGGTGTCGTTAGATTGCTCGAGTCCACTGTGTTTACGAGCTGACACTTGACGAGGCGAAACGCCGGAGCATAGTCGCCCTTTGGTCCTCGCGGTAACGGCCTTTCACCTTGTGGTTCCGCCGCGAAAATACTGATTGAAGTTGTGACAGGAACGTTCGGAGTAGTTCCGGGATCAGGAACTCGCGCTAGGGAAACCTGTCTACGTGTGCCGTTCGATTTGGTCGGTTTGCTCAGAACCGGATTGAAATTGCGGATCGAGGAAGTCATCGGTTCGGTCACCTTCCCCGCATCTCGCACCACCTCGCTCTGCCTTTCAGCGATCTTTTGCGGTCCGCCCTTTTGCATTAGCGCATAAAGAAACGTTCCGGCAACGGACAGAATTCCGGCCGCGCCAATCATCAAAGTTCGTCTATTCATTGTGCGCTACAATCTTCTTTTGCGTTGTCGAAGCGCCCGCACCCACTTTGGTCGAGGCCTTTAGGTCGGCTCGAGCTCGTTTTGGATTCTTCTTAGGCAAACCCGACTTAGCCGTGGCCGGTTCTTGATCACTTTGCGGTAGCTCCGGCTCCTTTCCGCCGGCTTGCACGGTCGGGACACTATCGGGAGGTTCTTGCCATTCGGCCGAGACTCTTCGCTGAGGATCCATTTCTCCTTGAATCTGACGCAACATGATTTCGAATTTGTTTGTGACTGCCAAATCGTTACGACCACCATTGCTGCCGCCGCTGACAGCAAAGAATGCAGTCTGGCTTTTGCCCGCAGGAACCAAACCGCTGGCATCAGAAACGGTTTGTTGATAGACTTCCTCACCGACCCGGACTCCAAAACTCTCCGGGTCATAGATAAAATCTTTGTCCGACTTATTCGCCAGGAGGACTTCGAATCCTACAGCGTCCAGAGCGTCGTCTCGGGCGACTCGCTTTAATGAAATATCTAACTTTTCGAAATCGGCGTGAGAGTTGGGCTCGGCGATATCCATGTTCTGATAAATTTCCGGCGCACTCACTTTGAGAGTAGGAAACCCTTTTATCTTGTCGAGAAAGCCAAGCAGCCGGCCAGGCGAGACTTCTGGATGCCTTGACGTTGGTGACTGCTCTGTGACTCGCTTACTTGCTCCGTCTTCGAAGATCACTACGAAGCTTGGATCAGGCGCTTCCTGGCAAAACAACGCATAGACTTTTCCGTCCAGGACCACACTAAGATTCCCTTCTACCCCGGCTCTAACCGCTTTCAAGGATATAAAATTGGTCCCTTTATTGAAGGATATCTGAAAAAGATCCTGGCCATCTGGTGCAGGATTTAGACTGAATCCATACCCATCGAGTGCCTCGATTTTCGCCGGAAATTCAATCGTAGTAATTCCGCGAACGCCAAGCTTAATAACGGATGGCTGCTCCTGACTGAGCGGAAGCCGAACAACCTTCGCTTTCAGATTTTCCTGACCAATAGCGAAAATTGGAGTGACGCAAACAACAATAGTTAGTAGGCACCTCATTTATTTTGTTCCCGGGTAAGAGTAGTCAACTGTTCGGGTTGTCCGAACGCATAATCCATAACCGCATATGGATAGCGCTGATTGCGCCCTAGATAGGGATTTCGCACTAGTTTTAGATTGAGCGTGATCGGCAGAGGCTGATTAACCTGCTCGTCGCCCACTTGGGCTTGGGTCAAGATCTGACCTACTACCCGGCTTAGAATAACTCCGTCGTCGAGTCGTTGAAGATCAATCCGTGCGATTTCAAGTTTTTGATGGATGCTTTTTTTAGCAAATTCTTCGGCCACGCCCTTGAATTCGATTTTCGCTTTTTCGGCAGCAGTCGGCAGAAAAACTCGGTCTATGGTATCACCCGCGTCGAATCCTTGAGGGCCTCGATCCAGGAACGATTTGGCCGCCCAATAAGAAATAGCTTCGAGAATCTCGCGGCTCTGTTCGATTGGTACTAGAGGGGCAATAATCAGCGACTGGGTTCCATCCATAAGCGCCACTTTTTCAGGATGAGCCATTGCGGTCACGATGTAAGCAGGGACGACGCAGTGAGCGCAAAGCGAAACAATCAGCGCTATCCAGAGCAGTCGGACGGTCCTCCGGCCTGAGGCCAGGCTGTTTGCCGCGCAGTTCGTTCGTTGTGTCGCTTCCCGGAGCGGGTTTCGTTCGACCTCAGTTTCCTCCAACTGTTCGGAAGCGATCCATCCTGGATACCTTGATTCGTCGGTAGGGTCGCCCGGCGGGCATCCAGTATCGGAATGAACTGTATCCGATTCGATCGCAGGCTGGCCTACCTCTGCTCCCTGACCATTGCTTTCTCGGCTCATCCCACAATCCGCAAGTTAATTCAAATAGCCCCTTGCCCGCCTAGAGGAGCGGTTGCCTTCAGGCTCCGATCTCCTGAAAGCAGCAAAGCGAAACTGGGCTTCCGGTCCGATGCGGTTCATACTGGCGTTCGCAATCATTGAACCCATGGTGCTGGCAAAGTTTCCGCCCGTTTCTGCAATATCCGCAGCGAGGTCAGAAGCCTGCGCACTCTTTTCAGCCCCAAAACCGAGCAGACCACGCGACCAACCAATGGATCTTGCCGGACGGCCGCCAACGCCGGAAACCGCACTGGATCCGGCAAAGTCGGATATACTCGCCCAACCGGTTGCGGGCTCCTGGCTTCCACTACCTTCTGCCTCATTATTCTTGTTTGGATTTAGGACGGACTGGCCGAAACCGCGAAATTTCGCCGCGCCGAATCGCAACGCTCCGGCATACGCAGATCCCGTGGTCCCGCCAACCGCAGCTACCATTGCGCCCGTAAACGCCTGCAATTCAGCGCCACCCCGCACAACAACCTTTTGGGCATAGAAAGGGCCAATCACGTGACCAATAACTACCCACAACAGAATCGGAACCGTCCAAACGATTGCTCCCAATATCTCTACCGGATTGTTCGCATGGGGAGCAGGCAACGCCTGCAGAAAAGCAAGCGTGACTAGATTGGCGAACACCCAACCGACCGGCCAAGCATGAACCCCGACATAGTTCTTGAAGAATGTCTGCCCTTGGTTTTGCAAACCGCGGACAGAAAACTCTGCCAAAGCAATCGGAACATAAAGGTCGAGAAAAATAACGATGGCCCGTTGCAAGAAATTCATCATGACCAAAATCCACTCGCAGATAAAGAGAGTTCCCATGTAAATATGCCAAAGCACCAGCGACAAAAAGTGGGCGACATTGGCATTAAATATTTTCTGAGCTGCCTGCAACGGGTTGAACCCATCCCAACCGTCAAGTTGATTTTGACCATCGCCCTTCTGCGTGATTTTAGCGTTAATAATGCTCCGAATTTGGTCCACGTTTTCCCCAATCGTGATTTGGTGAGAGCCCTGGCCAATTGCCGTTAGATTGACGTCGACTCGGTATTGCGCCAGGCCGTCGGCAGCGTAGCCGAGCCACTGTTCGATTTGGAACCAGTGTCCGACCAGACAAACAATAATGATCGCCCTCAAAAGGTTGAGCATAAATTTTCGTGGTTCCGGTTCCAAGAATCCGCGCATAGTCCCAAACACAAGAAGAACAAACGCCACGACGCGGGTGAGCGGTTGCAATTGACGTTCGATATACTGCATAGCCGCAAGGATCTCCTGCAGGTGCAGATTAATGGAGGTTCCGTCGACAGCAGCCAGCAAAAACATAGGTCCGCTATTTTAACGATTGAATCATTCGGCTCGCGTTTTGTTGCATTTGCACATCTTCTTCGGCCATTTCTTGCAAACGCTGTTGCAGAAGCGTCTGTCGCATCCTCGCCTCATCATTTTGATTGGCCGCGTGTTGTACTAGCGTCTTCTGGGCCGCCATATTTATCCGCGTAGTCGTGTCCTGAATACTGGATTCGATGGCGTGTAGTTTACCCGTTAGTTTCTGCACTTCGATCAGCGAACCAGCCGAGTTCAACTGTTGCAAGGCGTTCTGCTTTTCCTGTTGCAAAACCGCCAGCGAACGATTGGCCTGCTCCATCTCCGTATTAAACGACTTGTACATATCTTGTACTGCGCCGAACCTTTTGAAGGTGTTTATGTCGTACTGGACGGTTTTACCGAACCGATCCGGCAATGTGCTGACATCCTGATAAAGACCATTGGCTGTCTCCTTGAGCGCAGCGACTCCATCGGCGGTCTGTTGAAACTCGGCCAACGTAGTACCGACCCCGTTCTTGATTCGACTCATTTCATTGAAGAGGGTATCCAGTCCTAACATGTTTACGTATGTGTTCGGATCACCGATCCGCCGCAACTGCTCCACGTTTTGGTTGATCAGCGTAGTTAACTGTTGGATTTGTTGCATCTGCTTCCGGATCATGTCCGCGTATTTGGCAACATCCTCGGCGTGTTGCAGTTCTTGTCTGACCTGTCCGATTACTTGTTGTAAAATGTTCAGCACTGTGTGAATCGGATCATGAACAATGTACGCTTTGCCGTTCGGACAGACCGTCGTTAGGATCAAAGCTGCCAAACCCCACTTTAGCTTTTCGGTTCTCATTCGACAATTGGGATAACTACCTCGCGCTGCACCCGAATAACTCCATTTGGATCCTCATGCTGTGGTATCGTTGCATTGTAATAGCGAATCTTGCCCTGGTTATCGTCCTGAGGCATTCGTTGGTTTTCTTGCTGCGCCCAGTAATTCCGTTTCACTTGATCCGAGATGCCTTTGGCGTAGCCTTTGGCGAAATCGATCGGAACCTTCCGTTCATCGGATCCTGTTGCCATTAGTGGGTCACCTTGGTTGGTCAAAGCTTCTGAGCCACGACCCTGCACGGTGACTTGCCCTTTAGGGACAGCTGGACCGACCGTACAGCCCGCAACCAGGACGCAAAGGAAAACTCCCGATCCTTTCATAAGATTGGTTCAGTTGCCGACGACTCGGTCGCACACGCAAGCTTCTCAGACTCCTGGATGATGCCGGTAACGATATTCTTGTACGTCGCAAGGCGAACCGTGCGTTCGTCGAAGGTCTCATTGTCGCTCGAAGCCGCGTAGAGCAGTTCGCGTGATGCAACGTTCTTAACCGTACCGACTAAACGTCTGACCTGGTCGTTAGCTATATACGTGAAAGCACTGAATCGATTGGACGGATCCATTAACTCAGGAAGTGGATAGTTGTGAATCGTGTCGACCGTCTTTTGCGAAAGGCTTACCGCTTCCCCAATATCGCAGGCATCGTCCCGGCTCTGCTGTGCTGTAATGAGGAACATCTTCGAGTTCCCGATCATGGCACCACGAACGGGCGAGTCTTTGATGACGTCGTACTGCTGCACGACCGCCAGAATATTACAACCAAACTTTCGCATCTGACGATAATACTCCTGGATCATTTTGACTCCGCCCGGGATATCCAGCGTTCGAGCCGCCTCTTCGAAAATCGCTATCTTTGGGACGGCTCGCGGCATCGATATGATCTTTTGACGACCATAGTTGGCGACAAGGAAGTTAGCAGCCGCTCTCATTTCGGTGGCGTGTTCCGGTATTTGGCCAAGTTCAAAATGAGCGACTCTTCCGTCGATTCGCACGTTGCTGACGCCATCAAAGAGTTTGCCACGTTCACCATTGCGACCCCACGCTTTGAGCAGTTTACCAACTCGATCGCTCTCCTCTCGTTCCCGGAGTCCACTGCGTGGACTATATAGTAGCTGTTCAACAAACCCACTATGAGTGGGGAATTGTTCTGGGCGAAAATATGCAAACGCCAGGTCGCGCACTAGGTTAGCAGTGGCAGGGTTCTTCGCGAACTCTGCCACTGCCTGTTCCCCCAGTCCTTGAATGAAGGACTGCGCTTCATCGGGGCGCCGCGCTTCCCAGTCGCGGAAAAGTGCAAACGCATCAACGAAATTGAGTTGCGAACTCTTTGACCGGGTGCGCAGATATCGATCGATGGCGCAGGCTAACCATCGGAGTTCTTCCGCCGCAGGTTCATTAGCAACGATCCAGTCGTTAAAGACATCGGTGTACAGTTGCTGCAAATTCTCGACCAGCATCGCGTGGCGCAAAGCCCTGCGTTCACCGTCTAGACCTTCATTGCCGCAAAACAGCATGCCCAGACCAGCACTGAAGGCCAGGTGCAAAGGAGACAAGGGGGTACCACCCGTATCGAGGT
>DATNNZ010000117.1:0-17478 GCA_035601575.1 Chthoniobacterales bacterium
GAAGAACGATCTTGAAACGAGAACCAAACGATTTGCCCTTTCCATAATCGAGCTCGTTGGAAAGCTGCCTCACTGTAAAGCCTCGGATGCGATTGGATATCGACTACTGAAGAGCGGTACCTCGATCGGAGCTAACTATCGAGAAGCTAGTCGAGCACGATCCCGTGATGACTTCACCACAAGATCGGTATCTGTGAAAAGGAGACCTCCGAAACAGAATACTGGCTCGAACTCGCTCAAGGAGCGGACCTGATCGGATTGACCGCAAGCGAGGAGCCGTTGCGAGAGACTCAAGAACTGCTGGCTATATTCGTGACGAGCGGCCGGACACCAAAGTCACGCCGTTGACCCCCATTCCGCACTCCGCATTCCGCATTTTCTGCTCTAGTACCCAATCACGCAGCCATCCTTCCGGCTCTCGGAAGCGCCATAATACACGCCGGTCACGGGGTCGCGCATGATAGCCTGGTACCCGCCATACCCCCCTAGATCAAACCGCACATGGTGTCCCCGGTTCATCAATTCGCGGACGCTATCATACGGCAGACCGGTTTCGACTTCGACGTACCCTCCGTCGTTCATTGGCTCGGAGGATCCTTCATGTTGCCAGCGCGGCGCATCCCCCGCTTCTTGAAGGTTCATCCCGAAGTCGATCAGATTAGTAAGAACCTGGACATGGCCCTGTGGCTGCATGTCGCCTCCCATCACGCCAAAACCCAGCCATCGCGGAATAGCGGAGGCACGTCTTTTCGCAATGGGCCGCTACTCCGCAGTTCGCAATCCCATTCTCTGTCTCCCTTGGCAACCGGCAAACCAATGCGATGGTTAGAATGATTGTCGCCGTGAACGCCGAGACATTGATTATTAATGAAATTTATCAGTCAGTGCAGGGGGAAAGCACCTGGGCAGGCTTGCCTTGTGTCTTTGTACGGCTGACGTTTTGTGATCTACGCTGCACCTATTGCGATACCGCTTACGCGTTCTACAAGGGCGAGAAGACGAGTTTGTCAAAGATCATGGCGCAGGTCCTGGCTTATAAATGCCCTCTCGTTGAGATCACCGGAGGCGAGCCGTTGCTTCAAAAGAACGTGCTACCGCTAATGCGCGAGCTTTGTGACCACGGTTTAACCGTGCTGATCGAGACGAGCGGCGCGCATGATATCAGTCGAATTGATCCACGAGTGCATCGGATCATGGACTTGAAAACGCCGAGTAGCGGCGAATCGCAGCGTAATCGGCTGGAAAACATTCCTCATCTAAACCGGGGTGATGAGGTGAAATTTGTGCTCGGCTCTCGCGAAGACTATCTCTGGGCAAAAGCACAGATCCAAACATACAATTTGGCGGAACGTTGCGGAACGATTCTTTTTTCTCCAGTTTTTGGAAAAATTGAGCCTCGCTCCATTGTTGAATGGCTGCTTGCAGATAAACTCCCCGTCCGGTTTCAGTTGCAGCTGCACAAGTTTATTTGGGCGCCAGAAACCAAAGGGGTATGAGAGCACGCCTTACGAAAGATTTTCGGTTCGAATCCGCACAAACTTTGCCCAAGGCGCCGGAGGGACACAAATGCCGGCAAATACACGGGCATAGTTTCAAGGTCGAAGTCTCCGTAGAAGGAGAGGTCGATCCGCAGACCGGCTGGATTTACGATCACGCCCAGATCAGTGTGGCAATGAAGCCGCTTTTGGAACAGCTGGACCACAGTTATCTAAACGAAATTCCGGGTTTGGATAACCCGACCATCGAGCTAATGGCGGCTTGGTTTTGGCAGCAGCTTGCGCCCAAATGCCCCGGCTTGTGCGAGATCGTGATTCATGAAACGCCATCGGCCCGCTGTGTGTACAGAGCGGAGTGAGAAGAAAATGCGGAATGTGGATTGCGGAACGCGGAATGACGGACACGGAAAGCAGAAATCGAAAGTCGAAAATAGAAGTGCGCCGATTCCAAGTATCGTTCAAAGCGAGGCGCATTCCGCAATTCGTGATCCAAAATCCGCGTTTCCATACGAAGCAATCATCTTCGATCTGTTGAGTGCTCTCCTGAATTCGTGGAAAAGCCTATCGCCTGGCGTTGGGGGAGCTCAAAGTTGAAGCGGCGCGAGCATTGTTCGTAGCCGGTTCACCGGCGGATTTACCCGGCGCAACCAGCGTCGGTATGCCGGTATTTTGGCATAATCGCCTGGGGTTACCGTAGCTCGACTCTTCGGCTCGTCCGAAGTTCGTGTCCGATTCCTTGTGGCCCCTGATTGAGGTGGTGGGAGGGTAGGGGAAATGCGGAATGCGGAATTTACATCCCGCATTTTCTGCTCCGCGAAGAGAAGTTCAAGAACTGCTGGCGATATTTGTAGCGAGCGGCCGAACTGCGAAATCACGCCGTTGGCACCCTATTCCGCGATCAGCATTCCGCATTCCGCATTTTCTTTATGCCGGTCCCCCGAAAGACACAAAATCGTCCAGATCAAGCAAATCGAAAATGGTCTGTATGTCGTCCCGATCCGGTGCAAGTTTTTGGACCGTACTGCTCAGGAATTCACGACCATCGTTATCCGAAGGACTGCGTTGGAGCTGGAACTGGCTCCAAGATGCAATCTCGAAGTCGGAGCGGTGACCGTTTTTGCGAATCCAGGCCAGAACCTCGGAATCCGATTTTCCTTCTTTCAAGAGATGGAGGATATCCTCGGCCTTGAGCCCGGCAAACCCTAGGAAGCGCTGATCGAGCCCGCAGTTGAACTCATAGTCGCCGACCTTGCCGGCCAGTTGAGCGCGTCCTTTATCCAGCATACGTGGCAGAATCACGTATCCGCCAAGAGTTAAACGAGGACTGCGAGGAGGGCGTTGAGTGAGGTCGATCGTGTTCATGACGATTAGCGGAACATAGCTTATCGAAAAGTCAAAAAAGTGCGGGAATATCTGGGGAACTCAGCAGTCCTGGACGAAAAGAAAGCGCACCGAAATCACATTTGCTTTCACTTTTGCTTTTGACTATTCCTATTACCTACCCGCCTCGGTCCGGAGCGAAGCCAAGACGCACTTTTTATTGTAACAAACTCGCCATTTTCTTGCTTGGATGCTCGAAGTTGCCTATGAACGAGGGCGTGTTTCGCCGCTGTTCGCTGATCGCTTTCGGTTCATGGTTTTTGATCGCGCCTCACCGTGGCGCGGCCGAGACCTTTGTATTCGATCCGATCACCAGTTCACGGCTCGATTTGCCGAGCTGGATGAGTGACCGCCCGGTCGCGGCGGCGAAAGATCGCGCAGAACTTTCCTTTCCGGTCACGCCCAGCACAGATGATAACGACATCGCATTAACGGTTGTTTTCAATGAGGAGCCGGGTGCTTATCTGAGCGTATTTTGGCAACCCGAACAGGGTGATAGAGAGCTGCTATGTCCTAACTTGATCGAAAATATCGGCTTACCGGATCAGAGGACGTTGCTGATCAACCGACCAACCATGGGCGGGCCCGGCAAGATCATTCTCCAATCGAGTACACAATTTCTGAACGTAATTCGCGTGCGGATCGATTGGGTACGTCCGGGAGTAGTTAGATTGGTGGACTCAGCGCCAAACGGAGCGCTGGTGATGACGGGAGGCAAAATTTTCGCTCCGGAGGAGGTCGATGGCAGCCAATTAACGGTGATTGCGGACAGCTGGGAGGGCAAAGTCTTGACCACTTCGATCACCGACGGAGCCGAAAGAATCGAGCATGGCGTGGCGTTTCCCGTCACAATCCCGACTCACTTAAAGCGAGCTCGAATGGAGGTGATGGTGAACGGTCTGCCACTCGACGGTTCCTTGAAAGTTTGGCTGAACGGTCAACCCGTCGGCACGCTTTCATTTGAAGTCCCGGACTTAACTGACCCGGGTTACGGAGAGAACAATGACCAGTTTGTCGGTTGGCGAAAAGGGGTATTGTGGCTACCGTCGAATCGATTGGCCGTCGGTGACAATCAATTCCAATTCGAAGGTCCCACCGGGACTGCAATCGCTATCCGGGATTTTTTGCTCCAGATCCAGTATGCCACCGATTGACTTGAAACCCCTTTGGATTACGTTCGTCTGATTCAGTACGCTGTATGAAATCTTCCCCTCGGGCCGGCTGGGACTCTCAAAAAAAACGGAACCATCGGCAGGCGCATGCTGGCTATACTTTGATGGAGATCATGTTAGTCGTCGCGATCATTGCGGTGATCGCAGGCGGGGTGATCATCAAGATGACCGGAATCCTGGATGTCACTAAAATACAGCGCTCGGAGCAGGATATCGCCAATATTTATAGCGCCCTGAAGCTGTATGAAGCGCGCAATAACCAGATGCCGGATCAGAGTCAAGGCCTGGAGGCATTAGTGAATCCGCCGACCACCGGAACTGCACCGGCGAACTGGATTCGTTTGATGGACAGTTTGCCGGTTGATCCCTGGAACACGCCCTACCAGTACCGCAATCCCGGCAAGCGCGATCCTTCCGGTGTCGACGTTTATTCGCTTGGGCCTCAACGCAAAGAGGGAGAGGGTAACGTCTTTCGTCGTACCCAATAGGCGCCTCTATTCATGAGTCGGCGCATTAGCAGCGGGAGAATTGCGCGAGACATCGGTAAGGCCGTACGCACACGGGTAGAACCGGGATTCACGTTATTAGAGGTCTGTTTCGTTCTCTTCATCGTGGCCGTGTTGTTTGCGGTGGCCGCTCCTCCGACTGCCCGGCTTTTTCAGGAAGAGCAACTGCGCCGCCCGGTGCGAGAACTGCAAGGCTTCGCCAAGGAAGCGAGGCGATCGGCCATCGTAGAAAATCGATCTTACCAACTCTTACTGCTGAACGACCGGTTTGTTTTGCAACCAGCCGACCAGAAAATCGACGACCAAGGATCGGAAGCGAGCTATCGGTTAGCTTCGGATGTAACGTTTGCCATCAAACGGCTTAACGATACTGGCTTTAACGGCAGCGCTGACGCGCGTTGGATATTTTCGCCGAACGGCCTCTGTGAACCGATCACCTTCCTGTTTCAGCGTGGCCAGGGATGGATTAAGTTTCGAATCGATCCGTTGACTGGCCGGATTGCCGACGAGGAGTCGTATATTCCGTGAAAACCAGCTCGGGATATGGCCGACTCAGGGCACCGGAGCGAATTCGTGACGTGCGAGCCCGGAGCAAGAGCGGTTTCGTACTTTGGGAAATGCTTTTGGCTCTTTCTATTTTCTCCATTGTGGCGGTTTCGCTCACGACGGCACTGGAACAAGCGGCTAACACCGCCAGGTTGCTTCGTCAAGATTCGCAAGTTCGGCACGACCTGGAAAGCATTCTCGCCGAAAGCTCGGTAGCCAAACTCGCTGCCGGAAAGAATGCGATTCCATTGGGCGATCAACGGGTCCACTACGAGCGGGAAGTGGTGCCTGTGCTGGCAAAGAATTCGAAAGGTCAACCGCTCGACCATCTTTGGCGGATCACGGTGCGCGCACATTGGCAAGAGACCAATCAGTCGAGATCGAGCCAAGCCGAACTTGTCGTTTACCAGCCATGAGCAGCCCGGAGGAAATAGCCAATAGCCGATGGCCGATAACTGATCTTGGCGATCGGCTAATGGCAATCGGTCATTGCCACAGAGGGACCAGCGTCGCTACCCGAAGCGATGGTATGAATGTTACGGTCGCAGGCCCAAAACGCCGATCAGCGGCGGGCTATCTATTGCTAGAAGTTGTATTAGCTTTGGCGATTCTGACCATAGTCGTGATGCTGGTCTTCCGGATCATTCAAACGACGGTCCGCGTTACCACCGATGTCCAGTATCTGCAGTCCGAACAAGAGCATGCCGACGGTTTATACGAGCTGTTGCGGAAGCATTTCGGTGCGATGCCCCAAACGGCTGAGTTTCAGACCCGCCGCGTTCAAAATCAATTGGAGCTGGTCTTTCTCGAAGTCCCGTTTCATTTTTCGTGGACGCCGAGCGGTCCTCAGTTCGGGTCGACAGTGATCGCCACTCGCCGGCAGCCTGACGGCCGCTACACCCTGGCGGTGGTGCAAGAACCGGAAGATGCGTCAGTCAGTTATGCCGCGTCCGGAGAACCGACCAACGCCAAGTGGATCCCTATCGTGAGCGGCTTGCGGGAATGCAATTGGCGGTTTTTCGATGGGCACACCCGCGAGTGGAGGTCCGATTGGAAGGATCAGGCTGTGAAACCGTTGCTCTTCGAGTGTACATTTGAGGTAAGCGGTCAGATTGGTCCGACTCGGGCCATTTTTCGTTGGCCGATCGCCCCGATTCAGCAATGAAATGCCCGAAACATAGGCAGTGGTATCGGGGCTCCGTTCATCGCGGTAAGGAAAAAGCCTCAGCGCTTTTATTAGTTCTATTCACGATCTTGCTGGTCTCGAGTCTGGTGGTTTCGGTCCTCACATTTTTGAAATCGAGCGTAGACGAATACTCTGCGTTCAATCACCAATTTCGCGCCCGGCAATTAGCACAATCAGGGGTGGCATTTGGTCTGAATCCGCAAACCGACAACATCGATCGAAGCCTGCTAAATCAAAGGTCCGCTGACGGCGGCGAGTTTCAGGTAACAATCACCAGCGAGTCCACACGGTTGAATGCTAATTTTCTGCTCCAAAACGATCGCGACGACGTTTTGGAAACTCTCTTTCGGAGATGGGGCGTGGAGACCAATGCGGCTTTGGCCGCCGTCCAAGGGCTTCGAAATTGGGTAACAGCTGGCGGAACTGTGCCGGATCAGGGGAGCAACCAGGCCCAAGAAATGGAGCAGCAACAGCAGGACCAGCAGTCCGCCGCTGTGCAGAACGGAGGACAAACGCCCAATCCACAACAACCGCAGCTGCAACTCGTCCGACCTTTCCGTTCGGTGGAAGAGATGAGCCTGATACCGGAATTTGCGCCGGTAGCGGCAGCGCAACCGGACTGGACGAAGTACTTCACCGTCTGGAGCGATGGCACCATCAACGTGAATGCTGCGGATGCGGATGTGATCGCACTAGTGACCGGTGTTACCCCCGAACAAGCCAAACGTTTTGTCCAACATCGTTGGGGTCCCGACGGGATCCCCTACACCGCGGATGACACACCGTATGTCACGATGGATCAGGTGCGAACCGAGCTGGGAATGACGCCACAGCAATTTCAGCTCGTGCAAAACCTGCTCAGCATAAACAGCACGGTGGATCGGGTCGTCAGTAAAGGTATCATCAATGGGTACACAGATACTTTGACAGTGATCGCGAGACGCAACAGTGTGCCGATCGCATATATGGTATGGCAGGAAGACTAGCGTACTTTGCGCAGAGCATAAAAAAGGCTATTCGGTTAATGGAATTGCCGGCTGCCCACTCGGATTGCAAGGAACAAGAGGCGGTATGATAAAACAGAATCGGGACCGGTCTCAGCACTCATTCGTTCGTTGTACGTCGGCGGACGATTGGGAGCTCTGGACATTTTCTAATACCAAACGGCCTCAGTTTGGTCGTCGAATCAAGGAGCCGGCTGCGGCGCCCGGACGAATTATCGTGGGATTGCCAGTGCGGCAAACTGTGACCACGGCGACCTGGGTCGCTACGGGCGATCCCGCTTTGGTGCCCGAAATTGTGGAGCTGCAACTCGAGCAACAGGGATTGATGCAACGCAACGGGAAACGCTCCGCACCCGATATTCGAGTTCTCGAAACGCAGACCGACAAATCGCTCGCGCTGGCAACGGTCCTTTTGCCGGACCTGGACCCGGAGCTGGCATTCGAATCCGCGATTCGATTCGAGCCGGCTGGCTTTACTCTTCCGCTTCCGCAGGACCGCCTGTGCATTTGGCGTGAACAAGGCCGAATCGCTACGGCGGTCACACGCGGGAGGAAACCGGTTCACTTGCAAATCTTGGGAGAGAGAGAGATCGGCCCGGAAATGATTCACGAAGTCCGCTGTGCCTTGCTGCACTTGGAAATGCAACATCTCTGTCAATCTCTGCTTGGGATCGTACTGTGGGGCGATTTTTCCGATGAGGAAGTTCAACAGTTGCAGAAAGGGTTGGAGTTGCGGGTCTCGCGAGAAGCGTTTCCGCCTCCCATCTTCCCGGCTACGCCTTCGAAATTGCTTCCTAGTGAGGTGGAGGTACTCCATGCTCGACGCGCCCGACGCCGGAGAATTCAGCGCTTGCTCTTGGCAGGAGCCGCAGTCTATCTGGCAGCAATCGCGGCCCTGGTCGGCTATATCGGCTGGCAGAAATTCCAGCTCTCACAGATGCGCAAACAGTTGGCTACCGAATTCCCGACGGTACAGGCGATTCAAGCCACTTCCGATGAATGGAAAAAGGTGGAATGGGCGGTTGATCCGCAGTTGTATCCAGTCGAAATCCTGTACCAGGTCGCAGCGCTTATTCCCGCCCAGGGCATGCGTCTGACCGCGTTCGAGATCGTGAAAGGCAAACTCTCGATTCGCGGAGAGGCTAGCGGCGCGGCTGCCGCCTTCAAATTGGCGGAAGATATTAAAGCGAGTCGCAGCTTCAAACTCTTCCAATGGCAAATGCGAAGTCCGAGTTTGCGGCCGGATGGACGCGCTGAATTCACGATCGAAGGAGACCCGAAAATTGCGAAGATTGACTAAAAGCGAGCGGCGTTTGGTGATCCTCTTCGGCCTGGCCCTATTCGTGACGGCGAATTTCTACGTCATTAGCTACCTGCTGGACACCGAAACCGCACTGACTCAGCAGCTCAGCGAAGTCGCAGCCACAGCGAAGACCGATCAGATCTGGCTTCGAGAGAAGCAATTTTGGATGGCCAGAAAACAGTGGATTGATCGTCAGCAGCCCCGAGTACGCAGCGGGCAGGTTCCGCAATCTGAGCTTCTTCAGGCCCTAACCGCTAGTGCACAAGCGAACCAGCTTGCTATTCAGGAGCAAAGTTTCGCAGAATTGAAAAATACGGCCAACTATCAGTCGGTTGCGGTAAAACTGAAGCTGTCCGGCAATTTAGAGAATGTGGTAAAATGGTTGGCAGAACTTCAACAACCGGAAAAGTTTCAGGCCGTCACAAATCTTTCGCTAAAAAGTGAAGAGCAACCGCCCAAGGTCAATCTCGAACTGGAAGTGGCCCGTTGGTATACGCCCCATGCCTGATTCCTCACACTCGAGGACCTGTGGTGCCGCCCCCGGCTACGCTGGCCTTGGTTCTCGGGTTCGCGCTCGTTCTCGGTTAAGGGGTGATAGAGCAGTACCGTGTGGGCGTGCGGGAGTGCTGCGGCTGGAACGGTTCCAGGTGGCATCATGCCTGCTCTATTTGGTTCTTTGGTGGGCAGCGACACCCGTGCGCGCCGATGATGCTTTGCCGACCGGCTACAAGGCGGATCGGTATCGGACTCTTTGGGAGCGAAATCCGTTTACGCTGGTCACCCCGGCGGTTCAGACTCAACCTCAAGCCTTTAGTAAACTGGTGGTGGTCTCCTGGCTCAATGATGGGAAGGATTCATTGTTTGTCCAGGATACCGACACCAATGATGTCCAAAAAATCACGGATGTTCCAAACGAAAAGGGCCTTCGCATAGTGGCGGTCCACGCGAAAGGAGGGGCGGATTTCCAAATGATTCGAGATTTTGACGCCGTCATATCTAACGGGTCGGAGCAGGGTACGATTAAATTCAAGCCCCAAGAATCCGCGCCGATGATTGCTAGCAACCCAATCAATCCAATGCAAATGACCCAAGAAGGTGGGCTGAACCCCCAGATTCAGTCGCAGATGAAGGGGCAGACACCAGGGGCAAACATGCAACCCAGTGCTCCTCCCTACGCGAACCAGAACGGCCCCCCGCAAACTCAGCAAACCCGTCGTAAGCGGGTTTTACCCTCGGCGGTCGCTAACGGAACACAGGGTCCCGTGCCGCAGCCGCAACCGCAGCAAAACCCCGGAATAAACCAAGGTCAATAACGGTCAGCAATTGAATCAAAACCTATGTTGTCACGGCTCCTCTTGGGTTGTTTGATATTTCCACTCGCGGTGCAGCTTTCGGCTCAACAAGCTCAGCTAAAGTCGGAGCCTGGTTCAGAGTCGGCCGATGAATTGATCTCGTACGAAGCCTCTAATGCGCCGATCACGGCCGTTTTACAGGAATACGAGAAATTAACCGGCAAGACACTGATTGAAGACAGCAACCTGATGGCGAATGCGGTGCCATTGACCATCTCGCTGCCGCATCCGGTCAAGAAAAGTCAGCTGATACGCCTGATTGAAGCCGCCCTGCTGCTGAACAATTACGCACTCATTCCCGGTCCGGGCGAGAATACGATGAAGGTGATCAATCTGAGCACCGGCAAGAACGCCCGGAGTGAAGGAGTACGGCTCTACACCAGTCCGGAGGATATGCCGATCGGCGAAGAAATCGTCAGTTACTACATGCCGTTAAGCCATATCTCGGCCAACGAAGCATTAACCGTCTTCAATACCCATATTTTGCCGCGGGCGTATACATCATTTGTTCCGATCAATAGCGCGCAGGCCGTCGTGATTACAGAAACCACTAATGTGATTCGGCAATTGATCGCGCTAAAAGATTTAATCGACGTTCCTCCGGCCGCTACTTCGACCTTATTTGTCCAGTTGATTCGGGCCGATGCAGAACGCGTAGCGGATACGCTCAGCAAAATTCTGGAGGGCGGTCAACAGAGGGGCCCGTCCCCGCAGCAAGGCCAAAATGTCGCAGTTGCCAACGTTGGAGCGAGTACGGTTATCGCTGGATTGCAAGCTCAACTTATTCCCGATACGCGTACTAATCGGATCCTAATCGTCACTCGACCGCAAAACATGGAGACGCTCCGAAGCTTGGTTGAGGCGTTCGATGAAGCGGTGCCGGCAGCGGAACCGCTGGAGTATAAGCTGCGCTACATCTCCGCGGGTGAAGCACTTCCGGTTTTGTCTGACGTATTGACTGAATATGAGCAACAAGCCGGCGGCGGGGCAAACCAGCAGCAATATCAACAACAACAACAACAACAACAGAACCAAAATCGATCTGTCAATCTGGGAGGTGGTTCACGGAGTTCCTCCAGTGGTATGGGAGGTTCCAACTTCGGCGGCGGTGGCGGTGGGTACAACTCGGTGAGTTCGCAGGCCGGATCGGTGGGAGCGGGGCAAGATCTGCTGCAAGAGCCAAATGAACAGCTTGGTCCGCAATCGGTGATTGTTGGAAAGACCCGAATTATCTCCGATGCCAAAGACAACAAGATTATCGTGATCGGACCACCGGAAAGCGTGCAGAAAGTTCGCACCATTCTCGAGCGCCTCGATCGTAGACCACAGCAGGTCTACCTTTCGACGGTCATCGGCCAGCTTTCGCTCACCAACGAGAACGATTTCGGTGTTGATTTCACGCAGACCTACAAAAAAATATCTAATAACGCCGGTTTTGCCTCAAGCAATCTGAGCAGTACCGGGACGCAGGCCGGTATCTTTAATTCGAATGGCCAAATCACAATCGATCCGCGGCAAATTCTGGGCACTGGCCTCGTCCCGGGTACCCAAGGGCTTGCGATTTACGGCAGCATTACCGATGCGATCCGCGTCTTTATCCGAGCGGTCGACACGCGGGATAAACTCACGATCTTGGCGCGCCCGGCGGTTTATACCGCCAACAACAAACGAGCGGTTATTTCTTCCGGCCAACGGGTGCCGGTGCCGGGGACCACGCTTTCGAACGTAGTATCGAACGGCGTTCTGAACACGAGTAACACTGCCGCGGTTCAAGCAACCATTGAGTACGAGGATGTTGAGCTGCGCCTCGAGGTGATACCGCTGATCAATTCCAGCCGCGAAGTAACGCTGAAGATTGCGCAAATCAATGACAGCCTGGGCAATAACGTGAATATCGCTGGAAACACGGTGCCAATCGTGAATAGCCAACGTCTGACCACTACGGTGACCGTTCCAAGCGGTGCGACGGTGGTCCTGGGCGGACTAATCAATGATCAGATCGCAAAGAGTGAGTCCGGAATTCCCGTAGTCGATCAGTTACCTTATCTCGGTAATTTCTTCAAGTTTCAAACGCACACGCGCAAGCGAACCGAGCTGTTGGTCTTTATCCAGCCTACGGTCGTCGAGACTAACATCGAAACGCTGCGGGCCAGCCTGAAAGAAGAAAAGCGAACCAAGGTCGGATCCGACATGAATAGTCTGGCGAATCCGGAAGATTACGCTTCCCCGGCTCCGGATGAAAATGTTCGTGGGAAGAGGCCGGACAAATAAGACTCAGAAGCTAGAATTTAGAAGCGTGAATGGCTCGAGTACCGCGGGACCGGCTGAGCCGCGGGCGAGTTCTCAAAAAGGGTCAGTGAGACCGACGGTATCCAGGATCATCTGTTATCCCGCAAGAGATCCTCTGGAAGCATGTCGGTGGGAGTTTTTTCCAACTTCCAGAAAAACTTAGCCGACGGAGTGGCGTTCGGAGGCAGGCGCTCAAAGAAGCCAAGGTCGACGATTTCTTCCCTAGGGAAGCGCATCAGGGTACTGTCCCGGTGCACCGAGACTTTGAACAAGATCGTGATCGCTCCGCGCTTGGGCCGGTCATACGTCCGCTGATAGACGATGGCTCTAACGCGCAGTCCAGTTTCTTCTCTCACTTCGCGTTTCAGAGCCTGACCAAGAGATTCGTTGCGCCTAGCTTTGCCTCCCGGCAGCGTCCAAAATTTCTGCCCGGCAAATTGGCGAACGAGCAAAACGGAACCTCGGTCGTCCTCGATCCACGCCATGACAGAGACTTCCTTTTTTGGGTTAAATCTTGCGCGCCTCTTCTTCGCCATCTACGAAATACCACTCGTTGGAGCGATGATTACAATGTTGACCAACCCGCTGTGTTAAGGAGGCTAGTCGGGCGGAGGCGCCAGTACGCATTGCGAACATTAAGCGGATCAACGTGGAGAGTAATGGCCAATGCGAAACCGACTTTGTGACTTCGGAAACGACAGACATTTAGTTCCAATTGTGGGATAAAGACAAGCCTGAGACCCAAGTTCAGGGTTGAGCCTCAGCGGCAGATCTAATAGGTTCTATCCTACGAATAGCGGTCTTTTTGTCGGTCGCGAGAAGCTGCTCTTGCAGCTAGAGAAACTTTACCGGGAGGGTAAGCATGTGTTGATAACTGGGCCGGCGGGCATTGGAAAAACCGCCTTGCTCCGGCAAACTTGTGCACACCTTCGATTCCTGGTATGCGAAGAAAGCACGAGTTTGGGTCGAATCTGTGATGAACTTGAAGCGCAGGCAGGTTTCAGGGATCGCCAGCAAAAGGTAGTTCAGCGCAAGAATCGGCTATTAATCTACGCGTGTCGTCGAGGCGAGCCTATTGCTTTTGATCAGGTCGCGAAGGCAACACCACGCGTCACTCGGTTTATTGGTCAGCTGAGCGATCGAGTACCGGTTTGGATTGTATGCCGATCGCAATATGCTCAAGAGATCGGCCACCTCTGGGAGTTGGTTTACCGGTTTACTCAGATCGAATTGCCACCATTGACCGTCGGCGAGACCCGGACCGTGCTCGAAGCCGCGGTGGCCTCACAGTCGGTTCAGGCCGATGTCCTTGGTTACGTCACACCGTTGTACCACCTCTGCCGGGGGAATCCCCGTATGCTTGAAGAGTTGCTCGTTGAGCTATCGGCACGCAGATATCGAGTGAGCAATACCGCTGGCCGACATCTGTTGGAGATCGACCGAGAAATTCATTCCTTCGAGCGGGCAATGGAGGAGTCCGCGCAAAAATTCCCGGACCGAGCCCCGCACCATGGTGCGACCGACGCTCCGTCCGAAAAATAGTGGCGCGCGTTTTCTCATTGCCCCGCCGCAAAAGTCGATCAACACCCCAGCGAAGACCTACAACGATTGCGCGAGTGGAAGGTCTCGCATTAAATAGCGTAGCAAACGCATGCGCAGATATTGGTTAGTAGCGATCGGGGGAGGGATTGGGACGCTGATGCGATTCGGAATCTCGGAATGGATTAATGGCATGGGTCTTTGGAATCCACTCGCCATTCTAATAATTAACGTTTCGGGGTGTTTTCTTATATCGTTCCTGAGCTTCGTTTCCGACCCTTCCGGTGAATTCTACCTTGGGCCTCGAAGCCGGATCTTTTTGCTGGTCGGGTTATGCGGCGGCTACACCACATTCAGTGCGTTCAGTTTACTTTCCTTCGACTCTGTACGGCATTCCCGCTTCACGGACTTGTGGTTGAATATAGGGTTCTCGCATCTCTTCTGCCTGCTCGGTGTATGGCTCGGTTATCGTATCGGAATGCCATTCCCCAGGATCATAGCCAGAATCGGCCGACTCCTTCGAAGTTGATCGACCGATGGCTATTTGGGCGCTGATCATAGTATTCGTGGGCGGAGCGATCGGCAGTATGCTTCGCTTTTGGTTATCCGGGTTCATTGCAGAGCGGTTCGGCGAAACTTTTCCGTACGGCACTTTGGTCGTGAATCTAGTGGGCTCGTTGATCGTCGGGTTTGCGGTTGCCGGGCTGGGGCATCTGAGCGACGCCTTTTTGGCCTCGGGCTTAAAGCAGTTCATTGTGGTCGGCCTTTGCGGCGGTTTGACTACTTTCTCTTCGTTTAGCTTGCAAACCTGGAATCTGATCTTAGACGGTAGATGGGGTAGCGCATTTACAAATATCGTTGTATCGACGATCCTGTGTTTGGCATTGGTGGCGCTCGGGTGGGATCTGGGCCAGCGGCTTTGGTAATCCGCCCTTTAATAGCTGAAGCTTATGGAACTGCCTAAAGACGCGATGCTCCTACGGATCTTTATCGGAGAGGGCGACGAACTGAAAGGTGCTCCGCTCTACCAGAAGATTGTGGAAAAAGCGCGCGAGCAGAAACTAGCTGGCGCTACCGTGTTGCGTGGTCCCATGGGTTTTGGAAAATCGAGCCATCTGCACACCGCCAAAATCCTGCGCTTGTCGATGGATCTGCCGATGATCATTGAGATTGTAGACACCGAGGAGAAGATTCAGGACTTTTTGCCGCATTTGGACGGCATGATTCAAGGTGGGCTCGTGACTCTTGAAAAGGTGCAAGCTCTGATGTACCGCGGCCAACGTCCCGGTTGAGCGAATTTCGGTTGAGCTTAACCAGAGATATAGCAATATACCGCGTGGGCAATGGAGTTTGCCCTCCGTAGTCTCGGGAAACCGCTCTGACTGGTTCAGAGCTAATGACTCCTGCAAACACACTTCGCGTGTCTGTAGGAGTTTTTATGTTTGAGAACGTTTGGTTTGTCGCAGCGGCCTGGATGGCGTTGGCTCTGGTCGCAAGTCTCATATCAATCTGGACCGGCATTTCTGTCGCGTTGATTGAAATTCTCGTTGGCGTAGTCGCAGGAAATTTTTTGCACCTCCAAGCAAACACTGATTGGATCAATTTCCTCGCATTGCTGGGGAGCGGTGTATTGACATTTCTCGCTGGCGCCGAAATCGATCCAGAATCGTTGAAGGCCAATTTGCGCGCGAGCCTGCTAATTGGCATTATTTCGTTCGCGGTACCGTTTTTGCTGGTCTGGCTGTTCGCTCAGTTCTTTCTTGGCTGGCGATTGCCCCAGGCCCAGATTGCCGGAATCGCGCTCTCCACCACCTCGGTGGCAGTTGTTTACGCGGTAATGATCGAAGGCGGTTTGAGCGATACTTCACTTGGCAAGATGATCCTGGCTGCGTGTTTCATCACCGATTTTGGAACGGTACTGGCTCTCGGGGGATTGTTTGCAAACTTTAACATCTGGCTGCTTGTTTTCGTCGTCGTCATGTCGGTGATGCTCTGGTTTATGCCGGCCTGGACCAGGTTCATCATTGTTCGTCTAGGTGCGAAACGAGTGAGCGAGCCGGAGGTTAAATTCATCTTTTTTGTCCTCTTCTTTCTGGGCGGACTCGCGACGACTGCGAAGAGTGAGGCAGTGCTGCCGGCATATCTTGTCGGTCTCGTTGTGGCCGGCGTTTTCCTGCGCGACAAGACCCTTGTGCACTGTATGCGGAGCATCGCTTTCGCAATGTTTACCCCGTTCTATTTCATCAGAGCCGGTCTTTTTGTTTCTCTTCCCGAGCTTTGGTCAGGGCTTGCGATTATTGCAGGGCTGTTGCTTTTAAAGTTACTGACAAAAATTACCGGTGTTTGGCCGCTCGCGCGCCTGCATTACATGCGCAAACGCGAGGCGGCCTTTACCACATTGCTAATGGCGACCGGGCTCACGTTCGGTACCATATCTGCCTTATTCGGTTTACAAAACAAGATCATCGACCAAAGGCAATACACCATCCTGGTTACGGTTGTGATCCTGAGTGCCTTCGTCCCCACTCTCATCGCCCAGAAGTTATTTCAACCCACACTAAAAACGATGCGGGCCTGGGGTCGCCTGTATCGGCGCAAAGAGACTTTCCGGTCAGCGCTTGAAGCGGTTAGGAATTGACTATGTATAGAAAGCTTTTGGTTGCCTGCGATGGTTCCGAAGGTTCACAAATCGCTGTCGTGCATGCAGCGATTCTCGCAAAAAAGCTCGACGCCCAGTTATCTGCGTTGTGGGTACGCGGTTATCTGCCGCATTATCCTGAAAGTGTCGGTGAAATTGCCGAAGAAGAGGAGGCTGCGCTTGAATTTTTCGAGGAGATCAAGGCGCAATTGAGCTCAATTGCTGTCGCCCAAGGCGTCGTCATCCAAGCGAACTTGCGGAGCGGTCACCCGGCACAGCAAATCGTAGCGTTGGCCCAGGAAAGCAGCGCGGATTTGATCGTGCTAGGGAATCGGGGCCATTCGCGGTTATGGGGAGAACTCCTGGGTCACACCGCTGACCGCGTCAACGAGCACGCGCCTTGTAGCGTGCTCATCGTTCGTTCCAAAAAGGAAGAGGCGCGCTATCGCAAAATGCTGATTGGCTTTGATGGATCGAGTGCGTCGGAGAGAGCATTGCGAACCGGCCTTGCGCTGGCCAAGCATATTGGATCCGAAGTGGATGTGCTTTGGATCGATGAAGCTCCTGTCGCTCGCGCAACCCCAAGCGAGGGGCACGACGACCAACAACGAGCGCGCAATTTTTTCATCACGCTGCGCAAGACGATCGATTCGGCGGCGGCGGAACAAGGTCTAGCGGTGAATGCCGGACTTCGTCGTGGCAACGCTCCACGGATTCTTGTTGGCGAAGCCGAGTCCGGTGGATTTCGTCTCATTGTGGTGGGACACCGTGGTCATTCTGGCCTATGGGGCAGACTGCTGGGTGGCGCTGCGGACCGAGTGAGTCATCATGCTCAGTGCGACGTGCTGATCGTCAGATAGGAGCAGGTAGCGTCGTCAGCTTTTTCGCCTTTCTATGACCTTCCAGAGCATACTATTTGAAAAGCACGAGGTAGAGGAAACCTTTCACAAATTTAAACAGGGAGCGGTCAAGGACTATTCGGTCAAATTTCCCGACTGGCCGGATATGAACCATGTTGAAGCAAAGGCTCTAGATTTTGTCGCCCAATTATATCCCCACATATTTTC
>DATNNZ010000118.1:0-39346 GCA_035601575.1 Chthoniobacterales bacterium
CGATTGCGCGAAGGGTGATCCTTATCCACCAGACCGAGAGCGTGGATGTCTGTGCCAACGTCGGCAATCATCCTGGCTTGGTGGCAGAGGTCAACAAGTTGGTCCAGGTCAGTCTCAGCGAAGAACATTCCTTCTGGTGGCGTTGGTGAATTTCTGCTAAGTCTTCGTTGCTAGTGAAGTATGCTCTATCGTGGTACTTTTCCGCAGATACTGATATGCCTGAAAAGCCACCACAGCCAGCAGATGAACCAAGCTTTGAGGGGCCAGGGAAAGCTAGGCCACAAGGTGACGTCAGGAAGCCTAACGCTCGCTATCGGGGATACAATCCTCGAAGCAAACGTCACTATCATAACAATTCTTTACTGTGTACCAAGTTGGGTACTGTGCTAGCCTTCAGTATGCGCCCTGTTGAATTGGGAGAATTGTTAGTCTCTGGTACAGGGTTGACCCTGATTCGTAAAAAACTGAAACGCTCTTTTGTTCTGTTACGAGTAGTGTCTTATAAAGATGTGCCAAGAAAGGAGCAAGCGTGGTTTGGTTTAAACTATTGTTCCTATGCAGTAAGGGACAAGAGAGGGGCAGAATATATGATTATTGCAAACAATCGCCAGCCTCAGAACGATGACTATAAACCATGGTTTCTTTGGCGTAATAGCCGCAAAGGTAAGGGTCCAGAAAAATCACGTTTCGATACCCTGCTTGCCAGCGTAGATGCTGGCGACACCGGAACGGCCTAGGAACACTTTTCGATGCTCTCCTTTGTGCTGCTCACCTAGAACCTGGAGCTAAAGGCAGCGAAACGGCTGCCAGTCCACGAATTGAGTACAACTGCACTTAAATCGTAGTCCGCTCCAGCCTATTGGACGTCGCCTCGCCCTCGGGCGATCAGCTAACTTTGGTAACGACCGGAGGTTCGGTCGCGAGCCGGTTCGCACGCTGGGTAGACCCATTCACCACCGGGCCCGGGATTAACACGATTGACCTAATCTATAGCAAGAAAGCCGTTACGCTGGAATTCCTGAACCTCATAACTCCGGTACCATCGGTAGGACCAATACCTCCGCCTGTCGTCATAACCACCATCGACTTTGCCTCGTTTGCTCAGATTCCGAATCAGCGAGCGGCGGCCAGCTTACTTGATGCGGTTCAGCTCGATCCCAGAGCATCGAACCTGATGTCCTTCCTTTACGAGGAACGGTTTGCCAATCTGGCGAGCGACTTCAATAAAATCTCGCCTGAGGCGCTCACTGCATTTTACGAGATCAGTTTTTCCGGAGCCAACATCCAAAGGTTAAGTTTGGAGAATCGGCTTGAGGACATCCGCAACCGTTCCAGTGGCGCGAGCGGTACTGGAGCCACTGTGTATCTGGAAGACAAAGCCGATGGCAAGTCTTCCAAAAATCCGCCGATGCTTCCACCCGTGCGGGAGAAGAGTTGGGATTTCTGGTCCACTAGCTTTGGGGACTTTGTTCATGTCGATTCTGATTTTAACGCCCATGGCTATAAATTCACCACCGGTGGAATCGACCTGGGAATCGATTATCGGCTCACCGATCATCTGGCGTTTGGACTGATGGGCAGCTACGCGCATACTTGGAGCGATCTGCGGCCGGGAAACATTGATGTCGACAGCGGCCAGGGCGGTCTCTATGCCACTTATTTCAACCGTTGCTTTTATCTAAACGGAGGGATCTACGGCGGCTACAACAGCTACGACTCAAGCCGTCGAGGACTTCAAGGAAATGCCAACGGCAACAGTGATGGCGCAGAGTTCAGCACTTTTGTGAGCGGCGGCTACGATTTCCACTTCAGACATCTGACCATTGGTCCGATTGCTTCGTTACAGTACACTAACGTTTACGTAGACGGTTTTGGGGAGAAAGGTTCGTTAGCGCCGCTCTCCATCCACTCCGATTCGGAAGAATCGCTGCGCAGCGATGTCGGTTTCAGGGCCTCTTACCAATGGCGGATAGGATCGGTTGATGTCGAACCATTTCTCAAAGCAACTTGGGAACATGAGTTCAAGTATTCCACGCTCCCGATTACAGCTGGATTTGCCGATATTTCTGGCCCATCGGCAACCTTTCTTGGCCCATCCGAAGGACACGACAGCGCCGTGGTAGATGCCGGCATCTCAGTATCATGGACACTGCGCATTTCGACCTACGTCAGTTACAACGGCATGCTCGGGCGTGACCGATACGATTCGAATGGCGTGAGCGGTGGGGTACGGATCAGTTTCTAACTTTGGCTCATCTCACAAAAATCGATAACCATCGAGTTGGGTTTCGAAAATCCAATCAGGGCGATCAAATGGCTCTTTCACCACCGAAGCCATTATCGGGGCAACAAACTCTGGAATAGGTTTCTTTGACACAGACTTAGCCAGAGCGATTCGCAGATAGAAATTTCTTCAACCGTTCGACGTGCTCCGGCCTAGACATTGGCGTGTGTCCTCGCAGCATTGAGTGAGGCGCCATACCGCCGGGGGCAGCTGCTCAAACCGTCTGACGTTCGCTAGGAAACCACCATCACGGCAACCACGAGCTGACCACTTCGCCAGAGTGGACCACGAATAAAAAGCGGGCTACCGCGGGTCACATTAGCTTGTGTTTCGATCAGCTGGCGGTCCTTCTGAAAAAGCCGAAGAACCACCAGAAAGTGTTCCCCCGGCTGCCGGGTCAAACCGGTAAGCTCAACCCGGATATTGCCATGGAACACGATGGAGCTAGGGCTGTCTGGTGCGACAACCGTCTCGCCTTGTCCCAAAGTCTGGATGCTCGCGTATCCTAAAAGCTTTTCCAGACGCTCATCGTAGTCCCGAATCCGGGCTGGGATTTGTGTCACAGCCTTCTCTGCCGCCCGATCGTTGGAAGCGTACAACAGACAACCCCACACCGACTCGACCACCGGCGCCTCACCGGCCTGAATCGAACAGGCTATGGTAAAAAGGAACCCTGCTCCGAACAGGAATGTTCGGAGGCTACAAATCCCGGCCACGTATGTTCCAGGAACCGATGACCGAATCAGCATCAGGAATCAGCGCGTCAGATCCTCGTCCGCGGGCACTTTTTCTAGGCCCTCTAATTTGATAATCGTAATTCCCTTTCGCGACTCGACCGTCGCGCTGACGTTTGGATCGATCGTAGTGGTCTTTAGAACGTCCGCGACATAACCCGATCCAGGATCCGACAGGTCCCCGTGAGGTATCAAAGTGACGAAAAGCGCAATACCCGCGGTGACCGCTCCCAAACCACCCCAGGCCAACCAGGGAATCCCAAACCAGCCCGCCACCAGAGAACGGCCGCGGGAAGCAGTTTGGGTGATCTGCTGGAGTAGTTGAGTATTAAAAAAGTCTGGGTTGGCCAGCTCGACCGATACCAGGTTTTCCCGAAGGACCCGTTGCAGTTTTGACCATTCTACCTTTTGCGCCGCTAAAGCAGGCTGCTCCTGTTCGAAAATTGCCGCTTCGCTCTCACTCAGTAAGCCGTCAAGGTAGGCGGTATAGCGCTCCTCAAAGGTTTTCATAGACGTCTTTCAACAGGGTTTGCAGCTTCTTCCGGGCATAAAAAAGGCGAGACATCACAGTCCCAATGGAGCAACCAAGGATCTCGGCAATTTCGCTATATTGCAACTCCTGGATTTCCTTCATCACGATCACCGCGCGGTGCTCCGGCGAGAGTTTGTTGATGGCAGATTCGATTCGCTGCCGAACTTCTGCCCGTTCCATCGTAAGATCGGGCAACGGCGCCGATGAGGGGGTGGTACGCGAACCCGGTTCCACCTCGGCCGGTGCAACTCGATCATCAAATTCTGTGTCGCTCCGGAAATTCTTCCGGCGCAAGGCGTCGATGGTGACGTTAGTCATGATTCGATAAAGCCAAGTGTAAAACGAAGACTGGCCTTTGAAACGATGAATGGAACGCCACGCCTTGAGAAACCCCTCTTGTGCGAGATCCCAAGCGTCCTGTTCGTTCTGGACCATTCCGTATATCATCGAGAACACCTTTGAGCGGTACTTGGTGACGAGCTCGTCAAACGCCACCGCCTCGCCCCGTTGACAACGCTTCACCAAGTCGAAATCGTCCGGTTCTGATTCCGTTCGATAATCACCCGCCAAATGTTTAGACGGGTGGTCGCCTAATTCATTCAAACCCACAATCCAAATTCCTAATAATGCAGTGTCCTGTCCCCCAAATAACATCGGTTTCGCCCGGCGGCCGGATCAGTCGGCTGGTCTTCAAGGCACGGGCGACTCCTCGCGCCTTCCCCCCGATCCATTTTGATCGCAACGAAAGCCATGGTATTTGGGACAGGACACTAGGTTCCGGCGGGCTTACGTACCGTAACGCCGCCGCCATTCCGCCCTCAGCTCGCCCATCAGGACAATGATACCGTCTCGGACCTGGAACAAACGTTGATAAAGGCTTTCAAATTGGGCTCGCTTCAGAATTCCCTCCCGATCCATTCGCGTCGCTGCTTCGATCGCGGTAGAAATTGCGCCGAGTGCGCGTTTCAAATATGCGATAGTCATACCGATCTCTTCGCTTTCCTGGTCGCTTAGAGCCGCCGCCAGTTTCGCGCTCGCCACCGCCACATGGGAGGCCAATCTTACCCCGCTCGGATTGGAAGCGGCGATGGGCGCTTCATCAAAAAGCTGATCGATCCAAACCGTCAGAGAAAACGCGCTTTGGTAGAGCGGATGGGACTCAAAGGTTTCACGCAGGTCTTCCTCGTTTTCGTCAGCGGAATCACCTTCAAATTCGATCTCTTCTAATTCGTCCGAGGTTGGTTCAAGCAGATGCGGCCATCCCATTTCTCGGGCGATGATCTGGTCTCGGTTTGGGTCGTCGATGTACTTCTCGAACAACTCCATGTAGCGTTCAGTTTTGCTATCCTGCTGCTGAAGAAACCGCTCCCAATCGTACTCGTCCCAAGCAGGCTCTGGCTCATCAAAATAATCAGCCATACGCGACCATTATCCTACCTCGGACACGCCTGCAAAGCTTTTATCGCGCAGGGTCTGAAGGCGTAACTGACCACAAGCGGCATCGATATCGTGTCCCTTTTCGCGCCGAATCGTGGCATCGACACCACGGCGCTCCAGAGTTTTTAAAAAAACATGCTGGCGACTGAATGAAGGCCGCTTCCAGGACAACCCTTCCACTCGATTGTAAGGAATCAGATTCACTTTGGCTTTCAGTCGGACGGCCAAGGCCCCCAGCGCTATCGCCTGCTCGATCTGATCATTGACGCTTTCGATCAAGATATATTCGAAGGTGAGCCGCTGTTTCTTTTTCTCGGTGAAATAGACACATGCCTCTATTAATGAGGCCAGGTTATATTTGCGGTTGATCGGCATGATCTGATTGCGGACGGTGTCGGTCGCTCCGTGGAGAGAGATCGCAAGACGGACCTGCAGTGGATGTTCCGCCAGCTGGCGAATCCGAGGCACCAATCCGCTGGTCGAAACGGTGATGTGCCTCGCCCCAATTCCTATCCCCCAAGGTGCATTGATGATCTCAATCGCCCGCATTACATTTGAAAAATTGGCCAGCGGTTCACCCATTCCCATAAAGACCAAATTGTTGATCTTCTCGCCGGTGATCGCCTCAACCTGAATGATCTGCTCAACGATCTCGCCGGCGCGCAGATCACGAGTCCAACCGTTCAGCCCGCTCGCACAGAACTTGCACCCGTAGGCGCAGCCGACCTGAGTGGATATGCAGAGCGTTCGGCGGTCGGAACTCGATCCGTAGAGCGCCGGGCTAGCAGGAATCAAAACGGATTCCACCAGGTTCTGATCGGGCAACGAGAACAAAAACTTGCGGGTTGTGTCTTTCGATCCGGTCTGACGGACGCACTGCAACGAACGAAGCGCGAAAGAGGTTTCCAGACTCGCGCGCAAACTTTCCGGCAAATTACGCATCTGATCAAATCGCTCGACTCGTTTTCGATAGATCCAACGGAGGACCTGTTCGCTTCGATATCGACTCTCCCCTTTTTCGGCAAACCAGTCCTGCAACTCGCTTTGGGCAAGACTCAAGATCGCCGGTTCAGATTCCATAGCTAATTCCGATAAGCTCTCACGGGCGAACCGAAGATCAAGAGCGCCGAGAGCATGCATAACGGTGGGAGAAGTGATTGGTGATTGGTGATGCATAGATCGAGTGGTAGAAAGGCGCGAAGCGGGAGCGAGATTCTAGCCTGTGAGTCTGGAGGATTTTAGTCGGTTTCGCTATAGAGCAATGAAGAGGCGCGAAGCGCAGAAGATTATAGCCTGGGCTGTTAGGCCCAGGGAGGATTAAGCTACGCGCGTCTTTCGACTGGACGCGATGGCTATCCGCGTGAATTCTTCGGCCCTGGCAACCATGAGGAGTTACGAAATCTTCCGCGAATGTCCGACTGAAGTCGTGAACGAAATTTTCGTTTACCTTCACGAGCATGAGAAAGGGCTTTACCGAGCCATCATTCAAAATATCGCAACGCAACGTAAGTTGCGCCCCGTCTTCATTGAGCGAAAACCAAAGACGGAACGACATGAGTGGTTGCGGCAAGCTTTGAGCCGAAAACCTGCGGACGATGTGGCAGCGCAAACGCTGCAAATCTGGTTGCTCGGTGCGCAAAAAGATTTGATTTGCCAGTTTCTCGACGCTCTGGAAATCGCGCACGACGGGAAAGGGTTTGTCGATGAGCTCCCACCGGAACCACCAAGCGAAAAGCTCAAGGTCGCGGTTGATCACCTGCTCGAAAGTCATCGACCGGAGATTGTAGCGATTTATTTGAACCTTTTTCAGACGATGGATGACGCGGGCTGGAAAGGTTTGGAAGAGATTCTTACGACCGACACTCGGCTGAAGATCGGACAGACCTCTGGTGCGGAAACGGCGTAACGGCACTCCACGTTCCGCCGCGCTTACAGCGCTCATTCTATTATTAGAACGGTTCCTGGGCCTAACAGCCCAGGCTATAATCTGGTCTGCGCCTCTCACCAATCACTTCTCCCGGGCTTCCCGACGCTGCCGGGTTATCGGCGCTTTTACGTTCCCTTTCGCGACCGGGAGCGTAAATTTAACATCTCGACTACGGCCGAGAACGCCATTGCAAAATAGACGTACCCTCGGTCGATGTGTTGTCCGAGCCCGTCGGCGACCAATACCACGCCGATAAGGAACAAAAATGAGAGCGCGAGAATCCGAATAGTCGGGTAACGATTGACCAAAGTGCTGATGAACCCGGAGGCCGCCAACATCACCAGCACCGACAGGATGATCGCTCCGATCATTATAACCAACTGCTGCGCCATACCAACCACTGTAATCACCGAGTCGAGCGAAAAGACGATATCCAACAAGATAATTTGGACGACTACAGAAAGAAATCGCTGTCCCCTGGGCAATGCCTCTCCGCGCTGGATACCTTCGACCTTTTCATGGATCTCTCGAGTACTCTTCGCGATTAAGAAAAGTCCTCCGACCGCTAGTATGATATCCCGCCCATTCATCGATCGGCCGAAGAGCGTGATCCAAGGCTGTTGCAGGCTCATCAACCAATTGATGCTTAACAGGAGAAGAATACGCGTGATGAGAGCCAGTGATAAACCGACGGTCCGTGCCCTGCGCTGTTCCGATACAGGTAATTTACCTGCAAGAATCGAGATAATGATGATGTTGTCGATGCCAAGAACGATCTCCAGGAATGTCAGAATCGCTAAACTAACCCAGGCGCCTGGATGAAAGAGCGGGTTAAAAAAATCCATTTCGCGATGAAAACCTACAGAAAAGAACTGAGTTTCGAGACAAAAAAACGCCGCGAATTTATCCGGATTACGCCCCAGATTGAAAACTGTGTCCGCGAGAGTGGGGTGCAGGAAGGCCTGATTCTGGTTAATGCCATGCACATCACTGCCAGCGTCTTTATCAATGATAACGAATCGGGCCTTTTAGCGGACTTCGAAAAATGGCTAGAACACCTCGCACCGGAACTCCCTCATTCCCAGTACGCCCACAACGGAGCGGAAGATAACGCGGACGCTCATCTGAAGCGTTCGGTTATGGGAAGAGAGGTCGTCATCGCGATCACCGATGGAAAGCTGGATTTCGGGCCATGGGAGGAAGTTTTTTACGGTGAATTTGATGGAAAACGTCGCAAACGTGTTCTGGTAAAGATCATTGGTGAATGAACCTGGAAAAAGAGATTCTTTCCTTTTTGGAGCAACCGCAACCGGAACGGTTTGAAGAACTGGCGCTTCAATTGTTCGAAGTTCAGCGAAAGCAAAATCGCCCCTACGATTTGTATTGCCGTGCTCTCGGCGTTTCCGTCTCTTCCTGGAAAGAGATTCCAGGCCTGCCCCAGCAAGCATTCAAACACTCAGAAGTTCGAAGCTTCCCGGCGCATGAAACACATTTCGAATTTCGGACCAGCGGCACAACCGGAGAAGGATATGGCCGCCATTTTTTGCCGTCGCTCGACTTATACAGAACAGCCGTGATTCGCGGCTGGGATCATGCCCGGCTGCCCCATCTCCCAATCGGTTTACTGATACCGAGCCCAGGCCAAAATCCTCATTCTTCGTTGGCGCAAATGGGAGCCTTTTTGACCGCAAATCGGGAGCATCAGCATTTTTGGAAAGCACCCGGACGTCTCGATCGGGAGAGCCTCTGCAATTTCGTCTCGGGCCAGCGAGGACCGGTTGTTCTTTTCGGAACCGCCTTGGCCTTCCTGGATATTTTGGAAACTACGGCAGGAAAGCCGATTTCCCTCCCGGAAGGCAGCCTAATAATGGAAACCGGAGGATTCAAGGGAAGCCATCGAACAATCGAAAAAAGTGACTTGTACCGCGACCTATCGAATCACTTCGCGATTCCGATCGACGGCATTTGGAATGAGTACGGAATGACGGAGTTGAGCTCGCAATTTTATAGTTCTGGCGTTGATCACCCGCACAATGGGCCGCCTTGGGCTCGCGTTGTCGTGATCGACCCGGCCACCAACCGTGAAGCTTTGCCCGGTCAGACCGGAATGATCCGGATCATTGACCTGGCCAACATCTGGTCTGTCCTTGCGATTCAGACCCAGGACCTGGCTTGGAGCGGATCGAACGGAGATTTTCGTTTGATTGGACGCGATCCAAATGCGCTGCCGCGAGGATGCTCCCGGGCGGTAGATGAAATTCTCAGTCGATGAAATTTCCGGAACGAGTTCAGGCGATTGCCGATTCAGCCCGAGCCTTTCCGTGGCTAGGAGAGATCACGTCGCAGCTTTTGTGCGACTGGGTAGCGCGTGAACTCGGAGTCGAGTTCGCAACCTCTTCCTGGATACAGTACGGTGACCGGTTTCGTCGGTTAATTCCTTGCTCCCCCATTCTTCATATCGTCTCGGGACTAACTCCGCATGCCGCGCTGCAGAGTCTGATACGCGGTATTCTGGTTGGATCCGAAAATTGGATTAAACTGCCTTCGACTGAACTAGTCGAGGTCCGCACTTTCGTGGACTCATTGCCAAAAGCGATTCAACCAAAACTTTCCCAACGACTATTGCCCGGTTGGCTGGAAAGCGCTGCTACGGTGGTGGTTTTCGGCTCTGATCGCACTATTCAAGAGTTCGCGAGCCAGGTGCGACCATGGCAGCGATTCGTGCCACACGGGCATAAAGTCAGTTTCGCGATGCTTTTAGGAGAGTGGACCACGACCGAGATCTTAGGCGCTATCCAGGATGGCTCTGCCTTCGATCAACTAGGTTGCCTCTCACCGCAATTCTTTCTGGTCAAACAACAGGCAAACCATTTCGCTGAACAACTCGCGCGGCAACTTAAGGCTTCTTCGCAGGTTCCGATGCCTTTGGAAGCAGCCGCGGCTGTTCGCGCATTTCGTGAAGATTGGAGGTTTCGAAGCGCCAATGATCCAGCTACCCGGCTCTGGGAAAGCCCGGACAATTCGCTCGCTTGGACCGTTCTCTTTGATCCAGGGAGAGAATTTCCCCGTCAGCCGTCCCATCGCACCTTCGTCATCAAACCTTTTACCGCCAGTTTGGAACCAAGCATCGAGCTGTTGCGAAAGTATATCAGCACCATCGGGATCCATCCGGTAGTTCCGGAATCGATTGATTTGGCAATTCAATTTGGCGCACAACGCATTTGTCCAATCGGCCAAATGCAGGAGCCCGCCCTCGATTGGCATCACGACGGCTTTCCCAGTTTGGGCTCACTCGTGCGTGCGATCGATTTGGAAAAAATGAGGCGTTGGGTCGCATAGGGCTCACGACTCATGCCGATACGCCCATACGCCATTACGCTTGCCCATCTAAACCTGCGCTGTGTTCTGTTTGTACTCTGGGTATGACTATGCCGATTCGCTTTCGAGGCCCTTTTCTGCTATGAGAATTTCAGGGCACCGAAACATGACGGTTGTATCTGAACCACTTTCTTTTCAGCTAAAGAGCACGTTTTCGGCGAATTGCTCGCCTCACGCAATACGGAGGTTCGAGTGATTAATAGCCGAACAGTTGCCCGCTTGCGCTCGGCGGTATTTGTTAATCCGGTTCGGGCCAGGACTGAGACCGAGGCGATTGACGAACTTCTCGCGTCGCTGCGCAGTCAGCCGGACGTGATCGACGCAAACGCACTGCGAACCGCCGTGCTGCAACGCCAAAAAGTGGATCCTCCAATACTCCCCATGGGAGTCGCTTTTCCCCATGCCCGAACCGATAGCGTCCGCGCATTGGTTCTGGCGATTGGTACCTGTCCCGAACCGGTGGTTTTTGGTGATACGCCTGTCCGCCTGATATTACTGATCGGCGTACCGAAAGGTGCTATCGCGGAATACCTGGATCTCACCTCTTTTCTGGCTCGACACCTGCGCAATCGACCGGTGATTGATCGACTAATGGAGGCTACCAATATGTCCGAATTCCTGGAAACCTTCGCCGAACTGTAGACTTATGGATACAGAGGAGAAACGGCAGCGTCTTTCACCGCTTTTGCGCCGGCTTCTCATCCTCAAGGTCTGGATAATTGAGAGATTTCGCTTCGGTGAGCGGCAGGTAACGCTGGTCTGGGCGGCGGTGATTGGCATTTTGGGAGCATTGGCCGCGGAATGTTTCCGGCGCGCTACTGACATTCTCCATTGGCTCTTTACCGGATCGGAGGCCTCGATCATTACCAGCTTCGAGCGCCTGCCACTTTGGCAGCGGTTTCTGGTGCCGGTAGCCGGCGGCGTCCTGGCTGGACTAACACTGTGGATCGGTAATCGGCTGATCGCCGCGGTGCGTCAGAAATCGACCACCGACTACATGGAAGCGGTGGTGGTGGGCAACGGAATCATTTCCCTCCGGGCCAGCCTGGTCAAAACGATTTCGGCCCTTTTCTCCATTAGCACCGGCGCTTCGATTGGACGAGAGGGACCGCTCGTTCAGCTTTCTTCACTTCTCGCTTCGTTAATTGGACGGTTGCGCAATTCCCCTATACCGCAGCGACGACATCTCGTCGCGTGTGGAGCAGCAGCCGGAATAGCTAGTGCCTACAATGCTCCCATCGCCGGCTCGTTTTTTGTGGCTGAAATCGTGCTCGGAACGGTCGTGGTCGAATCCCTTGGACCGTTGATCCTGGCCTCCGTTGCCGCCACTTTCGTAACTCGAGCATTTCACGGGGAGGGTCCACTTTACCAATCGCCCGACCTCGGTCTCCATACGCGATGGGAGATTGTGCCGCTTTGCGCGATCGGTATCTTCCTAGGACTTCTGGCGCCTCTTTATTTACGGGTCCTGCGCCGGACCGAATCGCTTTTTGCGAAGCTGGATTTGCCGGTACCAGCCAAGCTCGGCTTAGGTGGAGCTGTGGTTGGGCTGCTGGCCATGTTTTATCCTCAGGTCTGCGGTAACGGACAAGGACTAGTTACCTCCCTTTTCCATCAAAACTGGGATTTTGAAACGATTCTATTCCTCCTCATCGTCAAGCTGATTGCTACCTCGGCCACATTCGGATCCGGAGCGGTGGGCGGTGTCTTTACGCCGACGCTCTTCATCGGATCCGCCATCGGCGTGCTTTACGGCCAGGCAGTGCTCTATCTCGCTCCCCAGCTTCGCCCTGATCCCACCATGTATGGTTTAATGGGTATGGGCTCTTTCCTGGCCGCGACGACCGGCGCACCGTTAATGGCTATTCTAATGGTATTTGAGCTCACGCTCAGTTACGCGATTGTTCCATTTTTAATGGTTGCTTGCGTGTTGGGTTATTATTGTAGCAGTTTCTTCGAACGCCGATTTATGTACGGTGAATCGTTAGAGCGCAAAGGGGCGGCCTTCTTCAATAGCCAACTGGCCGAAGTAGACCTGGTTGATTTAATCAAGCGGGACCCCCTCACGTTGCCGCAGAACGCAACTTTCGCGCAGATCGCCCAAACCTTTGTCCAACACCAATTCCAACATGTCTATATCATAGATGATGACCGCAGGCTCCTGGGCGCGGTCTCGCTACACGACGTGAAAGCGTTTCTGGATCGACCGGAATTGGAGACTGTGGTAATCGCCGCCGATATCATGGATGAAAACTTCCCTCGCGTTTCGCCCCTACATAGCATGACGGATGCCCTCAGGAAGTTTTCGGAAACGCGTTCGGAACGTTTGCCGGTTGTCGACAATTTGACTTCGCAGCGGCTGATCGGCAGCATTTCCAAAACCGATATTATCCTTCACCTGGCCGGCGAACAAAGCCGAACCGAAGTGCAACGCGCAGTCAGCAGCGATCTCGAAAAGGCTCCGAGTTGAACACGGACCGGTAGGGATGCGCTCCCGATTTGGGCCGGAATCTTCCACCGTGGAATTCATGACGTCAGAAAGCTTCGTCGGATAAGCCTACGCGTCCGTTCGACAGAGGGTCGTTCAGAAAATAGGCGCTGCCGGCCCAAGAGCGTTAGATCGGTGACCCGATAGATGTGTGTTGCGCCCCGCATGCCCGAGTTAGAGAATCAGATTCCATCAAACCGGAGTAGTCGAAAAAATTGAGAAAATTTTCAGCAAACTGAAATAAAGCTGACTGGCGACTCTCCAGGGGCCTCTTCGCGGGAGAACGATTCCGACCTGGCAAAAACGAAATCCCTGCAGAAACCAGACTGACAATAGCTGCACTGCTTGTAGCGGGGCTCACTAGCTAAAATTGTTAAAAAATCTCGCGGAGCCGGGAATAATTTTAAGTTGCTTGTCGTCGGTTTTGTGTTGGACAGCGCGATTCGAATCCTGATATCGCTCTCTTCCAAGTTAATCCTTGCGGGGCGGAGCACGGCATCGTCCAGAGACACCGTCATTCAATTATGAATCACTTAAGAGCCAAGTTGGTTTCTGTCTCGCGGTGCTCAATGCGCCCACATCACCAACCTGTTTCTAACCATGAGAAGAAAATATTCTTCCCCACATTGGCCGTTGCGCACTTTGGCGTCCGCAACGGCTGTCAGCTTCGGCTGCCTATTATTCGGTGCTCTTTGGCTAATTAATCTTTCTCCAACCCTTGCTGCCGATCCTACGGTTCCGACCAATGTTGATTCGCATCTCCAACGTCTAATTCAGAGAGCGAAGAACGCGGCGAAACCCAATACGAACCTTGCTCCGCAAACCTTTGCGACACCACTATCCCTGGCGGATACGCGGGATATCCCAGGGAGATTTGATACGAATGGGCGGGTGTTAGTTCACATCCACCTGGATGGGACACAGAGTATCGAGGCCCTCGAACGCGCGTTGAATTCCCAGAATATCAAAATCCAAGCGAAGAACGCTACCTACCGCCATGGAATCATGTCTGCTTACTTCACTCCGGCACAAGTTGAAGCCACTGCCCGTTTGGCCGGCGTTCGGGCGGTTACCATGGAAGGAAAGCCGCATGCCAATGTGGGAGCAGTGACTTCAGAGGGTGCAGTCGTTTTAAAGACCGATTTGGTGAACAAGCGTGGTATTAAGGGAGACGGCATTACGGTCGGCGTCTTGTCTGACAGTTTTAATACCGCCTATCTAAACGTCCAGAGTCCCCCCGCAACAACCGCAGCGCAGGACGTAAGCACAGGCCGACCTCCCGGTGGTTAATGTCCTGGAGGATTTTGATAATGGGGGATTCGGGGGCACTGACGAGGGGCGAGCGATGTGCCAAATCGTTTACGACTTGGCTCCGCGTTGCAATCTCGCATTTGCTACCGCGTTCGTTAGCGAAATCGACTTCGCTAATAATATTGTTGCTTTGCGGGCGCAGGCTAACTGCGACGTTATCGTCGATGACATCAGCTATTCCGACGATCCAGTTTTCTCGGATGGACTCCTGGCCCAAGCAGTTAATACGGTAGCTTACAGCACTTCCTTGCCGGGTCATCCGGCGGTTTACTGTTCATCCGCCGGGAATGAGGGCGACAACGGGTATATCAGCACCTACCGCGATCTTACCGATAAATCAGTCCGCACGGCCGGAAATCACGGCAACTTGAAGCTCGAGCAAGTCGATCCAGTTCTCACCGCCGGTGGATGGCACAATTGGAACCCGAATGGTGGAAAGGAACCGGTTACGACCATTGATGTTCCCCCTGCGAGTCCGAGCTTCACCGGCTTCTCCTACAACTTTTTCCTTCAGTGGGACGATGTGTTCGACCAAGCGGACGGCATCACTACCGACTTCAATACTCTCGTCTTCGACGGGGACGGTAACTACCATCCGGAGCTGAGTGGGACCAGCGATGCATTTACGATCCAGCAACCCTACCAACAGACGGGTAACCTTATTTTGGGGACGACCTACCAGATTGCCATCACCCGGACTAAGAAAAAAGACCCGCTAGCGCCTCCTCCGCCGGCTGCCCATCAGCTCAGCATCCAGACCTTCTTGGATGGAATCGGGAACATTACCGGCAAATACTTTCATGCCAGCCCTCTGAATGTGCGGACTACGTACGGTCATAATTCAGCAAACGGAGCAATCGATTGCGCCGCCTATGTGTACGATTGGACCGATAAGAAACCTTTCCAGCCGGTCATCGAGGCGTTTACGTCACCCGGCCCGGTGTTGATTTACTTCGATCAGAACGGAAATCGCCTGACGACTCCGGAGCTGCGCGTCAAACCGGAAGTCGCCGGTGTCGACGGTGTCGGCACTACTTTCTTTGGCAGTCCGTACCAAGCGGATCAGTTCGCGTTTTTTGGCACCAGTGCGGCCGCTCCTCATATCGCCGGTGTTGCCGCTTTGATAATTCAAGCTGCGGGGGGACCTGGTTCAATTGATCCGGGCTCGGTTAAGTTCGTGCTGGAGGCGACGACCCCGGCCCACGATATCGATCCCCTATTTTGTTCAGCACTGGGTGCAAGTTCCAGTGGGTTTGTGGCGGTAACCGCACAGGGAAGCGTTACCGACGGTCCAAATTACCTTACGGTTTTCTATTTGGGACATCCCGGCCAATCACTCGAAAGTCTGACCATCGACGCTTCAAAAGGCGACCTGATTTTTGATACGAAAGCCACAAATCCCGCTCCCACCATCGGCACAACCAGAGGCATCGCACCTGGCGACATATCTTTCGTTAGCGGTCCGGCATCTCCACAGGTGACCCTCAAATTTACACCCGGAAAATTCGCATCCGGTGACTCAGTTAGTTTCACGATCGACCAGGATAATGCGCTAACCAAGGTTTCCGGCGGTCAGTCGGATTATCTCGGCGCTGGAACGAAGTTCACCGCGAGCTTCGGTCCGACTAAAGATACCGTGATCGGGACCTTTCAGAATACCATCGGCTTCGGCTTCAGCCGAGCGGATGGTTTTGGCTTGGTCGACGCTCAGGCAGGAGTTGATCTCATCTTGGGGCCCTCCTCGAAGCCGGCTCCCTGAGTTAGTTGAGTTGAGTCGCCCCTAGCTAGCGGCAAACGATGGAGAACACCCGGCGTGCGAATACAGCCGGGTGTTTTGTATACTTTGCCGAGCCATCGCGAAGAAAATACGATTCGTGCGGGCGAGATGATAGCGACTAAGGCCGTGCGAGGCTCACAGTCCGCCATTCTAACGAAGGGAAGAAGCACACCGTTTTGCCGGACTGTTTCGCCCTACCCGCCGTGCCTGGCTTCGGGCTTCTAAATTGTGCTTGGCCGGTTCAATCGGCGGTTCAGTTCAAAAGCAGCGCTGATGAGCGCCATATGCGTGAATGCTTGAGGAAAGTTGCCCAGGTGCTCCCCGGAAGGACCTAGCTCCTCAGCAAACAAACCGACGTGGTTCGCGTACCCCAGCATCTTCTCGAATAGAAAACGCGCCTTATGTACATCTCCGCTGCGGGCTAAACATTCGATGAACCAGAAAGAACACATGCAAAAGGTTCCTTCGGTTCCGATCAATCCATCCGGGCTTCGATACCGATAAAGCAACGAATCGTCAACCAACGCATTTTCGATCGCTCGGAGGGTAGTAAGCCAACGCGGATCGGTCGGAGAAATGAATCGGACCAACGGCGAAAGCAAGCATGCGGCGTCCAACCAATCACCATCCTGTACTTGAACAAAACTCTGCAGTTTTTCGTTCCAGAAACGTTTATAAATCTGATTGTGGATATCATCGCGAGTCTGTAACCAGCGGGCACGGGGTGCGGGATAACTTCTCTTGATCGAGAGCCGGATCGCGCGGTCGATCGCTACCCAACACATGAGACGGCTATAATAGAATGCTTGCTGTCCACCACGAACCTCCCAAATGCCTTCATCCGGTCGATCCCAATTTTCGCAGACCCAGTTGACTATTCGGACAATATCGCCCCAGAGGTCGTAACTGATTTGCTCTCCGAACTTGTCGTAGATATAGAGGGAATCCATCAGTTCGCCGTAGATATCTAACTGGAGCTGATTAGCGGCTCCGTTGCCGATACGGACCGGTGCGCTACCTCGATACCCAGTAAAGTGAGTAAGTATTTCTTCCGGCAGCTCGTGACGGCCATCAATCCCGTACATGATTTGCAGGGGCCGATCTGGTGTGGCCTCGGCGCAGCGCGCCTCCAACCACTTGATAAAGGCACGAGACTCTTCCGTAAATCCTAACCGGCTTAATGCGTAAAGGGTAAAGCTTGCATCGCGAATCCAAGTGAAGCGATAATCCCAATTCCGGCCTCCCCCAAGCAATTCCGGCAGACCAAAGGTCGGAGCGGCCACGATCGACCCATATTGCCGGTTAGTTAATAGCTTCAACACCAGGGCCGAGCGATCCACTATTTCTCTCCAACGGCCGGCATAGTTTGATCGTCCAATCCAAACCTGCCAAAAGTTTAATGTCCCCTTGAACGATTCCCTTTCGCGAACAGTAAGGTCTTCCCCGCCTTCTCCGCGATCGAGTTCAAGCACAAACAGGGCCTTCTCACCCGCTTTCAGCACGAAATCGCTGACGATGCCATCCCCTTCGCGCTTGAGCGGCGCTTGCGTACGTAATCGCAAGGCAGAGACTTGAGAGCCCTCGGGGAGGAACAGCACTTCGGTTTCCGAGACTTGCTTGATCTGGTGAGAGACGCGGGCGTAGTCAAATCTCGGCTCACAGACCATTTGGAAGCGAACCTCACCGCGGATACACTTGGCACGCCGGACAATTCTTGAGCATTCAACCCGCTCTTGTTCTGACGCTGCGGTGCTAAATACCGGCATAAAGTCGACCACTTCAGCCACCCCGTCCGGAGACAGAAAACGGGTGAGCAGGATGTTCGTGTTTGGCACGTAGCTCTGTTTGGGTCGACTATTTTGCAAGACCGGCGCAATTGAAAATCGTCCACCTTTATCTACGTCCAACAGGCTGGCAAAGATAGAGGGCGAATCGAAGTTCGGAAAGCAACAAAAGTCGATTGAACCGTCGATTCCAATGAGGGCAACGGTTTCAAGATTGCCAACTACGCCATAGTTTTCGATCGGTTGATAGCCGTTGGTCATAAGACGAGCTTATGCGTTCAACGGAAACAGGCAATCCGAACCGCGCTCACATTAGCTTATTTCGTCAGGCCGCTGCCTGAGCTAATTCGTATTTCATTCGTTGCAGCAATCGCCGTGTCCGACCGTGCATTCACCAACTCGAGCAACTTTTCCGGAGACCGCGGAAGCTTACGGCCGCCGGATCGCCGAAATCACCGTACGCTGGGTGAAAGGAAAAGCGTTTAAATCTTTCGCTGGCATTCTCGGGCGGTCGCGAGAATTTAGGGAATGGAGGGCTTTTCAATCTGGACAAATCTGCAATTGTCCGATCAGGCGGAAGCATACCTGATTCGGGAAACTAAAGGCCACCGACTGACCATCGCGCCGCCGGGCGAGGATGTTCTGCAGGTCGGGACCATCGATCACCGTTTGCTGGACTCTGACATCGCGTTCGGACAACCAAACCCGGAGGATCTCCAAAACAGTCCGCGACTTCGCTGGGCCCATATATCGAGCGCTGGGTACACTCGTTACGATACACCGGAATTACGGGCCGCCTTTGGCAAACACCAGGTAATTCTGACCAGCAGTTCGGCCGTATTTTCTGAGCCTTGTGCCCAACATGCGCTCGGCTGGCTGCTCGCGGAAGCTCGGCAATTTTATCCGGCATTTCGCAACCAACTAACCGATCGAGCCTGGCCGCAAAACGACATGCGAAGCAAGTGTCACCTATTAGGTGATCAGACCATTCTGATCGCCGGATTCGGTTCGATTGGCCATCGATTGGCTGAGTTGCTCCGGCCGTTCGCGGCCGCCGTCTTTGGCTATCGCCGGAATCCAGCTCCAGATCAATTTGCCGAGGTGATCGGACCGGATCGGCTGGAAGCAGTATTGGCGACGGCGGACCATGTCGTTAATGTCCTTCCGGCTAGCCCGAACTCGGTCCATTTTTTTGACACCGCACGCTTCCAATCGATGAAAACCGGAAGCTGTTACTACGCCATTGGGAGGGGAACAACCACGGATCAACCAGCGTTGATCAGCGCGCTGTCCACTGGTCACCTGGCGGCGGCGTATCTTGACGTGACCGACCCAGAACCTCTTCCGCCCGAGCATGAGCTATGGAACTTACCCAACTGTCACATTACTCCTCATACCAGCGGTGGACACGAGAACGAAGCGTTGCGGTTGGTAAAACATTTCGTGGAAAACTTGCGGCGTTTCGAGGCTGGAACAGCGTTGGTTGACAGGGTCTTTTAGACAAACAGCGTGTCTGCATCGGCTATTTCTTTCCTACCACCTCTCGATGGCGAAAGCATCCCACCAAATGATCGTTCACCATTCCCACTGCCTGCATGAATGCGTAGCAGGTGGTGGGACCGAGAAATTGAAATCCGCGCTTTTTTAGTTCGGCGGCGAGCCGTCGTGATTCATCGGTAGCGGCCGGAACCTGTGATAGTGATTTCCAGCGATTGACCAACGGACGGTTCCCAACAATCGACCACAAGAAATCAGCTAGTGATCCAACTTCGGCGATAACGCGGCGCGCCGCTTGGGCGTTCGCTACCGCCGCTTCGATTTTTTTTCGATTGCGAATGATGCCGGGATCGGCCAATAGCTTGTCGATTTTAGCTGCGTTATATTTGGCTACGGCGCGGATGTCAAAATTGGCGAACGCTCGTCGGAAATTCTCGCGTTTCCGTAGAATCGTCAGCCAACTCAAGCCGCTTTGCATGCTCTCTAGAACCAGCATTTCGAAAAGGTGCTGATCGTCCCGGGAAGGGCGTCCCCACTCGGTGTCATGATAGCGGATGTATTCGACATCAGTAGTAGCCCATCCACAGCGCGGCCGCGAATCAGGAACCTTGGCTGGAGTGCTCACAATTCTGGAGATCGAAGCGGTCGGCATTGAATCCGTCGAGCGAATTCGCCTTGCGCTTCTCCAGTAGATGCATTTTTACTACCGCCGCAAGCTTCCTTCGCCATGCACTCGCTTCAATCGCCCTTTTGGACCCTAGCCAAATTCTCACTGCTGGCCACGACGATTGCGGTCTCCAGTCCCGGAATGCTGCTCGCACAAGATGCCAAATCTAAACTGAAGTCACCGATCACCGATCCGACAGCGGCAAAATCGTCTGCCACTCCCTCAGCGACCAAGGGAAGAGGGCAAGCCACTCCCGACAAAACGATGGTCGAAGCGGCTCAACAAGCGCTGGGAGACGCCGCGAACAAGGTTTTGAATCGAATACAAACCGAGGAATCTGACGTTCATACGCGATTGGGGTATTTTGAGAAAGATGACCGGCTCGACCCAAGTACTTTTAAATCGGTTGACGAGGTTGCGCAGTGGCGAACCCTGCTGGCCGAACTGAAACAGCGATCCGAATCGGTGGCCGATCTTTACAACAATCTCGGAAAGTACCTCGACATCGCCCTACGCAATGCCAAGGTAAACGAACAAATTGCCGCACGCTTCAAAGAGGAAGTCATCAATGGCTTTCCTTGGGATACGATCCATAAAAAAAATGCGCTGATGTCGGAATACATCACCGATCATGGGAAACTCCTTGATTTTTATGAGAAAAATTGGGGGAGTTGGAAAGCGGCCAGTGGAACCGTGGTTTTCCAAGATGCGCACTTGGCAGTGACCTTCCAGAAGTTACGCGATCAGATCATCGCCACTGGGAAGGAATTGAATGAACAATACAAGGCCATGTCCGAAGAATAAAACCTGTATCTGAATCGCGGAATGCACAGTGTAAGACCCGAAATTCGCAATCCACGATTTTAATATTCCCCCCAGTAATATTTCATGAAGTATCTCGTCTCCGCTCTTTGCTTTTCCGCTCTGCTGCTCAGCACCCCGATTACTTTCGGTCAAACACCGACGTCGAGTTCGCCGTCGCCGGGGTCTAAGGCGCGCGGATCAGCTTCAACCACGCCAAGCGGCTCGGCCAGTCCAGGCGCTACTTTCTCGCAGAAGGGCTTTGAGGAAGCGGTACAAGGCCTCAAGGAGCGGATAGGCGCAGCATCAGAGACAGTGATGGGTCGGATCACAAACCAGGAGAAAGATGTGCGTAACCGATTTGCTTATTTCGATAAACCGGAGCGCTTGGATCCGAACAGCTTTGCGACGAAAGAGGAAATCGATCCCTGGCGAACACTTCTGGACGAATTCAAACAAAGCAAAGATTTAGCAGTTAAGCTCTACCTCAATGCCGACGCAGATCTGGACAACGCCTTAACCAACCAACGTCTCACCAGAAAGATTGTCGACCCAATACGAAAGGAGCTGATCTCTACCTTTCCTTGGGAAAGTATAAACAGAAGAAACCAGTTGCTACAGAATTACATCGACGCACATCGGTCATTATTGGATTTCTTCGCCGCCAACTGGGGCTCATGGAGCAAGGGCTCCGAAACCGGAAAACCGGTTTTTTCGGATCCAAAAATTGCCGCGACCTATCAAGGGCTTCGGGACAAAGTCGCCGCACTCGGTAAACAGATTACGGATTTGAACGCGAAAATATTGCAGTAACTGGCAACGTCGGATTAGAAGAGCTCACGCAAAGACGCAAAGGCGCAAAGAAGAGAAGTGAGGCCGAGATTTGAGCCTGAGCTGCTCGGCTTAGGAACCGTTCCCGCTACCAGCCAGGGCGTGGGCCGCGGCGGAACATCAACTCGCTGATACGCCGACAAAAGTCTCTTACTAGCTACCAACCATCTCTCACCTCTCACTCTCCCTCCATCCTTTGCGCCTTTGCGTCTTTGCGCGAGTTTTCCTTGAAGCCCTAGCGGCTTGTGTTTTGCGTGGCAAGAGCCGATCTCTAACGGTGTTATTGCCGGCGGAGCGGCCCCGGCGCATCCTCCAGCGGGAAGAGAAAACAAGTGGTCGTGCCGTGGGCGTAGAGTTTTCCCTCCTCATCGACCAACCTGCCTTCCGCCGTCGCTGTGCGGGTTCCGCTGTGCACTGCGTGTCCAACCGCTCGCAACAGCCCGGTTTCCGCGGTGATCGGTTTAACAAAATTGACCTTTGTTTCAATAGTCGTGTAGCCGACGCCGGAACTCAGCGTCGTATAAATGGCCACGCCCATGCAAGTATCCAACAGTGTCATCGCATACCCGCCGTGTACGATGCCCATCGTATTATAAAATCTCTCATTTGGCGTGGTTACAATGGTTGCTCGGCCGAATTCCATATCCCATAAATCGAACGGAATAACGTCGCGAATCGGCGGCGGTGGGAGTTGGCCATCTTTCACCTGCCGCAAAACTTCCAAGCCGCTGTATTTCCGCATGACCGCAAAGGGAATAACGCCAGTCTTAGGTTTGGCAGACGAATCCCGATCGACATTTCTCACCATGGCGATAAAGGGAGCAGCCTGTATGGTTCAAGCAATAGGAATCTGTTTAAAAAGATCGCTGAACCCGCAGATTCAACCGGAGTCCGCAAAGAAAGATTCTTAAACAAAGAGATCGCAAAGATCTCAAAGAGGGTTCCGGTTTTGTCCAGCCTCGCATTTATTCAAAAGGCCTAAAGCGATGGTGGTTTGGCCCTATAGCCGGATCGAGCCCTGCTCTCTTTGAGACCTCTGTGGCCTCCTGTGCAAAGTCCTCTTGGCGGCCTTCTGTGAACCCGCAATTTCTGCTCGTCAAAAACGGTCGACCCAGCGATGTTGTTTACATGCAGGCAACAGCTGTTCCCCCAAATGCCACTGGAGAGCGTCCCGGGTTTTTCCTCAACGGTCCGCTCGTCGCCGTCGTAGGAATTATCTTGGTGCTCGGAGCTCTAGCGCTGATTTTGTCCCAAGCACTGGGACGATTGGCCAACGCAGAAGCGACTACTGGATCTCCACCGATTGGGCTCTTGCCCGGATTCGGTCTACTTCTCATAGCGTTGGTGATCCTCCGCGGATTTCGTCTGATGCGCCGAGACCAGGCTTTGGTTCTTTATTCCGGCCAGAAATATCTTGGCACGATTCGGGGCGGAGGTCTCTTCTGGACTAATCCTTTCGTCAGCCGGCGCAAACTTTCTCTGCAAAGCCATCAATCGACTGTCCAACATGCATTCGATGGAAGTCGGTCCCTCACGGCAAACGTAACCTGGCAAGTGACAGACACGGCGAAAGCTTTGCAACTTTTCGATCACTACGACCAAGCGGTTCGTCAAAGAATTAATGAAGCTCTCGCGGAAACGAGTGGAAGCGATAATCCCGATCGTTTTAAAAACTCGCTTGAGCAGCGCCTGGGTGAGATCGGTGCGTCGGTTCGCCAGGCTGAATTGCGCGGCGGTCGCGTCGCGCTCTAGGGCTGAAGAATAGCCGATAGCCAATAGCTAATAGCCAACGGCACTGAAGAGCCGGGCCATTCCGCCCGGACCGGCGTTTCTTTTTCGGCTATCGGCTATTATCGAGTCCGTACCATCTGCGAAGTTCCTTCTTGGCCTGTGGTGAATAGGAAACGCTCTGATTGAGAACAGAAACCTGATTGTTCAGATCGGTGATCGTTATCCGAAAAATGCGCGAGCTGGCGGAATTGTCGTAAAGCCAGGGAATGGCGGCGGCGTTCGGCTCAATCGCACCACTATAGCTGATCCATTGTCCACCGGCCACCTGGGGAGCCTGGTCAGAAATGTAAGAAATCGGGGGAGTGTTGGTGATGTCTTCGACTCGAACGCTCCGAAGCTGGATTGGCTGTTTAATCCGCAGCCCAAAGGTCCACCGTAAATAATGTTGGCCGTCCAAAATTATGGCGCCAAGTTCCGCGCTGGTAACCGCATACCGATCGTTTTCAGCCGGAGCGAATTTTCCTCCAGATCGTTGCGATTCAATCGCGCCGCCGACTGCCGAAGTTTGCACATTTCGTGATCCGGATGCGCAGCTGGCCAGGATGATCAGTCCAGCGCCAATAGCTATTCGTGCCAGGTGACTAATGGGCATTTGCTTCCTTGGCGAAGTGCTGTCTAGGAGGTTTTTCCGGTGCCAAAGATCTCTTGGAAGAACAATTGCATTTGGTTCCAGGCGCGTTGAGCGACAGCAGCGTTATAGCTGAGTCCTTCCAGATGGAATTTGTCCACGTCCGGATTCATGAAGGCGTGTACCGCCCCCGAATAGCTCAAGAATTGAAAATCAATTTTTCCTTGATCAAGCGACTTGATGAACGCGAGCCGCTGATCCAAGTCGACGTGAGGGTCAAGCTCCCCCTGTAGGACTAAAAATTTCGCGTGCGTCTTCGCGGCAGCATCGGCCGGAAGCGGCACCAACGCTCCGTGAAAGCTGACGATCCCTTTAAGTGGCGCCCCACTGTAAGCTAAGACCTGGCACGCCGCGCCACCGAAACAGAAACCGATGGCAGCGAGCTTAGACTCGTCGACTAACCCTGAACCGGTCAACTGATCCAAAGCCGCCTTCGATCGTTCCGCCATGACAGGCTTTCCGTAAAGAGAACTGGAAAGCTCCTTTGCTTTATTCGGATCAGTGGTCGATTGGCCATCTCCGTACATGTCCGCCACAAAAGCAACGTATCCCAACTTCGCCAAAGCCTCAGCTCGACCCTTCACGAAATCGTTCAAACCCCACCATTCCGGCACCACTAGAACGCCGGGCAACTTCTTCCCGTCGGTTTGGGTATCGTCATACGCCAAACACCCGATTAGATGAACCCCTCCCTGATCGTAAGGAACCGTCTTCGTCACGATCTTAGCTTGAGCGCAGGCCAGCCAGGCAATCAGGAAGAACCCGAGAACGGCAGATTTCATAGGAGCCGCCTTATCAGGGTTAGCTTCGCCGTCAAGGTGGTTTTTCTACGAAGCGACCAAACTCGAAGCCAGATTAATTGCTAGCGCCAGGATGACAGTGTTGAACAAAAACGAGAGAAGAGCATGGACCAGCGATAACCGTCTAATGAGTTTAGACGTGATCGCGACGTCCGAGACCTGAAAAGTCATACCGATCACGAAAGCAAAATAAGCAAAATCAATGAAGTCAGGTTCGTCGTCCTCCTCGCCGGGAAAATTCAGGCCGGCGCCATGCCGGCCGCGCTCATCAGGATCCTCGGTCCGGTAGTAGGCATGGGCGTAGTGCATTGTGAAAACGGTGTGAATTAAAAACCAGGAATGGACGACAGTGAAAGCCGCTAAACCGACGTGTTCGCCCAGCCGAGCGCCAGAGGTCCCCTTTGCCGTCCCGAGCAAGAACGCGACCGCAAATAGGCTGGCGCAGGCACCGATGAGCACAAGGCTGAATATTAGCGTCCGGCCCGTGTCCTGGAGCCTCGCTGTCAAGACCGCGCATTTTGCGTCAGCGAAAATGATTCGGATCCATGCGAGCAAAATCGCTGTCATGGCAAAGGCATTCCAAGAAAGGATAAGCTGCAGAGGTAACCGATGCAGACCCATGGTTACTACGAAGACGATTATACCGACGGCCAGGGCGACGGCCACCCGACGGTGCGCATCAAAGTTAAGGATAAATTTTTCCATCGATAGATTTTTCCTCGAGCAAGACTGAACGGCATCGAAAATCGTTGATGGCAGATTCTTTGCTTAGCGAAGTTGCAGCAAGCTGAATTGTGTCTTCAGGCGCTCGATGCTTTCTCGTTCAACGACACTCGTTTGTAACAGAGTTGTTACCTTTAAAGGTTTGCCAGCAACTTGGGGTTTCCTCTTTGCTCTTAGCGTCCCGCAAACGCTATGGAATTATTTGGTGAACACCTCGCTCTAGGCACAGGGATCTTCCTGATCCTGGCGCTGTTGATGGCTCTCAGTTTCGAGTTCGTCAACGGCTTCCACGACACGGCAAACGCCGTTGCCACCGTAATCTACACGCACTCTCTTCGCCCGGTCGTAGCAGTGGTATGGTCTGGTTTTTGTAACTTGATGGGAGTACTCACATCCAGTGGCGCAGTCGCGTTTGGCATCGTTGCGTTATTGCCGGTCGAACTTGTTTTAAACGTCGGATCAGGGGCGGGTTTCGCAATGGTTTTTGCGCTGCTTATTTCCGCAATTATCTGGAATGTCGGCACCTGGTACCTGGGGCTGCCCGCATCCAGCTCGCATACACTGGTCGGCTCAATCATGGGCGTCGGACTTGCTAACTCTATGATCACTCCGGGCCACGTATTTGGCGAGGGTGTCAATTGGGCCAAGGCGCAAGAGGTCTTCACTAGCTTGCTGGTCTCGCCGATCGTGGGATTTGTCTGTTCTGCGCTGCTTCTATTGCTAGCTAAATTCCTGATCCGTCGTCCTGAACTCTACGCTCCAGCCGAGGCTGGCAAATCGCCACCGTGGTGGATTCGGCTTCTCCTGATCTTTACCTGTACCGGGGTCAGTTTTTCGCACGGCTCCAATGACGGTCAGAAAGGGATGGGCTTAATTATGCTGATCCTGATCGGGATTTTACCAGCCGTATACGCCTTGGATCTGGGTACCAGCAGCCAAGCGTTGAAGAATCTCGAAACAGCGATCCAACCGGTTACCGAGATCGTGGATAAGTATGCCAAGGATCGCCCAGCAACGGCGGACGGAGCAAAGGACGAGCTCTCTGCGTTTCTGAAAACAACCGGCCATCTGTCCGATAAAACCTTTGGCGCGATCGGGGTCGAAATTCAGAATCTGCAATCCAAGCTGCAGGGCAAGAGCAAGTTCAGCGACATCCCAAAAGAACAGCGGTCGGATCTGCGTACCGCAATCTATCTCATTCACTCATCGATAACCAAACTCAGAAAACAACACTTGGTTAGCGACAAAGCAGACGACGCGGCGCTCGGGCTGTTTGCTTCGGGATTGAAGTCAACGACCGATTTCATCCCTCCCTGGGTCAAAGTCGCGGTGGCAGTCGCGCTTGGTTGCGGAACGATGATCGGTTGGAAACGGATTGTTGTCACGGTAGGCGAAAAGATCGGAAAATCTCATTTGACCTATGCCCAGGGCGCGTCGGCTGAATTGGTCGCTATGGCCACCATTCAAGTCGCCGATATTTACGGTTTGCCGGTTAGTACCACCCACGTGCTTTCCTCCGGCATCGCCGGGACGATGGCGGCTAACCGGTCCGGCCTACAAATGGCGACCCTTCGAAATATCCTTTTGGCTTGGGTGCTGACAATCCCGGTTTGTGTGCTGCTCGGTGCGGGTACGTTCTCGGCTACATTGTTCCTTGTGTTCAAGGTGTTGGGCCGGAGGTAAACAAACCGGAGCGGCGCAGCTTCCAACTTTTCCAATCGGCTGGCCTTGGTCTCGTCTGTCTGGGAATTTGCGTGTCTCGTCTTAGCTGAAGATCGCCATTTACCCGCTGATCTCGCCGGTAAAATGTTCCAGGAGGACCTCGCTTTCGATCCGCAAAACGGCTCGCAATTCTTCGCCGATCCCTTTCACCCGGGATTCCTCGAGCCAGTCAGTGACTCCACCTGCGTCCCAGGTCGGGTGACTTGCGATCCTTTGGCTGTTGGCGACTGCCCGCCGATAGATTTCCGGGGAAGCCGGATGCACCCCCGCTCGAAAAAACCAATATCGAGCGTTGTCGAAGTCGTCTTCGATCCGATGGATCATCCCGTGAACATAAGCGCCATCGGCAGAGGATGACTCCTGGGCGATTCGATGAGCGGCCTCGATATCGCCTGCCGCCAACAGAAGCAAGCTGCGAGCGTATGGTACGCTGGAATCAGGAAAACCACCAAGTCGAGCGAGATCGGCAGAACGAACAAATTCAATCAACTTGCCGTCACGGGGCGGTTCAGCAACGGAGGTCCGCGGAAGTCTGAGCACCAGACCCTCTGCAGTGAGAAAATCTAGATTGGCCATCAAATAACCATAACCATACTTGGCCAAGAGCCAAACAAGACCGAACAACCGGGAGACGGCGTCCAACAAGTGTTGCACAAGAGGCCGCAGAGACAGACTTTTGAACAGGAGATCACAGCGCGGCAAGCCGCAACCAAAGTGATTGGTGAGAGGGTGACTGGAGACTCACGCATGCCGATTTGTCCGACCGAGGGAGAATCCTCGCAAAAAAACAAAATTCTGACTCTCTGTAGTACAAAGGATTTGCCGTGGGATCACATCGTGGAAGTCATGGCCGGGAGAGTATCCTCCCTTTGAGACCTCTGTGAACTTCTGTTAAAAATCCGTCTTTGCGGTCTCTTGTCGGAGTCGAGGCCTAAATTGGGAAGGGTCTGATCGCCACGGCTTTTCGCGCATCACGATCAAGCAAATTTGGCCGGCCAGCAGAAAGCCGGCCGCCAGCAAAAAAACGAGCATAAACGCGCTTTTCAGGGCAAGGTCGCCACCAGCACCAACGGAAAGCCGATGATCAATCGATTGAATAGCGATGCCGTGACTCAAAAGAACGGATCCGAGCACGGCAACACCGATCGCTCCGCCTAACGAGCGTAGAAATGTGAGCGTTGCCGTGGCGATTCCGAGGTTGGCCGGCTCAACCGCGTTTTGTACTGACACGGTCGCAATCGGAAACAACGTTCCGACGCCCGCGCCGGCGACGGCGACCATTACTGCAACGGTCGCAAACGGCAGCCGGCCGGTTTCGATCCCAAGATAGACAATGCTGATTATCGCGAGCCCCATCCCGCCGACTGCGATCCGTTTGTAGTGGGTGATTCGGGCTGAGACTTTCCCCGAAACCGCAGCACCGAACACAGTTCCCATCATCAGCGGTATTAAGCCAAAACCAGCCTGACTGGGTGCGAGATGAAGCATCCCCTCAAAGTAGATCGGCAAGTAAACCGACGTCCCAATGAAGGCGGCCATCGCGAAAAACACTGCTCCGGCTGCCGATAAGACAATCGGGTTCCGAAGTACGTCCATCGGGAGCAACGGTTCTGAGGCATGCTGCAAATGGAATCCGAGCCAGGCACCGAGCGCCAATAGAACGACAAATAGACCGATGATCGGTTCTGAGACCCAGGCGAATCGGGCACCGCCCCAGGTGAGGATCAGCAAAAAAATAACGGTGCTTGCCATGATCAAGATTGCACCCAACCAATCCAGGCGGTGCTGTCGCCGCTGCGCCTGGAGTAGCCGAAGCGGGCGGTCCATCACCACAATAGCGAGAGCGGCGAGCGGAAGATTAAGCCAGAAGATCATCGACCAGTGAAGATGCTCGGTCAGTAGTCCACCGAGACCGGGACCAGCCACACTGGCTAGCGCCCAAACCCCGGAAAAATAGCCCTGGTATTTGGCGCGTTCGCGGGGAGCAACGACGTCTCCAATAATTGTCAATGCGAGCGCCATTAATCCACCGCCACCGACTCCTTGGACGGCGCGGGCGCCGATCAGCGCGAACAGACTGGGCGCTAGAGCGCATCCGATCGATCCCAGGATAAAAATGCCCAGACAGGACAATAGCACCATTCGCCGGCCACGAAGATCAGCCAATTTGCCGTAGAGCGGCGTAGTCGCGGTAGCCGTGATTAAGTAGGCGGTAACCACCCAGGATAGGTATTCGGTGTTGCCGAGCTTGGCACCGATTGTGGGGAGGGCTGGAGCAACAATTGTTTGATCTAAAGCCGCCAGCAGCATCGCGGTAAGCACGCCAATGATAATGCCGCGACGTTCCGACTCCTTCAGTGGCTTCTTTCCTATCGCCGACTCCATCACATCCTTTCTAAAATTTCTTTGCTCCGGTCAACCCTTTGGGTTATTGACTCAACTCCCCTTGTCAGAGCGTGAGCGCTGCGCCAAGGCAACACCGTATATGATCTCTACCATTTTGTTTCTAGCTCAACAGCAATCAGCGCCGACCACCGGCCAGAGCAACCCCTTGCTGACCTTCGCGCCGCTGATCTTCATGTTCATCATTTTCTATTTTCTGCTGATCCGGCCGCAGCAGAAACGGCAAAAAGAACAACAGAAGCTATTGTCCAGTCTGAAGACCGGGGACAAGGTGATCACTAGCAGCGGAATTCATGGTCTGATCGCCAACGTAAAAGAGACTACTTTTCTCGTGAAGATCGCAGATAACGTAAAAATAGAGATCGAAAAAGCCTCGATCGCTACGGTAGCAAAATCGGCGCCGAGCGAGGAACCTAAAACGACTTCCTAGGTAACCGTTTCACCCTTAGCGGTTCTTGCTGTATGACTCCAGCGCTGACATTCGTCTTCGGCTTAGTTCTACTCATCCTCTTCGGGCTTTACTTCATCGTTGAAAACGAACGCACCAAACGAGGGCTCGGCACCGCGCTCGCCGTCTTACTTTGCGCGTTTTGCATTGACTCGTTTCTTCCATTGCAGAAGAAGATCCACCTCGGATTAGATTTACAAGGCGGCACTTCATTTCTCGTCCGTCTGGTCCCACCCACCGAGGAGAACGGGCAGCCGCGAAAAATTACGCCCGAGATGCAGGAACAGGCGGTGGAGGTCATTCGCAAGCGCGTTGATCAGTTCGGCGTTAGTGAACCTGTCATCACCAAGCAAGGCACCGACCGAATCCTTGTCCAGATCCCCGGTCTCGATGCCGCGCAAGTCGAGAACGCACGGCAACAATTGCTGCGCGTGGCCAAACTGGAATTCCGGCTGGTTCATCCTCAGAGCGACGAGTTGGTGCCGCAGATTGAGAATGGGAGCCACTTTACGCCACCTGGATACGTAATCCTCAATGGCGTCGAGAGAAACGGAAAAAGGGAAAAATACCTCGTAAAACGCCGCCCGGAGCTAACTGGGGATCAAGTGACCAGGGCAAACGCTACTTTCGAGCAACGTGGCTATGAGGTTGCTCTCAGTTTCAATTCTGAAGGCGGAAAGATCTTTCAGCGAGTTACTCGAGACAACATCAATAATCGTTTAGCAATCGTTCTCGACGGAGAAGTCATCTCTGCTCCGGTAATCCAAACCGAGATTTCCAATAACTCCGCCGTAATCACCGGGAATTTTACTGCCGAAGAGGCAAAGAACCTCGCGAGTGCGCTGGAGAACCCTCTGCAAACTCCCGTTGCGATTGACGAGACTCGGAGTGTTTCAGCGACGCTCGGTCAGGACTCTATCGTGCGAGGCCTGGCGGCGGGTCTGGCCGGTTTGGCTGCGACACTGATCTTTGTCCTGATTTACTATCGCACCGCCGGCGCGGTGGCTCTGGTTGGGCTGGCGGTTAATGGCATCTTGCTGTTCGGCGTCATGTCCCTGTTCAACTTCGTTCTGACGCTCCCTGGAATCGCCGGAATCATCCTCACCATCGGTATGGCGATCGATGCCAACGTATTGATCTATGAGCGATTGCGGGAAGAGCTGGGGATCGGGAAAAGTCTAAAAGTCGCAATTGATACGGCCTACCATAAGGCCTTCAGCGCAATCGTTGATGCGAACCTTACCACGTTGCTCAAGGTAGTCATTCTCTTCTGGCTTGGCTCCGGTCCGGTCAAAGGTTTCGCCATCACTCTGACGATCGGTATCATCGCTTCGATGTTTTCGGCGCTAATGGTGACGCGAAACATTTTCAGCTGGCTGATTCACCTCAATTGGCTGAAGCGGATTTCGATGCTCCACCTTATCAAGTCGAAACACTACGACTTCCTCGGTAAGTGGAAAATCGCCCTGATCGCATCGGTGGTGCTACTGATCACTTCGTTCGCCGCCTTCGGAATCCGTGGCAGCAAGATGTTCAATATTGATTTCACTGGGGGCGACTCATTGCTGTTAAGATCTTCCCAACCCGTACCCGAAGCTCAGGTTCGTACGCAACTGGAGAAGATCGGGCTCGGTAACGTCGTGATTCAAGAAGAATCGAGCCAGCGAAACCAGGAGACGCTTCATTACGTTGCGATCCGCGCACCCTATGGGAATGGGCAAAAGATTCTGAATCAGCTCAAACAATCACCGGAGACAGCAGGACTGGTGGTTGAAAACTCGGAAACTGTCGGCCCGGTCATGGGATCGCAACTTGCCGCCACTTCCCTCTACGCCCTAGCGATCGCATTTCTTGGGGTCATGATCTACGTGGCTATCCGTTTCGAGTTCTCATTCTCAATCGGAACGATCCTGGCGATGACTCACGATCTTATAATTACGCTTGGAATTTTCGTATTAACCGGTCGCGCGTTCTCGTTGGTCACGATTGGAGCCATTCTGACGGTCGCCGGTTATTCGATCAACGACAAGATCGTCGTCTTTGACCGAATCCGTGAGGGCCTTCGTTCCGGTCGTCGCGGGACCATTCGATCGCTAATGAACGACAGCATCAATGAAACCCTGAGCCGAACGGTCCTCACCAGCGGCGTGACCTTGATCTGTATGTTGTCTCTCTGGATTTTTGGCGGCCCGGTTTTAGACGATTTTGCATTTACGAACGTTATCGGCGTGATCGTGGGAACCTATTCTTCGATTTTCATTGCCGCGCCGATCGTCCTTTGGTGGAGCAATTTCCGGAAAGGGAATTTGCGGAGCGAGGTGGTCAAACCGCGAGAGCAGCCGGCCAAGGCATAGTGATTGGTGATTGGTTGGTGTGGTCCGGAGGGCGAAACAGTCTCTAAGGACTGCGAGCCTGCGGATGTTTGTGGGGACCAATGGGCTCACACCCCTTATCTCGCTATCGCTCGATGTGTGCCGCCGTCGCTGCGCTATGGCGCGCCCCTAAGCTGTGCCGTTGAGGAAAGCCACCAAACTGGCCGCGACATAGGCTTGGCGGCGTCGGGTTTCGCCCTACCGTCGGACAGGCGCGTTACTACTCCGGCACCTGTTGAGGATGGACGGGCCGGCTATATTGATCCTGATCGCTGTCAGATTCGTCGGTGTCGTTCCGAGGCGGCAAACTAATCGTGTCCTTACCGGTAACCTTCTTCTGGATCCAACCGCCTGCTTTGCGGAACGCGCGCTCTACCGTATTTCCCACCGACCGTCCATAACGTCGAGCTCGATCGGAAATGGATCCGTCTTCGTTAGAGTAATCGCGGCGTACATATCTTCCTTCCGAGTCGGTATCAGCAGAACGATGCTTCTGAATCGTTGGCTGCTCCGAAGATTCCGGAGTTTGGTCGAGAACTTCCTGGTCCGAGTTCGGCGAGGAACCTTGAGCAGCTAGACCTCCAGAGCCGCTGTTGGTCCAATTGCTCGAACTGACCAGTGTACCGTTATCTGCGGCTACCTTCACGATCCCCACATCTTGTCGTTGAGTATCGAGCAGATGCACGACCCAGATCGGTTTACCGGAATCGGAATCGATGAACAATTGATAGTCCACCTGGTCAAAGCTCGCGCCATTCTTTTTGGCTTCTTCTTGCGCAACCTGATACGCTCCGTCCGAATCTAAGTTGAGCTGATTCAGGTCAATCGTCTTGCCTCCAGCCAACTCGCTACTGACCGGCGTTCGTTCCGATGCGACCTGATTGGAAACAATCTGAAGTTCTCGAACGCCACCGCGCGCAGCCGGATCGTCCAGGATGATTGTCCACATACCGGGTTGCGGATTACCAGATTCGCCAGAAAGAGCCAAAACCTGCTTAAGGGTTTCTTCGCCTCGCAAGTTGCCGATCAAGCGGAGCGCAGTGTACGCCGTATTGTCTTCGCCGCGAACTGAACCCGCGAGCAAGAACAGCGCTACGAAAAAAGTGAAAAAAGATCGCATGCCGATTGCAAGTATTTTTACTGGAATTGGGAAATATTGCAACGGCACAGTGAATGAATGGGGAACGCGGAATGTCAGACCCGCTTCAATGCACCCCCAATGAGAAGTTGGGTTACCGAAAGAACGATTTCTTCCGAATGGCCGACAATACTGGAGTTTCGTGACGCGAAACGCGTTCCCACCAACAACGTCTTTCGCCAGTTGGAAGACCGTCAAAAGTGCTTTCGACAAAATGAAGGGAATAATTGATTGAATGAAGTGTCTTTTTTTCAACATGAAAGAGCAAGATCTCTTGGCAAACGTTTCAGACGATTATGACCCTGACGTGTATATCAATCTCCTACTTGCTCGCCTGGCCCAGACTTGCGACTTCCCTGTACTGCGTTATAAGGGCCGCAGCATAGTGGCCTCAGACTTTTTGAAATCAATTTTTCAATATGCCCGAGCGCTCTCCAGCATCGGTATCGAGTGTGGAAGCCTAATTGCGTTTATCGCACCTAATCGTCCTGAAGCACTTGCGATTCGTTATGCGGCTAACCTGCTTGGTGCTGCCACGACGTACCTTTCTGTGCCAGTCTCTGCGCAATGCCGGATGGAGCTGATTGCCCAGATCAATCCTGCACTGTTGGTTGTGTTTAACGAAACTGCTCATCTACTGCCTGATGAGACGACGACTCGAGTGGCCGCTATAGGCATCGATCTGGCTGGAGCGTCGTTGCGCCTGGACGAACTTGCCGCCGCCCAGCTTGACGCCCCGATAATGAGCTTGGCTCGTCCCGATGACACGGCGGTTATCATCTCCTCCGGCGGCACGACAGGTGTCCCAAAGGGCAGCTGGCGGAATTTTGCCGCCTATACCGCTTTGGTACATGCCCCCGTCCCTTCCGGTCGTCGTCAGCTGATTAACGGGCCCTTAGCCTACTTATCTCAAGTTCTGGTCGATATGACTCTGCTCGGCGGCGGATCTGTTGTATTAGAAACCTCCTACGACGCTGCCAGCACGCTCATGGCGATCGAATCCGAGCGGATTACTGACCTCTTCCTTGTTGAACCTCAGCTCTTCGAAGTCATGGACCATCCTAATGTCAACCGCAGAGACCTTTCGTCTTTGCGAACTCTCACCCACATTGGCGATTCCGCTCCCCCAACCTTGCGCCTTAGAGCCCGAGAACGCCTCGGTGCCGTGTTGGTCCATACCTACGGCGCCAGCGAGATGGGCGTCGTAAGCTCACTCTCTGCCGCTGAGCACGATCTCGACCGCTTGGAGCTGTTCACCTGCGCCGGCCAGATTCGTCACGGCGTCGAAGTTCAGTTTCGCCGTGACGACGGCACGCTAGCGGAACCAGGAGAGACAGGGAGTATCGAGGTGCGATCTCCGGCTATGGCAAGCGGTTACCGCAACCGCCCAGACTCTCAGGCAACTTCTTTTATAGACGGATGGTATCGCACTGGTGACCTCGGATTCCTCGACGCGAGCGGTTACCTGCACATCCTGGGCCGCGCAACCGATATCGAATGGATCGATGGAACAATGCTAGTTCCGACCCTCATACAGGACAGGCTATGCCGGATATCTACTGTGCGGTACGCAGTCGTCGTGAGGGATCGGAACGAGGATCAGTGGATTGCGGCTGTCGTACCCTGGAGCGGGCTATCGGTCGACACGGCACAGTGCCTGAAAGCTATTGCGGAACTTCATAGCACGGCACCTATCTTCGTCGCACCACTCAACCAGATCCCACTCACAGAACAGGGAAAGCCCGACAGGGATGCAATCTGCCAGCTCGGACGCGAAGCTGCCGGCCTTAATCGTAACGTTGGCTGAGCATTGAAGTTAACTCAATATTAGCCGCGCGAATCCTTGCGCCGTCGTCGAGACAAGCGCCGGCAACTCCATAGTTCTCCGGACGTAGGCAGCTCGCTTTGAGATGCTGGGATCGCGGGAGAGATAGTCGTCTTCAAGGGCGCGCTCAATCCGGTCCTCGGTCATGCCATTGGCGTAGGCGGCGACACAGAAGGCGATGTCTGCGGCGGCGGGTGCAGGGACCGCAGTAATAGCGAGTGGTACGGATTGAAGCCGTCATCGGAGAGCCGCGCAAGCGAGGCCTCGTTGAGATCGGCAAGTACGGTAAGCGATGTTCGTCCGAAGGACGAATGTAGATATGCGAGCCGCGCGCGTTGCGATACTTGAGCAACGCGAGGCGCTCGAGCACAGCCGCGGGGATTCTGCGAAAGGAAGAGATTCAGTGCGGCTACATCGTCGCTGCGAATCTGCCGCCTCGTTCTCCATGTTGCTGATGATAGCTCCTCTCTGACGGCGCAGTATAGAGTTTTCCGCTGACAAGCACTTTGAGGCCACTCCTTAGCCCTTAGCGTGCAATATTTGACCAATGGAGGAGTGACCCCCCAAGCAAATCTTCTCGCAGGCCCGGCACTCCAATTCCTATAACAGTGGATGATTGCGGGTCTTACATTCCGTATTCCGCATTCAACAAACATATGGTCGCGAACATCGAGGAACTACAACGGCTCAATCAGCTTTATCGGGGGGTAGTCGAAGTCAGTGCTTTGATCAATTCGATTACCGAGTTCGACGAGCTGCTTTCAGCTATTCTCGATGTCGCTCGTCGCGTAATGCGCGCGGAAGCGAGCTCCCTCTTTCTGATCGATCCCGAAACCGGAGACCTGGAGCTTACGATTGCGCGCGGACCGGCCGGCGACACCTTATCGCGACCGAGGAAAATCAAGATTCCTCGGGGCCGGGGCATCGTCGGCTGGGTGCAGGAACAGCGTAAGAGCTTGCTTGTTACTGATGCGTACAACGATCCACGATTTTATGCGGAGCTAGACAAGAGCTCGGGTTTTGTAACTCGTTCGGTACTTTGTATTCCCTTGTTTCAATCAGACGTTGAGATTGGGGTTCTGGAAGTCCTCAACCCGTTTGATAAACCGCATTTCGATGTGATTGATCTGGAGGCATTTGAGGCCTACGGCAGCATGGTTGCCACAGCGATCGCCAAGATGCGAGCGATCGAGCGAGACCGCCAGCGCCGCCTGTTGGAAAAAGATCTCGAGTTGGCTACCGAGATTCAGCATTCTTTCCTCCCGGACGCTCTGCCGTCAACTGAAATGCTGGAGTTCGCGGTGCGCTACCGTCCTGCTCGCGAGATCGCCGGCGACTTCTACGATGTCTTCGAAAGAAACGAAGGCGAATTTTATTTCGTCGTCGGCGACGTCTCCGGAAAAGGGATTTCGGCGGCGCTGATGATGGCGCAGGCAATAAGTATGCTCCGTTTCATTGTTCACCCCGAAATGTCTCCTGCGGATGTTTTGCGGCGTTGGAATACCCGCCTGTGGGATCGTACTATTCGCGGCTTGTTCATCACAGCGGTTCTGGGCCGAATCGTTGCTCAGAGCAGCCGGATCGAATTCTCGGTAGCAGGCCATTTCGCTCCAATCCTGCGGCGAGGCATCGGCAAAGTGGAAGAACCGACGATCGAGGCATCCCCTCCGCTCGGAGTAGTAAGAGATCTCCAGTTCGCCCTGAATGAGATCAAAGTGTTCCCGGGAACCCAGGCGATCTTCTATACTGACGGCCTAATTGAGTCATTCAATGAATCCCGAGAAGCTTTCTCCATGGATCGTCTAAGAAAAGTACTGGCTCAGCCATTGAATGGATCGGAACAGATCGTAGAAGCTTTGATCGAAGCGGAGGCTGAGCATCGAGGAGACATCTTGCCTTATGACGACCTGACGATTCTGACGATTGGCCGCAAATGAAGAAAAAGATCGAGTTCGCAAGTCATCCGGCAAATCTTTGGTTGGTTCGGCACTGTGTTCGCCAGTTTTTGCAACATCGTGCTTTTTCCAGCCGAGAGGTCGACCTGATGGTCTTGGGCGTCGATGAAGCCTGTACCAATATCATCCGGCATGCTTATCATCTTGCCGAAGATCAGCTGATCTCGCTTTCCCTGGAAACAATCAATAACGGCGTACGCTTTCGTCTCCGGGATTACGGCGATCGTTTTGATTCGACGAAGTACCATGGCCGTTCTCTCGATCAACTGCGCCCTGGGGGACTGGGAGTTCATTTGATTCGACATGCTTTTGATCAGATCGACTATCAGCAAAGGCGTCGCGGTACGCTGCTGGTACTGACCAAGCTGAAGCCAGAAGCCGACGGATTGGTACCTGAATTGGCGCCAAACTAATTTCTTGCCAAAAGATCGTTTGTCTGGTTAGGTCACACACCGATTTTCTTACGGAGGGCTTAAAACCATGATCAATTTCACTAAACTCGATTCTCGTCGGCAAGGTGATATGAACGGAGCCCTCCCGCTCTCTCCGAAGAAGACCATCACCGGGCATTGACCCCCGGTTCTCTTCGGCGGCCTTAAGGCCGGAGCTTTATCGCCTGTCCTGCGCAAAGCGGGAACCAACCTCTTTTTTGCGCCAAACATCCAGGATGGGTGCAGGTCCGCAACCGGCCATGTCCGACCCAGTCTCTCAAATATTTGATCGGTACCTTGATCAGCCGCCAACTTTGCCGACGGCAGTGCGGCGTCGGGTCGAACAGGCGTGCCAGGGCGAGATCATTCAGCTTTACGCTCTAGCCGATCTTGACGCTTCGCTGCGTCTTTGTCAGATCTGGGTGACGCTTACCGCGAACTATCTGGGCGTCATCCGCGTCGCTGACCGCCATGTCGATGAACATATCCGGGTGGTCCCACGGGGACGTCTGGACAAGATCATCGAACAGCCAGGCTTAAGCTGCACCGTCATCCACCTTTTGGAGCGGGCTGAAGAACACCCGTTTGTCACGATCCGGTACACCCACCGGCAACGCGGTGCGATTGGCCATTTGCTGTACGTTCTGGACCAACAACTCAATGGTAGAACCCTCGAGTTTACTCCAAGCGACGAGCGTTACCGGGAAGCTATTGTCCGACCAATCAGAGAAGCCCAAGCCTCAGTTAGTGGTAATTGGCTGGCCATAGTTTGGCGTTTGCTTGGTTACCTCCGGCCATACCGCGCCCAAGTTGGACTTGGCATGTTCGGTGCCACCGTCATGACTTTGGCGCGTCTGCTACCGCCTTTTTTTACGGGACAATTAGTCGACCAAGTCGTTCAACCATTTCAGGGTGGAACGTTGCTGCTCGCTCAAGCATGGCCTCTCGCACTAACCCTGCTCGGAGGATTGACCGTCACTCTCATTCTTCAACAATGCGCTGCTTGGGTTCGTCTGCGCACAATGGCAGTCTTGGGCGAACACGTGGCCCGCGACTTGCGGACGCAGATGTACGACCACCTACACAAGTTAAGCGTCAGCTATTTTTCCAGCAAACAAACCGGAAGTATCATGAGTAGGGTCGGTTCAAATAGCGACCGAATCTGGGACTTCATCGCCTTTGGTGTGGTCGAGCTCTCCCTATCCTTTCTTCTACTGATCGGTCTGAGCGCGGTGCTGATTTTTCTCGATTGGCGGCTCGGCTAGTGATGACCGTTCCTCTGCCGATCCTGCTAGTTTTGATTTATCGGAACGGCAGAGTCATGCACGCGTTTTTCCTGCGCGCCTGGCGCAAATGGTCCAACCTGACCGATGCACTCTCGGACGTTGTTCCGGGCATCCGCGTGGTCAAAGCGTTCGATCAAGCCGAACACGAGAAGCGCCGCTTTGGCGAGCGCAACGACGACTTCACCGATGAGTGTTTTCGGATTCATGACGTGTGGACCGGATTCTGGCCAATCCTCGCTGGAAACAACTTTACGGCAGACCCGATTCGTTTTTGAAGTTATCGCCATCGAGAACGTGGAAGATGAGTTTGATCTGAGGACTTGGTCGGTGAAAACGCGCCAGGGTCGGCGGTCTTTTCAGACTAAGCTCGATGAAT